>JBNKZR010000254.1:0-11012 GCA_050301735.1 Polyangiaceae bacterium | reverse complement strand
GGTGAGCGACGAAGGTGTGCCCGACTGACGGCGTTGCCCGGATTCTCGGACGGCGATGTCCTGGCCCCCGCGTGCGTCGTTTTGGGGGCGCTCCCGAGGTTGGGCTCCGCACCGAGGACGGCGCGCGGGTTGCCGGTGAAACTCGAGTCCAGTTCGAGGATCGGGGTGCACGCTGATTGCGTGGCTGGACTGAGCCCGGTTTGTGCTCCATGGATTGAGCCGTTCTTTGACGGTGACGCGTCGTTCTTCCCATAATGGGCGCCATGCGTACGACCTCACGATCCGGCAACTCTTCAATCTCTTTGCTCGCCATCGGGGGCGCCGCATGTTTTGCGGCCGCCTGCGCGGGGAGCGGCGAGCAACCCGCCGTATTTGGCGGGGAAGGTGCCTCCTTCGAGACCAAGCAGACGTCGCTCGCGGAGGCACCAGAGGAACAACCCAGTGGTCCTTGCGCCAAGGCGGCGCCAGCTTCCGAAACGGTTCTGATCGAGGACTTTGAAGACACGAACAATCAGCTGTTCAAAGCTTTCGAGCGCGAGGGCTGGTGGTACGTTGCGATCGACGAGACCCAAGGAACGGTCTTTCCCGAGGTGGGCGACTTCAAGGCCACTGCGCTACCTGCGGAAGAAGCGACGATGGAGAATCGCTTTGCCCTGCACGGCAAGGCCGATGGCTTTCGCGATTGGGGCGTCGTCTGGGGAACCACGACGCGTTGGGTGAACGCAGGCGTCAAGTGCCCCTTCAACGGCTCGAAGTTCGAAGGCATGACCTTTCGCGCCAAAGGCAAAGGGGCACTTCACCTAAAAATCGGAAACCCCAAGACCGTGCCCTCGGAGTACGAGGGGTCGTGCAAAGAGAAGTGTTGGGACAGTCACGGCTACCGCTTTCCTCTGTCGGAGGATTGGCAGCAGATCGTCGTCCGCTGGGACCGCGTGCAACAGGGTGGCTGGGGCGCTCAGGCCGAGTTCGACCCGGAGCGTCTCCTGTCCTTCAACTTCTCGGTCGATGGTAAGGAGTTGCCCATCGAGTTCTGGCTCGACGACTTGATGTTCCTGGAGCCGGGCAAGCCGGTGCCGGATCTCGTACCCCCGAAGGCGGCGCCTGCAACGGGTGAGGCCGTCGACGGCGCTTCGGTGCCGACGACTGGGTCGAGTGCCAGCGCACCAGCAACCGCGCCAAGTGCCCCGCCTGCGAACTCTGCCGCGAAGCCAAATGCCGGCGCGCCGTCGACTTCTTCTGCTGCGCCGGCAGCCGCGCCCGCTCGATGACCCGCTGCGCCTCTGCTCGCGTCCGCGTGTTGGCGCTCGCACTCCTGTTGGGATTGACGAGCGGAATGCTGGGATCGATGGGCGGATGCGCCCCGCGACAAGGCTCCCTCGAAACCTACGTCGCGCCCAAAGAAGGTAGGCTCTTGCCCGCTCGGGTCCGGCGCTTGAGCAACATCGAACTCCAGCGCTCCGTTCACGACCTGCTGGGGCTGGAGACTTCGCTCGCGGAGCGGCTGCCGCCCGACGTGCGCCAGGAGGGGTATACCCCCAACGCTGAGCAATCCATGCCAGCGACGACCGCGGTGCGTTGGGCAAGCCTGGCTGACGAACTCGCGGCGGAGGCAGTGCAGCAGGGACTCGAACGTTTCGTCGACTGTGACGGCGCGGCTTGTCGAGATGCGTTCATCTCCCGTGTGGGCCGTCGCGCCTGGCGTCGACCTCTCGTCTCCGGAGAGGCGAGTGCCTTGAGCGAACTCTTCGAGGTGGGCAAGGCCGACGGCGGACTTCGCCAGGGAGTCGAGCTCACCCTCTCGGCACTGCTTCAGTCCCCGAACTTCCTGTACCTGACCGAATTGGGCGCTGGAGCCGCCAGCCGCGTTCGCAAGCTCGCCCCATACGAGATATCAGCGCACCTGGCGTACACGTTGAGTGGGGCCCCTCCGGACGAGGAACTGCTGGCGTTGGCGGAGACTGGCGAGCTAGATGCCCCCGAGGTCCGGCAGGAGCAGGCTTGGCGCATTCTCGGTCGCAGCTCGACGCGTCATCACTTCCGTCGATTTGCGCTCGAGTGGTTGGAGGTCGACGAACTGGACAGCACGGCCAAAGACCCCGAAGCGCATCCGCGCTACGAGCAACTCAAGCCCCACATGATCGAAGAAACTCGCGCCTTCGTGGACGAAGTGATGGTGCATCATGGCGCGTCAGTGGGGGCGCTCTTGGCCTCGGGGTTCGCGTCCGTCGATCCCTCGATGGCGCGTTACTACGGCCTCGACGCATTCGGTCCCGCCGTGCCCCTGCGCGGGACGGATCGAGTAGGCGTGCTACAGCACGCGAGCTTCCTCTCGGCGCACTCGTTGCCCAACCGCACGAGCCCTGTGCTGCGGGGCGACTTCATTCTTCGTCGAGTCCTGTGCCGAAAGATGCCGCGTCCGGCGGAGCTCGGCATCGAAGTCGTCATGCCAGCGCCCAAGCCAGGTACTTCGACCCGTGAACTCTTCGTCCAGCACACGGCCGATCCCCAGTGTCGATCCTGCCACCAAGTGATTGATCCCCTTGGCTACGCGCTGGAAGGGTTTGATGCTGCGGGCAAGGCGAGAACCGAGGACTCGGGGCGCCCCGTGAACACCCACGCCGAGTTGCCGCTCCAGGGCGAGCGTTTGACGTTCGACGGCGCCGCTCAGCTGTCGACTTGGTTGGCAAACAATCCCAAGACTTCCGACTGCTTCGCGCGCCAAGCTTTTCGCTACTTCAGCGCCCAGCATGACCCCGAGGTGGAGGCGGCGTTCATGCAGGTCGTGCGGGAGCTCCCCGCCGACAAGCGTGGTAGCCTGATCGAGATCCTCGTTGCCTACGCAGCGAGCGATTTGTTCGTCTATCGAGACGCTGACGAGCGGCGGAGTGAGGCACGATGAAGTACGACCGCAGACACTTCTTGATGGCTCTCGGCGCCGGTGCGCTCGCGACGCGCCTCAGCGCTACGAAAGCCTGGGCCGATGAGATTGCGTCAGTCGCGAGCCAGCCGGAGCGGCCCTTGCGCTTCATCGGCGTGTACGCTCCGCACGGCTGCGCCTACGAGCTTTGGAAGCCAGGTCCGGGTTTCGACATTCGCTACGATGAGTGCTCGCTCGCGCCTTTCGATTCGCCGGAGCGTTTTGGACGGAGCTTCAGGGAGCACCTGCTCGTCATCGACGGACTCGATTTGGCGGCGGGCATCGAGATGGGTACCGTCGGTCACGACGCATCGCGGGTGATCCTCACGGGCAGCGGTGTGACTGGCAAGAACGCGTCCATCGACCAGTTTCTCGCCGTCGACAAGATGCTCGGCAGAACCACGCCCCACACCAGCGTCACCCTCGCCGTCGGCAACGACAAGACGGAGCTGGGCGCGAACATCAGCTACTCGCGAGGTGGCATTCCCGTGCCCAAATGGATCGATCCGGTGCAGGTTTTCGATGAGTTGTTCGGTGCACCTCTGACGAAAAAAGGACGACAGGAGCTGGCAGCACGCCGCCGCCGTCGGCAGAGCGTGCTCGACTTGGTTCGCAAAGACCTTTCGACGTTGTCGTTTCGGGTTCCCGCCACCGAGCGCAGTAAGATGGAACAACACGCCACGGCATTGCGCGAGATCGAGAAGCGCATCTCGCCGGCGAGTCGAAAGTGCGCGGCGCCTGCCCGCCCCGACACCGCTCAGTTCCCCAGGCTCGAGTCTTACGGAGCCGGTGAACCCTATTTCGAGACCATCACCAACCTACTCGTCGACTTGCTGGCTAGAGCGATGGCCTGCGATCTGACGCGTTTTGCGAGCTTGATGCTGGCGGATCTGACGCGCACGGATCTGTACGTGGGTTATCCGGACGACGTGCACCAAGGCGTCGCGCATCGTTACGTCGCGCGCAACTCCAGGGGCCCAGACCGGCGCGAAACCTGGAGTGCCCTGGCTCTGCAGAATCGCCACAGCTACGCCCAGGTAGCTCGCTTGCTCCAGCGCTTGGATGAAGGCGGCATCATCGACGACTGCTTCGTGCTGGTTCAGAGCGACATGGGCGACCCGGCGCGCCACAGCTCACGCAACATCCCGACGGTGTTGGCGGGTGGCTGCGGCGGCATCTTTCCCATGGGTCGAAGCATCGATCTCCGAGCGCAGAAAGGCAGCCAGTACTATCCCAACAATCGCCTGCTGGTGTCGTTGTGTCAGGCGTTTGGCGTGCCCGTCGAGCGTTTCGGGCATTCATCGAACGCTCAGACGGTCACTGGGGAGATGTCCGAGTTGAGCGCTGCGTAAACTTCGTAAAGGCAGTATTCCGGTTCGCACTCGTCAACGGGCGGGGTGAGCCGAGCGACGAACGCGCGTTCAGAGCACGTCTTGCTTCACGAGGCGAGTGTGGACCACTTGCCGGCCTGGTGCGGCGATGTCGACCAGATCGCCGTCCACACCCAAAATGGTCATCTTGATCATCGGCACGGGTACCTTGACGCTGTCGCCGCCGCTCGATGCGGGATCGAGGACCTCCACCATTTCGATCTTCACTTCTGGGCTGAGGATCTTGACCTGGGTGGATTCGTCGTCTCCTGACGACTCGATGGGGATACCCAGCACAGTGACGTTCGCTCCTGGGGCTCGGCCACTGGGGAGCTGCACCTTCGATTCCACCTCGAAGAGCATGCGCGTCGGGTGCCCGAGCTGGTGCGAAAGACGCTTCCCCAGTAGGGCGGTCAGAGCTTGCTCCGCCACCTTGCGCCAGCTATCGAAGCCCCCGTTGGCCTCCAGAACGTCGATTGCCGTGACGTTTCCTTTGGCGTCGGCGTACACGCTCAGGCGCGCCTTGCCCCGTGGAGGCGCCAGCCCCGTGGCGACCTGATTGATGGTCTGGGTGACTAGCGCGTGAGAGCCGAGCCCGATCGCGCGGTCCTCGTCGAGGGTCGCCTGTGCCATGCTGCGCTCGAGATTGTTCTCGGCGAACGATAACCTATCAGGCACATCGGGGCCGAGCGCGTATGGCGTCGGTTTGCCGAATCCCATGTCGGCCAAGCTCAGCGACTTGTGCTCGCCTTGGGCGGAGTCGCCGGGGGAGGGGGACTGAATTGTGGGCGACTGAGTTGGCGTGGTTGCAGTGGTGGCGGCGTTGGCCGCGCCGGCGGGCTCGGGGGAGCCGCTCGGCGTGCCAGCGGAGTAGAGGCTGTGCGGACTGGCGCTGGCGGCTGCGCCTTCGTTTCGAGCGGCAGTTGGCGAACCCACTGGCCGCGCATTGGGGGGCTGGCTGACGTGAGCGCCGGGCGCCGGTTCGTTGCCGGAGGTGTTCGTGGCCTTCGAACCCGTCGCCGTGCCAACGCTCGAGAGCGGCGCTTCGGCGTCCGGTATGCTGCCGTTCGCCGGTGGCGCATCCTCCAGTTTCAGCGCCACCACGTCGACTTCCACGTGATGGACGAAGGTTTCGTCCGCAGGTGTGGGCGTTGACGTAACTCCGACGCGCGTACCAGGGGCCAGAAGTAGCCCCAGCGCCAAGACCGCTACGTGTAGCGCC
Source organism: Polyangiaceae bacterium (assembly GCA_050301735.1). Lineage (GTDB taxonomy): Bacteria > Myxococcota_A > Polyangia > Polyangiales > Polyangiaceae > SZUA-265. The sequence goes on along the minus strand of JBNKZR010000254.1, from coordinate 5,503 downwards.
GAGGCGGCGACGATGAAGCGATCCAGTCGCAGCGCGCGCATGGCGGCAGCTTACCACGTGCGTCAGGGGCGAGTCCCGTGTCAATCAGGGTGACGGTGGGCCCGCGTCCTGCGGGGGCGCCATCAGGTCGGGTTCGGGCTCGGGCGCCGCGGGCGAGAGCTGCATTTGCACCTCCAGCGTGATCCGCTGCCCTGGTGAGACGTCCAGCACGCGCTGTTCCACCGGCGCGTTCGGGTGCTCCAGCTTGACGTAGTGCGTACCGGGCCGAAGGGGGATGGGGGTGGCGAACGGCGTGGTTGCCACGCGCTGGCCATCGACGATGATATGTGCCCAAGGGTTAACGAGGCAAGAGAGGTAGCCCGCGTTTGCCGGAGCCAGCTCGAGCACGCCTCGTTCCGTGGGTTCAACGCTCTCGCGACGCTCGGAGAGCCCCTGGATGAGTGCCCCGCCAGCGGCGAGCAGCGCGAAACATGCCGAGTACACCCCCGTAGCCCGCAGCAGGGTGCTGCCCTGTTCTTTCGCGACCGGCCGCGCCTGGCGCACGACGGTGGTTCTCGTGATGAGCTGTCGCGCGCTGAGCTCATCGAGGATCATCTCGCGTGCGTCCGGGTTGCCGTACTGTGCCCAGGCCGCCTCGAGCATCACGAGCATTTCGGCGGCATCTTGAAACCTGTCCGCCGGTAGTTTCTGCAGTGCGCGGAGTATCACTCGTTCCACGCTCGGTGGTGTGTCGGGGGCGAACTGGCTGATGTTGGGCGGTGGCTCGTGCCGAATGCGTTGGGTCGTCGTGCGCGTGTCCGAGGCATCGAAGGGTCGATGCCCCGTGATCATCTCGTACAGGATCACACCAACGGAGAAGAGGTCGCTGCGCGGATCGGGGGCCTCACTGAGCAATTGCTCGGGCGACATGTAGGAAGGGGACTCGAAACCGCTGTCCGCTTCCAGGAGCTCGGGCGGGGAGGGCGTGGAATGCTCCGCGGCGAGAAAGAAGTTGCTCAACTTCACCTCGCCCTCCCGCGAGACCCAAATGTTCTTCGGGTGCACGTCGCGATGGACGACGCCTCGCGAGTGAACGTATCCCAGCGTCGCGACGAGCTGCATGGTGATCGCGAGCGCGGCAGGTACCGCCAGGCGCGGCGAGGCCTCGAGCAACTCTTCGAGCGAGGCGCCGTCGACGTGCTCCAGCACCAACCACATGCTCTTGGGTCGCTGGGCAAACTCGTACAGCTGCACGATGTTCTTGTGCTGCAACTGCGCCAGCAGCTTCGCCTCACGGGCTAGCGGGCCCGCGAAGGGCGACTCGGGCAACACGTTGGGGCTGAGTGCCTTGATCACGACCGCTCTGCCCAGCGAGCGTTGCTTGCCGAGGTACCAGTCGGTTGCCGGTCCCGACCGCAGTTTTCTGACGATCTCGCAGCCGTCGAAATGGGGCTCACTGGGCATGCGTGCGCCCGACCCGTCCCACAGGGCCGCCGAGTTGGCAACACCTACGCCGCGTGATCCCCTCGAAAAGGTTCGTTTTCCAGGCTTTTTGCCGGGTGGCGAACGTTGCATCCAGGCCCACCGCTCGGGTTATAACCGGCCTCAGATGGCTGACCGCGATTCCGACCCGAGCGCTTCGCCCGCGCCCCGCGACTCCACCAGCGGGGCGGTTGGAGGAACCGACGAGGCAGCGCCGACCCATGCCGAAGAGGAGGCGGGGCGTCGCGCGCCCGTGCCCGCCGCTTCTCCAACGTGGACGGAGCGAGTGACGCGGGCTCGCATCGTGGTCTGGGATGCTCTGGTCGCCTACGTTCGACAGCCACTGAGCTTTGGCGTGGTGTTCCCTGCCCTGGCCGTCATCACGGTGCTCATCTACACGCGCAGCTTCTACACCAACTTCATCTTCGACGAGCAAGAGGCGCTGCTCGCCAACCCCTACGTCAACGGCAACGAGCTCCCTTTTTGGGACGTCTTCCGTCGAGACTTCTGGGGCTTGCCGCCAGAGCGCACGATCGGCAGCTACCGTCCGTTGCCGAACGTCATCTGGCGTCTTGTCTGGCACGTCAAGCACCACGCGTGGGTACCGCACTTCGTCAACGTGCTCATCCACGGTGTCAACGCCGCGCTACTGGCGGTGGTTGCCGCTCGTTGGCTACGCTCCCGCAAAGCGGGCTGGTTTGCAGGGTTGGCGCTGGCGTGTGCCGCGATCGTGACGGAGGCGATCTCCGGAGTGGTGGGCCTGGCTGACGTTCTCGGCGGCATGTTCATCTTGCTGTGTCTTTGGGCGATCAATCTGCCGTGGCATGCGGCCGCGCTGTCCACGACCGTCTTTCTGTTCTTGGGGTTGTTGTGCAAAGAGAGCACCCTGAGCGTCACGCCTATCGTCGGATGGGCCGCGCTCGTGGCATCCCCGCTCGTTCATCCGCAGCGTCCACGGCGTTGGTTGCGCTTCGCGACTGTGGCATTGGGCGCGGCCACCGCGGTCATCGGATACGCTTACTTCCGGCGCTACTACTTCCCGGTCAAGCTGCCGGACGACTTGCAGAAACCTCTGCCCAATAGCGCGCCCTGGCTCAAGTGGGCGCTGCACGAGTTCCTGCGTTGGTTTCAGCAGCCCAAGTTTGCGACGGATCCGATAAACAATCCCTTGGCGCCCGCGGAGCCTCTGTATCGAGTTGCTGGTGCGCTGCGTGTCTATTTTCGTAGCCTGATTCAGATCGTCTTCCCGTGGCAGCTCAGTGGGGACTACTCCTTCCCGCAAGAGCCGGTCCCCAAGAAGCTGTTCTCGTTCGAGATCGTGCTCGGCGCGCTGCTGCTGGTGGTCCCGCCGCTGTTGGCCGTCGCAGTCTGGGCGCGTGGGGTGTGGCTGGAGTTTCGGAGGCGCTACCAACTGCGCACTTGGTCCTCGGAGGCTCTGGCCCGAGAGGGGAGCTTCGTCGAGGCACCAGATCCGTCGAGGTTTACTTGGCTGTCGCCCAGGCTCAGGGGACTTGCCGTGTTGTCCGTCGGCGTGATGTGGATCCCACTGACCTATTTCCCGCAATCGAACATCCTGCTGGCGTTGCCGACGGTGCGGGCAGAGCGACTCTGGTACGTGCCAGTTCTCGGGAGCTCCTTGTTGCTCGGCTGGGCCTTCACTTGGTTGTGGAACCGGTGGGGTAGCCAAGAACGGGGGCGGCGCCTTGCTTTGGCGGCGACAGTTCTCTTTTTTGGCTTTCAAGCGACCCGTGGCCGCATGCACGCTCTAGATTACCAGAACGACTTGAAGTTCTGGGAGGCCACCGTCAAGGCCGTGCCCAACAGCGCCAAAGCGCACCTCAACTACGGAGTGATGTTGGGCGCACGCGGCCATTTGCCTGAGCGCTTGGTTGAGAACAAGAGGGCGCTCGAACTCGCGCCGGACTGGCCGATGGGCAACATCTACTACGGAGATACTCTGTGCCGCATGGAGCGCGTCGACGAGGCATGGCCCCACTACGAAAATGGCTTCAAGCTGGGCCCGAACCAACAGTTCATGATCGCCTTGGCGCTGCAATGCATTTGGGACCAGAAAGCTTTCGAGCGATACAAAGAGCGACTGCAGGCTCTGGCGAAGGAACATCCGGGTTCTTGGCTCGCGTACCTGGTCAACGACATGGTCAAGAACGGCAAGAAGCACGAGGGTGTGGACCCGCAATACCGGCCGCGCGGCTACAATCAGGGACCACGGGAGAAGAAGACGGAAGAGAAGAAAGGGTCGACGTCTGCCGCAGCGCAAGCCACGACGTCGTCGACCGCGTCGGCTCAGCCCAAAGACGTAGCTACGGCGTCGGCTGACGCTGGTCCCGATGCCGCTGCACCCGCCGCCGCGGGGGCAGCGAACTGACAACCGGCTACGAAGGCACGGTGCCCAAGGCGAGATGGGCACCGCGCTAGCTGCGCATCAGCCAAAGGATGCCGGCGATGCTGACACCGATGACCGCCACGGCGATGAGCGCGATCAGCATGTCGACGGTGCTCCACGAACTCTTCGTGAGGTCCTTTGGTTTCGCCGCGGACGCTCCCTTGGGCTTCTCCACGATAGGGGCCGCTTTGCCCCCGGTTGCCACGACGAGTTCTTCCTCGGCCTCCTCGTCGAGGTCGTCGGGAGGATCGTGGGCTTCGTCTACGACTTCGTCGGGTACCGCGTCGATCTCCGAGAGGGTCAGAGCGAGCGGATCTTCGAGTTCCAGCGAGGTCTGCCCGAAGCCTAGGATCTGACCTGGCTTCCAGCGAGTGCGTCGGGTGAGCGCCTCCGTGTCCATCAGGCTGCCGTTCTTGGAGCCCAAATCCTCGACCAGCACGTCAGCGCCGACGCGCTGAAACTGCAGGTGACGCCGCGACGCGTCTGGATCGGTGACCGGCAAGTCGCACGAGGGGCTCCGACCCAGGACGTAGGCCTGTTGAAACTCCCGCAGTACCAGTTCGGCGCCAGCATCGGGTCCGGACGTGATCTTGATCGTGGGAGCGCTTGGTTGGCCCTCCGCGTCGAGAGCTCCCGCGACCAGTCGGAGGGCCAGCTCTTTCGTCAATTGCGCATCACTTGCCGGAAGAGTGGGGTCGATGGTGACCTCCAACCAGATCCGACCCACCCGGATCCTATCTCCCGATTGCAGCACGCGTGGGGTGCCCCGCGATAAGCGTACGGGACCGACGAAGGTGCCGTTGGTGGAGCCTTCGTCGAGCACGATGTAATCCTTGCCCCGTTGGCGGATCGACGCGTGGCGTTGGCTCACACTCGGATCGGGCAAACGTACCTCACTGCCGGCACTGCGCCCGATCACGATGCGGGGCAGGTCGAGAGTGATGGAAGGGGTGCTGGCGTCGGCGGAACGGACGCTGATGGATAGCGCCATCTGGCCCCAATATACGGAGTCCGCTGGCGAATACGACCTTCCTGACGATTGTGTGGGCCCGTTCCGCGAAAAGTTGGCCCAGCTGGGGCTGCCGGCCTAGTCCCGATCACACCCTTCGGCTCAACAGTCGAAGACGGAGCAGCCTATGCAGACGGAAAACCAAGACCGCCGGGCGCCTCACGTGCGCCGAATTGAACTCGAGACCCGGGTCGAGATCTGTGGCAAAGAGGGCGACCTGCCCCCGTTCGAGGCCGAATCGATTGAGGTCAGCGGACGCGGAATGCAGGTGCGCACCCGCTATTTGCCGGATGTCGGTACCCCCTTGGTGCTGCGCTTCGAAAGCGATGGCAAAGAGGTGCTGGTCGAGGGGGCCGTTGCATGGCGCCAGGGTGACGATGCCGGCGGGCAGTTTGGCATCAAGTTCACCGCTCTCGACAGCAAGAGCGTGACGGCGCTCAAGGCACTGTGCACCGCAGGTCCCAATGCCCCCGCTAAGCCAACGCCGCGCAACGATGACGTTGGCGATGTCGATGAGCCCGAATCCCTCGAGCAGACATATCTGAGCGAGAAGGGCGCGCCGGTGAAGTTGCACATCGAGGGTCTCGGAGCTCCGATGAAGGCGCGGGTTTGTCGCGGAACACCGCGCA
>JBNKZR010000253.1:0-11070 GCA_050301735.1 Polyangiaceae bacterium | reverse complement strand
CAAGAGTTTCGTGATGCTCAACGTCTTCGTCGGCATCGAGCAAGCGGTGGCCGCCTACCACGAAAACGAGATGGACCCGACGCAGTCGATTGCCGAGTTGACGGCGCTGCTGGCGGCCCTCGACGACTACAACGAAGAGGTGCAGGACACGGACATCGACTTCGACATCGCCCTGGTCGAGCAACTCATCGACGTCATGATCGACAATAGCGTTCCGGAACCCGAACCCGACACGGTGTTCATTCCGGAAGATCCTTGGCCCGCGGACTGAGAACCGGTCTCTGGTCTTCTAGATCGGTTCCGAGCCTACCACTCTCCGTCGAGCCGAAGGGGCAGCGCAGTTCCCAGCGCTGCCCCTTCACCTATTTGGGGTCCCGAGCAAGCCGTCAAAACGCCAAGCCTTGGTCCCTCGGGGCGCGTGCTGGCGCGATGAGCTTGACGACGCCAGCGTGCACGGCGATGGTCGACCGCGTATTGGCAATCGGCATCGGCAACTCGAACGCAAGCAGGACATTGTGGCGCTTGACGGCAGCAGCATGCCTTCTGTTGCCGGCTTGTGAACATGACTCGGACGAGGCGGCGCCGACTCCTCGAAAGCCGGCACCCGAGCCGCCGACGACGGCGGACCCTTCCGGGCCAATTCCAACGGCCGTGGAGCCCGCGGCACACGAGCTGGTGGACCTGCACCAGGTATCCATTGCGGAACAACAGCGAGACATCCTGGCGCTGCTCGAAGGCCAAGGAATGCGACCCGAAGCGATGGCCACCATCCGCAGAATCTTCGAAGCCTCGGGCAGGATCGGGTACGGCAACCCCGATGTGAGTCGCGCAGCCATGACCCAGACGCAATGCCGCCAACGGCGACAGTCCGTTCAGCCCTCACGCGGACACCCGCGTTGCTCGGCGCCCAACATGGTGCCGGTGTACGAAGTAAACAGTGGGCAGAGCGAAGCCAACGCCCGAGTGTGCATCGACCAGTACGAATTTCCCAACGAGCCGTGCGAATATCCGGTGGTGTGGGCGCGCGCATCCGAGGCGGCGGCCATCTGTGCAGCGCTCGGCAAGCGCTTGTGTGACTCCCACGAGTGGGAGGGTGCTTGCGCTGCTCGTCCGCTCGCACCGGAGGTCGACTACGGATTCGATCGCGTTCCCAAGCGCTACGCGCCGAGCCAATGGAAAGAGAAGCGCCTGTTCATGGAGCACGAGCACAACGAGACTCGTGAGGTGCTCTGGGCTTATGGCGCCGAGCAACACCACGAACTGTGCGCCACCAGCTCCAAGAAAGGAGCCCGCTGCACCGATGCTTCGTTCGAAAACTGCGGCAGCAACACCTACCCCACGGGCGCCTTTCCCGAATGCAGGAGCGCACTGGGCGTCTACGACCAGCACGGCAATGTCGCGGAACACATGAGCTTGCCCCTCGAGCCGTCGGAATTGGGCGGCCACGGCTGGACGGAGATGAAAGGCAGTTGGTTCATCTTTGCCAACGAAGCGACGCACCCCGACGACTGTCGTTGGCGCGCAAAGAACTGGCACACCACGCGGATCGACGACGACGAGAGTCACCGCAGCTACCACTTGGGCTTCCGCTGCTGCAAAGACATCGCCCCCCGCTGACGAGCGTGGAGCTGAGAAACCGCACACCAACCCCGCTGCTCGGCCGTGTCGACCTGTTCCGAAGCCCAAGAGCCCTTGGCGTGAGGCTCCCGGGCGTCTTCACAGGGTGATGTCTCAGCCGTCGGGCTGCTCCATTGCCAGCGCTTGGCTCAACTGGGCCGAGCGCTGGGTTTAGAACCGATGACCCACGCCGTAGATCAACGCGATGCGGTTGAGGCGGAACTCGAAGGTCGTGCCCGCATACAGGGTCAAGCCTTTGTCGTCGCGCAGGTGCAAGCGCCACCCGAGAGTCGGAAACACCGCATCACCGCCGATGTCCGCCAGGGTCGAACCGACGAGTGCGGCGAATTGGCCTTCGACCAACGTATCTTCGAGAATGTACGCTTGAATCGCCGTGGCGCGAATGCCCCCGCTGATCGACGGGGGAACGTACTCTTGCTGGAGCTGGCCATCGTTCAACGTCGAACGAGGTTCCAACGGCAAGTCGAAAAGCGCCATGACGGAGAAGTAGGGGTGGAAGAGCCATTCACCGAAAACACTGACCGTCGTGACGGGGATAGTGCGCTTGCGGATGATGCCTGTCGGATCCGAAACACTCTGCCCGAAGAACTTCTGAGCACTTCCGAATGAAAGCTCCAGCCAGCGTCGCTTGCGAGCGAGCTTCCGTTCGCGACACGGGCAGGGACCGACGAGCGTCACGGGAGGGTCGCCGTAGGCATACTGAGGCATGGGCGTCGAGGTCGCGACTGGAACGGCGCTCGTCGACTCGAGAGCAACTGCCACAGCGGATGACGGAGTGCTCTCGGGCTCGGGTTGCGCCTGCACGGGCTCGGCCTGCGAGGGCTGCACCTGCTTGGTCGGCGATCGCGCCTCCGCTTGTTCCGCACACAACAACCCTGTGGTGAAGACAATGGCGCTGAACGCCGCGATCGTACAGCAGAGCACCCGCATCTGGCCTACCGAACCTGACACGGCATACCGTCGGAAGGAAGCCCCTATCACAAGGCTGACGATGTGGGCCGCTCAGGGCTGCATGACGTGCTGCTCAGCAACCTTCGCGGACAGGGCGTCGAGCAGCTCACGAGCCTCCTGGCGGCGGTACTCGCCGAATGCCCCGTCGGCAAAGGGTTCGAGCGCCGCCTTGGCGTCGTGGAAACGTCCGAGACGGACCAAGTTCAGGGCGATGTTGTAGCGTGCCTCTGGCACGAAACGACCCGACGGATACGCTGCGAGGTAGTCCCGGTAGGCGGAGAGCGCGGCCGCCGCGCTGCCTCCCCCGAAATGAGTGCCGTGTGCCGAGCGAAAGGCACGCAACTCCGGATCGGGCGCTGGGGCAACGTCCAGCGGTATCTGTTTGGGAATTGGAAGCCGAGCGACGACGCTGCCGTGCTCGACCCGCGGCGGCGTTGCCGCGACGGATGATGGCGTCGGTGTTACCTCGAGGACGGGCTCCAGCGGCGCTTCGACCTCCTGCACCTGCGGCACCGGAGTGTCTTCGAGGAGCGTCCGAGACGACTGGCGACGCGACACCACGGGCGGCGGGACGTCTCGCCCCTTCGAGGCCGTAACCTCGTGCTGAGGCATGGAGAGCAGCACCGCGACTCGCTCCACCAATACCGGGAGTTTGCCTGTCGCCGATGCCCAAGCCGTCCCTCCCAGCGCGATGCCCAACGATGGCACGAGGATCCAGGCCACTCCCGTCCGCTTGCGTCGCTTCTGCAGCGTGCGCATGATGCGCGCCCTCGTGAAGCCAGAGCCGTTGTTCTCGCCTCGGACTTCTTGCCGCATCGCACGCGCGGCTTGTCGTAGCTGGTCGTCCCGACTCATGCCACGACCCCCTGCAACAGAGCGCGCAAACGCTTGCGGGCGTGGAATAAACGGGTGCGCATGGTGGCCTCCGGCACACCGAGGATCGAACCCGCCTCGGCAGCCGTGCGCTCTTCCACCTCACACATCACGAATGCGACGCGCTGCGCATCGGGCAGTTGGTCCAGGGCTTGGTTCAGCGCTTCGACCAGGCGACGGTTGCCGGCATTCTCCTCCGGGTTGTCTGGCCGTGTGGGTGCCATCTGCTGGGCGTGCCCCATACGCTCACTCGCGGCACGCCGTCGACGAGCGCTTCGAATGTGGTGCCGCGCGTGGTTGGCAGCAATGCCGGTGAGGAACGACCGCAGCGAGCCTTCCCCTCGAAACTTGCCGATCAGTTTCGGCAGGCGAATGAACACCTCGTGCACCAAGTCTTCGGCGCCCGCCACATCACCCAACAGACGCATCGCAAAGGCACGGACGGCCTCGTGATGAAGGTCGTAGACCTCGCCCACGGCCGCCGGCTCGCCGCGCGCTAGACGACCCAGCAGTGTGTCAGCCTCGCTGGGTCGCCGCCAGGTCAGTGAGCGCATCGCTGTTCCGAGGTGAGGTAGCGTCATCGAACCGCAGAGTCCATTCTCGACAAGGGTGACATGGCTGGTTCCCGCAAGGCCCTGCTCCGTTCATCTCGACTCGTGCAAAAATGCAAACCACGGGGAAGACTCGGCATTTCCGCGTCACAAAGCTAAAAGAGTTGCACGCCGCCGCTGAAAATCGGGTCGAACGTGTCACCCTGACCCGAATCGGTCTGCATGTGGTGCAGAACCCCGCCGCCTGCGAAGAGAGCCACCCCATCGATCACCTCGTAGCCCACGAGGCCTCGGTAGCGCAGGTCGATGTTGTGTTCGTCGAACTGGAAATCGGGCGCTCGCGTCGAATAGTTCACGTCGAGGTCCGCGAACAGGCGCCCCAAAGGTAAACGCGCACCCAATGAGAACCCGGGGGCGTATTCGTCAGCCCCGCCGCGACGGCGCAGGCCGATGCTCGGCATCGCGTAGAGCGGGCCGGTGTAGAAGCGCACACCGACGTTCAGGGGGCGCTCGCTGTCGAACCATCCGACGAGCTGCGTTCTGCCTTTGCCACTGTAGGTGACGACGCCGACGGATGCGCCGTCCACCTCCTGCGCCCAATTGACGACCCCAAGCTGCAAACCGCGCACCCGAGCACCGACGTTGACGATGCCGATTTGCACGCCAGTGACGTCCCCTGCCACGTTCGCCGCCGCGAACTGCGCACCATCAACATCTCCCGAGGTGACGTTGGCCGCGGCCGCCGCCTGAGCACCACTCAATGCGCCGTCCTGCACGTTCAAAGCCCCGGCGAACTGAGCCCCCGCCACTGCCCCCTCCTGGACGTTGAGTGCGCCCGCAAACTGAGCGCCTTCCAACTCACCCAGATGGAGGTTGACGACGCCCGAGGCGAGCATCCCCGTCGCGTCCCCTTCCGAGGCTCCAACCGCACCCGTGACGGACGCGCCCTCGAGCTGCCCCTGCCGCACGCTCACGACGCCGCTTGCCTGGAGGCCGACGAATCGACCGTGCTGCTTGGTGAAGGCCCCATCCACACAGAGCCCAGTGAAATCGCCACGCACACTGAATAGCCCTGCTGCCGACAATCCGTGCCCGTCGCCACGAGTCACGTTGCCGATTCCGGCGACGGTCAGTCCGTTGCTGTAGCGCTCGGCTTGCACCACCCCACCACTGACAGCGAACGCATCGATCGCACCTACGCGGCTGTAGAACAGGCTGAGGTCGACAGCGATGCGATGCTCCTCGGAAGATGGGACCGTATTGACGGGGTGAACCAACGCCAGGTTCAAAGGAGCGCTCCGCAGTTCGGGAATCGTTTCCTCGACCGGTGAAGTCGCTGGCGGCTTTTCTTCTTCTTCGGGCGGTGGCGCCTCCGGCTTCGCGGGCTGTGGCTTCGCAGGCTCGAGGTTGGGAACCGAGGTCGGCGCAAGTTCCTCGAGCAGCGCGCTGCTCTGGTCTCGGGCGAGGTTTCCGAGCAGCAGCGCAGCGGCCTCTGGCACCTCGGCTGGATTCTTGGGGGCTTCAATCGCTCTGATCAGCCGACGCCCGGACTCGTCTTCGTAGCTGACCACCATGTTGCCGTCGCTTCCGATGAGTACCGAGGCACGGGTCTTCGCGCCTGCCTCACCGCTGCTGATTGCGACGCCCAATTCCTTGGCGATGGCTACCCGAATTGCGGACTCATCCACCTGGTACAGCGAGGCGTCCACCTTCACCCAGATGGGACCGCCGACAACAGCGACGGGCCGCGCCGAAGTCTCGGTACCTTGCCCCAGGGCGGAGGACGCGAGCCACAGTGGCAGGGCCGCAACGATAAGCGATGAGCGAACACGCAGCATTGTGCGAAGGTGTGCCCTTCGCACCCCTCCGCGTTCAAACAAATCGCAATGCTGAGACCCGTCCCCCAACGATGCGAGCGCCGCCTGCTGCATTTGTCCGACTGGGGCGCCCTGGGCTCCAGGCGCGGTACTGAGCCCCAGCGTGCGGCTTGCACCAGAACAAGGAATGAGAGACGTTGGGAGGCAGTGGTACGTTGGGTTCTGGCAATCGCGTTGGCTCTCGGCCTCTCGTTCACGGGACGCGCCCGGGCCTCCGATGGCGTGTTGGAGGTGGCTGTCGACTACTCCGCGCCCCAGGAATGCCCAGCTGAGACGGCGTTCTGGGGTGCGCTGCAAGCGCGCACACGACGTGTCAGCCGCGCCCAGACCGACGACGCCCCCATTCGACTCAAGGTGGACCTTCAACCAGGCGGCGACAGCGTTCTCGGGCGCTTGGAAATCGTGCGTGACGGCCTGATCTCGGAACCTCGCTACGTCAGGGCCTCCGAGTGTCGTGACGTGCTGGAGGCACTGGCCCTGACGGCAGCCCTAGGTATCGATCCAGAAGCACTGACCCGTCCCCCAGACGAAACTCCGCCCGAATCCCAACCGCCGGAAACCACTCCCAGCTACTACGACGCTCCAGACCCATTGCCGACCACACCGCTCACCTGGCACAGTGCGCTGAGCGTGGGTGCCCTCAGCGCGCTCCCGGTCGATCTCCGAATGAGCTGGGGCGGCACAGCAGCTTGGTCGTTCCGCAGCGAAGGGGGGCCAAATTGGGCGCCAGCGATCAGCCTGGGAGTGAACCTGCTCCGCAGTGACATCTTCGACGACTCCGAAGTGGCGGCTTTCGGACTCTACACGGGCCATCTCCAGGCCTGCCCCCTACGACTCCAAGCGGAAAGCTGGACGTTGCGTCCCTGTGGCGTGGTTCAAGGCGGGGTCCTGACAGCAGCCGGACGCAACATCAGCAACCCAGAAGGCACGGAACGCACGTGGCTCTCCCTCGGCGTTGCCCTGGAGGTGGAGTACGCCATGAGTTCGAACGTCTACCTACAACTCGTGCTGGCAGGGCATGCGCCCATGACGCCTCAAGTCTACGTGCTCACCGAGACCTCGAGCGACAGCCCGTTGCCCGCAGACACGAAGCAAGAATTGGCTCGCACTCCGGCGCTCGTGCCGTGGGTGGGCCTGGGCCTCGTCAACCGGCTGTGAGATACGGCTTGAATTGACCGCTCAGCAGCAGCAACGCGAGCATCTTGTTGACGCCGTCGAAGAAGCGGTATTCACCTTGCGCCAACGGTAGATCCCAAACGGTGCGAATGAACGCCTCCCTCTCGGAGATCGTCGTGATTCCGGCGGTCGCACCGTTGAGTGCCATGAGGGAGAACGACGGGTTCATGCTGAGAGCATTGCCGCTCGTCGTCGAGAAGCCTGATGGATAGGGCTGCGCTGGAAAGTCCGCAAAAAAGGACAACATGCGGTTCGCCACCTCGACCAGTCGGGGCTCCGCCCCGTACCACGTCTCGTCGAGCGCGAGGTTGAACCCGAACGGATAGACGCCGTCCGTGTAGATCAGCTCCCCATCGATGCCCTCTCCGGCGTGCGTTGCCAAGCGAGGCGGAAGACCGGTGCCTGGGTCGGGCACCTTCATGAAGAACTGCCGCGTTGCAGCAGCGGAGGCGGCCCAGAACGGGTCCCCCGTCGCAGCCGCCCAAATCTCGAAAAACCCCGGGACCAACGCCCCGGGGTTGGCCACCCGACGATGCTCTTCGTCCGGGATGTGTTGTGGCAAGAAGGTAACGGGGTCGAACAGACTGGTGATCCCGCCCCTGACACCGCCGTTTTGAGTCTCTTTGTTGCGCATGACGTCCAGCACCGCGCGCGCTTCCGTGCCGTAGTCATATGTCCCCTCACCGTTGCCCCAGCGCGCCTCGGCGAAGAAGAGAGCAGTGGTCACGTAGAACGTTCCGAAACTCCCTGGTCCATCCTGGCAACGTTCACCAGTGACATCGCACGTCCAGTAAAAGTAGCCGGCGCTCGGCCCATCCGTGATCTGTAGGTACCGCTTGGTGAAGGTCCAAAGCTTGTCGAACTCGGGCTTGTGGTCGAGTTGGACGCTGAACATCATTCCGTAGCCCAGCGCATCGATACGGGTGTCGTTGTGGAGCACGTCGTAGATGTACGCTTCGTCGTCGCCTACCTCGAAGTAGATGGCCTGCGTGTCCGGATCACCATAGAACAGCTGCTCGTAGATCGCTGCGATGCGAGCATCGACTTCTCCCTGCCCGATCCCCAACGCTTCCGTCAGATGGTTCGGCAAGTCCTCCCGCGGCATCAACGGGTCGAGCTCCGGCACCGCTGCAGCGGCTTCCTGCTCTGGCGGCGAGGCATCCACGCCGCCAAAGGGAGGGCTGACGCTGCCGCTCGGCGCGCCTGCCTCGACGGGCAGGGCGGACGGGAGAACACTTCCGCCTCCACCGGTGCTCCCAGCGTCGCCTTCTGGATCGACGCTCTGCCCCGAACTCGGTGCCGTGGGCGGGGCAACGGTCGCGACGAGCGGGCCGGCGTCCGTTCCCGTGGATTCGGGGTCGGCAACTGAAATGCGATCGTACCCCAGGAAGTTCTCTTGTGTCGAACAAGAGAACATCACGAGTCCGCCCAACAGCGGAGCAAACGTCGCGCAGGGAAGCAATCTCAGCGCTAGCTCGGACCTCGGACGGCGACCCATGGTGACCGCCTGCCCGTCAATCGATGACGTATCGGCGCAGGCGGGAAGCAAGCACACTGTTCGGGCTGCGCTCCAAGATGCGTTTGGCTCTGCGCGACGCCTCCGCTTCGTTTCCCGACGCCGCGAGTGCCTGAATACGCAAAGCCTCAGCCTCGAGTCGCAGGCTGCCTTTCGGGAAGCGCTTGGAGTAGTCCCCCAAGTGACCAAGAGCGCGCTGTGCATTGCCAGCCCTCAGCGAAGCACGGGCTCGATCCAGAGCGGCAACCTCGTCCTGCAAATCCGAACCGGTAACGCTCTTCGGCGCCACGACCTCGGTCTTCGCCACGCGACGGTGCACCCGCTTGCGGGCTGTGGGTTCCGCTTCCGCCGCCGCCGGTTGCGGTTGTTGGGGCGCCGACTCCTCGACCTCTGCTGGCTCCTCCACCAGCGTCGGGGACTCCTCGACGACGGGTGCGGCGGCCAGCGGCGCGCGAGGTGCCACCTCCTGGACCTCCTGCACGGCAGGGGCTCGCTCGGGGGGGGGCGGCGCAGAGAGTTCTTGGTAGGCCACCACGCCCGCGGTTCCTGAAGCGACGATCGCGCCACTCAAGATGACCTTCTTCCAGCCCGCGGCCAAAGCCATCGAGGTCTTCGTTCCGAGCGCTACGGAAGAGCCGACACCAAGAGCCAGCATCACTTGCAGCCTCCGACTATCACTGGAAGGCACATTCCTTCCGGCGTCGAGAATCGCACGCTCCAACGGGGAGCTGGCCTGTTCAATCAGGCGCGGCAACTCTTCGTAGTCGAGGTTGCTATCCAGGTCGCTCACGAGCCCACCCTCCTTTCGAGCTTGGGCTTGCCAAAGTTGGAGGCAGCCTCGAAGCGACGTACGCCCGCTTCGAACTGCTTGCGAGCGCGGCGAAGACGTGACGCGACAGTTCCGGTCGGGATCTCGAGGTATTCCGCTATCTCGGGCATCTTCAAACCTTCAAACTCGTACAGCGTAAAGACCAAACGTAGCTCCTCAGGCATTCCCTCGAGAAGCCGGTCGAGTATCTCTCGGGCTCTCTTCTGGTTGATGAGCTGCTCTGGGGACTCCTGCACCGACGGCAACTCGTCGTCCAACGGCTCCAACCGGCTGTGGCGATTGGCGCTGCGTCGCACGTGAGACGCCATGTGTTTCGCAGAACGGAACAGGAAGCTCTTTTCGGCACCGACGACGATGTCGTCGAGGCGGTTGGCCACGACGATGAAGGTGCGCTGAGCCGCATCGTCCAGCTCCGCCTCGGGCACACCCATATTCCGCAACACGCGCTCGACGAAGCCGAGGTGTTGATTCACCAGTTTGGTCAAACGCTGTTCGCGACTGCGCATCAAGAGACCCGAAAGGACAGGGCCGTACATCTCTCGATGGAAGCGGCCAGTGCGGGATCACTTAATACTCCACACTTCTGAGTGGGGCAACCACACCGATGCTGTCGCGGGTGTACAGCTCGGCACACTGGCAGCTTCGGCACTGCTCCGAAATACCTCGACGACGCCAGGTGGTTTCTTTCTCATGGGAACCTTCTACGGAAGGCCGCGTGCAAGCGAGACTGATCACGTTTTCCGTGGCGAGAAGCAAAAACGCCGTGCGGGCGGAACTGAACAATTCCGCAGGTCGCGTAAAGAGCGCACCGGCGCCCCCCAAGCCTGAGTTTGCCGCCCCAAACGTGGCCCGGCGGCCCACTTCGTCGCTCTCTCCAACCTCCTTTGCATGCCTTTGGGATCGCACCCTTGCGCGCACCTCAGGAAAGTCTCCACGCGGGCCCCGGCGGCACCACAAGGCCCGACACCCCGCTGGCAGCAACCAACTGCCGAGGGTCGGCTCTCACGCTCGAGCAACGTCGGGACGTTTTCGGGGGTGCCGCGTACGACGCCCGAGGGAAACCGGTCGTCACCCCGGGGACCCGGCATCGCATTCGAGCGGCGACCGCGGCTACCTCGCGACACTCAGCCGAAGTCCGTCCTCGAACGCTCGCGTTTGCGATCCCCCCGCAAACGCTTGTCGGCGATGCGCCGGCGCACTGATGCGCGGGAGGGCTTGGTCTTCTTGCGCGGCCGGGGCGGGGACCAGACAGCGAGAATCATCGCTCTGAGCCGCTCCAAGGCGTCTCCTTGGTTGAGCGGCTGCGAGCGAAAGCGATCACTGGCGACGATGAATTCGCCGCTCCCCGTGACGTGGCTGGGGAACCGGTGCACGAGACGGCGTTTCAGAGCCTCGCTCAGCGCCACGGTACGCGCCAGGTGTAAACGGACTTCGACCTTGGTTGCGACCTTGTTGACGTTCTGCCCTCCAGGACCGCTGGAGCGAACGTAGCGGACCTCCAGATCGGACTCGCTGATGCTCACGCCGTCGCGCAGATGCAGAGCTACCACAGGTACAACTTGCCAGAGTCGGAGACGAAAAAAAACCCTAGCGAGACCCTCGGAACATCGCGGGCAAGCGGCGGGGATCGAGCGCTTGGAAGAACATGCGCGTCAGCGG
>JBNKZR010000252.1:0-11098 GCA_050301735.1 Polyangiaceae bacterium | reverse complement strand
AGCTGTTGCACGGTCATCGCGACAGTGGTGCTCACATGAAGGCGAGCTGGATCTTCACGGCGACGGACGCGGTAGCGAACCTCGGTGTGATGTTGGCGGGTGCACTGGTGTTTGTAACCGGCTCGGGCATCCCCGATTTGGTGATGGGGACCGCGATTGCCGTGTTCGTGCTCGGCGGGGCAGTGCGCATCGTGCGTCTCTCCGTCTCGTAGCTCGACGCAACGCCGTAGCGCGACGGCAGCCCGTTGCTTCAGCGAAGGCGCTTGGCAAACTCCGACAGCCGATTTGCCTGGACGACGTAATCGTCCGCCGTGAGACTGGAGCCGAGCTTTCCCGTGCGTACGTCCTCGGCGTCGTTGCGCGCTTGCTCGGCTGCGTCTTCGACGTCCGCCACCAGTGAGCGCCACTCTTCGGGATCCCGCCGCTTGCCCTCCAGAGCGATGCGCAGGGCCGAGTCGATCTCTCCCGAGCTTGCGACGGAAATGGGGGCTTCCACGTCGAACGGCACGCCGCGGCTGATGAGCGCATCGACGACGTCCCTAGGTACGCTGGAGGCGTAGATCACGGGGTCGTCGGCGAGTGGCACGCCCGAAGCCAACGCCGCGGCGGCGACGCGGTGCGCGCCCTGTGATAACGCAAAGGGCAGGATCGTCGATCTGTCTTGCACTCGGAACTGGAGCGGGCAGGACTTGTCGAGCAATCGAGTCAACTGTTCGGGCTGGTCGGTCGCGACGGCATGCTGTACTGCCAGCAGCAGCGCTCTCTTGACTTGGGGTGAGTGCGGCGGTGCCAGGTCGTTGCTGTCGATGACCGCGTTCCAATCGAACACCGCCGCGCGTACGAGCTGCTGCAGCTTGTCTGCCAACGACGGGTGCTGGGCGCGGAGTTCCTCGATGGCGCCCTTCATGTCCTGACCGTGTGCGTACTCGTCGGCCGCGGCGTCCCATGGATCGGCGTCCAACGACAGCAAGTCGAAGAGTCCGGCCAGCGACGCGCTGACCTTGCACACGGCGTCTTCGGTCAGCCGCATCTTCCACGCAGCCGGTAGCCCTTGGGCCCACAGATGCACGCTGCCAAAGTCCTCGGGGGCTGTCACGCAGTACAGGCGCTCGAGGTACTCGAAGCCGCCGAAGGGAAGCACCGGCAACCGTTCGACTTCACGGTCCTCGGCTTCACTTGCAAGCTCGAGCTCGTGTTCAATCCAGCCGACCAGGTCGTGGTAGTGCGGGCTGTCCGGGTAGAACAGCTCGGTGAAGCTGGCGGTGTATTCGCGGTCACCGAACGCGACCTCCAAGTCGTAGTCCAGAGCGCCGCCGAATGCCGTTGCCCACAGGTCTCGCAGGTCGTCGGGAAGGCTGCCCTCGACGTAGGCCATGATCGTGTCCAGCGCTTCGGGGTCGGCGGGGGGCTGGGCTTCGAGGATCAACTTGCCGCGATAGATGGCCAGCTGATTCTGCCGCAGGATGGTGAGTTCTTCGTGCGTGAAGTTCATGTTCCTCGCAGGGGCAGGACTTGGACTAGTACGGCATGCCCGGCACGTTCACTCGTCGCGAAGTCAGGCGGCCGTGACCCGAGATGAACAAAGTCTTGCCATCGGGTCCACCGAAAGCGAGATTGGTGCCCCCCCAAAACTCGCCGATCTGCTCCCCCTGCGGCGAATAGACGTACCCGGTGGAGGCGTAGACATTGCCTGCGCAATCGAGTGCCATGCCGTCCACGGTGGGGCCGATGACGAAATCGCGGGGGTTGTCGACGAGGCCATCCTCGTCCACGTCGTAGACCAGGATGGTTTCGATGATGGCCACGTAGAGCAGCCGCCCGTCGGGCGACAGGTTGACGCCGTTGGGTCGGAGTTCGTCGAATACGTCGATCAGAGAGAGGTTCCCGTCTGGGTCGATGCGATAGAGGCTCTGGGGGAGTTCTTCGGTGCGTTCGCCGAGGTTCCACGCCGGGTCGGTGAAGTAGATGTTGCCATCGGCGCGAACGGCAACATCGTTGGGCGAGCTCAGGCGCTTGCCCTCGAACGTATCGACCAGCGAGCACACTTCGCCGGTCGTGAGATCGACGCGACTGAGGGTGCGATTGGTCTGGCGACCCGCGATCAACCTGCCGTCCACGCCGAAGGCGAGCCCGTTGGTGCCCACGTTGGGCAAGAACTCGACGCAGCCTTCGCCCTCACGCCAAGTCATGATGCTGCCGTCGTAGAAGCCGGCGTCGTCGCGTTCGTCGAAGTTCGAGAAATAGAGCGTGCTGTCCGCCGCCGACCAGAGCGGCCCTTCACCCCAATTGACTTCGTCGGTGCAGAGGATTTCTTCCTCTTCGCCTTCGATCAGGGGCAGAGCCTCGAAGGGGCCCTCCGGGCAAAATTCGAGTGGCGTCTCCGTGGCGTCAGCGGGTGCACACGGTTCGATGGGGGGCTCTTCCGGGGGCGGGGGAGCCTGTTGCGTCGGGGGCTCTCCACCCGCGCCCCCAACGCCGCCACTCGCGTCGGTGTCGAGCGTCGAGCCGCCGCTGCCGTCCACCGGCGCGTTCGCCTCGCTGCCCGTCGTGCCAGCGCCTCCTGGGCCCGCCGCGGGCGTCGTTTCGTTGCCGCTCGCACCGCCGCTGCCCGATGGCGCCGTGCCCGGCACCTGGTTCGTGGCTTGCGCCGGTCCGGTGTCGGCGTTGGTCGGCAGGATGGGGGCGAGCAACGCACCCGGGGATTCCGTCGAGGCTCGCTCGGGCGCTTCAATGGCATCCCCCGATGCGACGCTGGCCCCGAACTCATCTCCAGCGCAGGCTGTCAGCCACGAAGCGAGGAGCGGCAACAGCAAACGATGGCAGATCAGGGGCCTTTTCTCCATGGACAGTGGTCGAACGCCACGAGCGAGTGCGGCTTCTCGGCAGCGGGCGCCCGCCGGGACAGCCACGCTGGCACCGCGGCGGCCCGATGGCAACCCCTACGTCTCGGACCGTACCGACCAGGAGCGAGGGCGCATCAAAGGCTGTGCCGCTCGACTCGCGAGGTGGGCAATTTCGCCTTGCGCAGCCAGCCGAAGCTCAGCACGTAGCGCGTACCCGCGGTCACTTCGGAGACGGAGTGTTTGTGCTGATCTGGCCGAAAGAGCACGACTCGCGAGCTTCGAAACAGCGACTGGCTACAGACGAACTCGCCTCCCGCGCGGGCGCGTCTCAACACCACGTTCAGCCGAAAGTGCCGATGACCGGGCACCTCGTCGAGGTGTGGGGGCGCTTGGGCGCCCGGTGCGAAACGGAGCAGGTAGAGGTCGAACGGCGGCCACGGCGAGGTTGCCAACAAGAGCTTGTCGTACCTCGTGCCGAGGCGTCCCGGCTCCCAACGCAACCAACGCATGCCCCAGTCATACGAGATCACCGCGCGGCGCTGCCAGTCTGCTGCGCGACGCCGATGGGGCACTCAGCGCGTCGGGTCAGTCGTGGTGGGCAACGCGGCGCTTAGCCGAGCTCCGCACCGGGCGGCTCGAGTCGTGGCTAGTCAACGCTTCGTGGAGGAGTTGAGCGTTCTTTCCGGCTCGGGACGCCTCCGGCGCGCTTTGCCGGCGCAGCGCAACACTCGAGCGCTCTGCAGAAAAAATCAAAAATCAGCCGCTGCGTGAAATACGAAATCAAACACCCAAAATATCATCGCGGGAAATACCGAATTGCGTCTCGCAGACTCGTGATTGCGAGTTGGCAATTCGCCGAATGCGTCATGGGGCGGCCGTCGGGTAGGTGGTTCTGGGCCCCCGGTGGGATTGTCGGGTGCATCACCGATCTTCGGTGCTGCGTGTCGGGGCGCGGGTAAATTGGAAACGCTACCCGGTCAGCGTCGGAGGTTTGCATACCCATTTCGCGGCTTTCGCCTTGCCGCAAATACAGACTTAGTGGAGCGTTCTCGCGCAGAGGTGGACGAGTTCGTCAGAGAGGACCGTTCGGGCTTAACGCTTAGAGTTCGTTGGAATCGCTACCGGTGGCGGTGCGCAAATGAGTCCAAGGGCAGCATTGGCAATCTTGTGGCCCAGCTACAATGGACTGATTTGGCGGCTGTTCCTGCGGGTGTTCACGCAATGGGTATGCATAATTGCTCAGTCATCTGCGATGACGACTCGAGACCGATGCTCTTCGAACACGTGGGAGAACTATGACGACTAGAAGGATGCTGAATGGGCCCTTGGCCTGGCCGCTGGTCATCCTACTGGGGCAGCTCGCTCAAGTGGGGTGCTCAGGCGAAACGGGGGAAGGTTCCAATCCGTCGCCGTTCGCCGATCCTGGTGCGAGCCCCAGTGGCGCGACACCAGGCGTTGGTTCCGCGCCGGGAACCCCCGTTGGGGCTGGTCCTGGTGCGAGTGCTGGTGCCGGTGGTGCCGCAGTTCCTGGCGCGAGTGCAGGCGGTGTTGGAAGTCCCACTGAGCAAGCGCCTGGGGCAACCCCGGGTGGCGAAACCAGCCCAACGGGCACGACCCCGGCTGGCAGCGACGAAGGCATCGTCGACTTGACGGCGCTGCCCGACGAACCGAGCGCCGGCTTCATGCGGCGGTTGACGCACGTCGAGTACGACAACACGGTCGAGGATCTGTTGGGCGTCGAGGGTGAACCGTCGGCGGACTTCGCTGCGGACGTGGCGATGCATGGCTTCACCAACAATGCGGCTGGGCAGAACGTCACGCCCACGTTGACGGAGCAGTACATCGAGGCGGCAGAGGAGTTGAGTCGGGCGGCGACAGCCAACATGCCCGGGCTCTTGGGATGCGACGTGGCGACCATGGGCGAGGAAGCCTGCATCCAGCAGTTCATCGTCGACTTCGGTCAGCGCGCGTGGCGGCGTCCCCTGACTCCAGATGAGCAGGGGCGCGCGACGGACCTGTTCAACCGGGTGCGAGGTGACTACGAGCTGGATGTCTCGGTTCAGCTGCTCGTGCAGTACTTCCTGTTGTCGCCGCAGTTCGAATACCTGGTCGAGCCACTTCCCGCGGGAGCAGCTCCGGACAGCGTGGTGCCGTTGGACTCCTGGGAGGTCGCAACGCGGCTCTCGTACTTCTTGTTGGGGTCGATGCCCGACGACGAACTCTTTGCGGAAGCTGCCGCCGGCGGGTTGGACACGGCCGAAGCAGTGGCCGCGCAGGCGCGTCGATTGTTGGAGCTGCCGAGGGCGCGGGAGCGCGTGGGACTGTTCTACACGGAGTGGCTGCGCCTGCGCTACATCGACCGGCTGCAGAAGGATACGAGCTTGTTTCCCGACTTCGACCTGACGATGGGTCCGTTGTTGAGGGAGCAGGTGGAGCGGTTCGTTCAGGCCGTGATCCTGGAAGACGGCGGCACGGCAACGGACCTTCTCACGGCGCCGTACACCTTCGTCAATGATGAGCTCGGCGCCATCTACGGCGTGGATGGCCCCCCCGGCAGTACGCTGACCCGTGTCGACCTCGACCCGACGCAGCGTGCCGGGTTGTTGACCCACGCCGCGGTGCTGGCGACTCTGGCGCATCAGAACCAGACGGACCCGGTTTCGCGCGGCAAGTTCATTCGCGAATCCGTGCTCTGTGACATCGTGCCTCCACCGCCCGTGGGGCTGGTCGTCAACCCGCCCGTGGTCGAGCCCGGAACGACCACGCGCGAGCGTTTCGCGCAGCACCAGGAGGATCCGACCTGTGCCGCTTGTCACGCCCTGATGGATCCGATCGGTCTCGGCTTCGAACACTACGACCCTCTGGGCCAGTGGCGAGACATGGACAACGGGGGCATGGTCGACGCCACTGGCGAGATCGTCGGCACAGACGTCGCCGGTACCTTCGACGGTGCCGTCGAGCTATCGCAGAAACTGGCCAACAGTGAGCAAGTCATGGACTGCTTCGCCAAGACTTGGTTGCGCTTCTCACTCGGAAGGTCCGAGAGGGAAGAGGACCATGGGGCCTTGGCGGTGGTGGGTGACAAGTTTGCAGCCAGCGGTTTCAAGATGTCCGAGCTGCTGGTCGCACTGACCGAGACTGAGACCTTCCGATATCAACGAGTACTCGACCCCGACGTCAGCGCTTTGGAAGACGAGAGTGCCAGCGCTGAGGAAGCTATGGGAGAGGAGACCCCATGAATCATCGTCGTCTGAATCGTCGTACGCTACTGCGTGGAGTTGCTGGCATCAGTGTTGCTCTACCCTTCTTGGAGGCAATGCGTCCACGCGTGGGCAAGGCGCAGGATCTTGCACCACAGCGTTTCGGAGTTTTCTTCTCAGCAAACGGCGTGCGCACGAACACGTGGGAACCAACGGGTGAGGGCGCGAACTTCCAGTTGAGCCAGGCGCTCCAGCCGCTGGAGCCGCATCGCGACGACCTCGTGATTCTGCGCGGCATCGACGTCGAGACGTCGTACATGCAGAACGGCAACCCGCACGATTTGGCCATGGCCCACATGTTGACGGCGAGTCGCATGCAGGTCCGAGCTACTGGGCGTGCGGATCACGTGATCGATGGCACCGTCGGTGGCCCCTCGATCGATCAAGCCATCGCCGAGGCCATCGGCAACGACACTCGGCTTCGTTCGCTGGAGCTTGGCGTGGAGTCGACGACCAGCGTGTTGGAGCCGATGGTGCTCCACATGAGCTACGGCGGCCCCAACGACCCCCGCACGCCCATCGACGAACCGCAGCAGGCTTTCAGTCGGATGTTCGGAGACACCTCTGCGGGTGAAGCGGAGGTCGAACGTCTGCTCGAGCAGCGGCGTTCCGTGTTGGATTCGGTGCTGCAGGAGTTCCAGGCCGTCAGTGCGACCGTCGGCTACGACGACCGGCAGCGACTGGAGCGGCACGCGAGCCACATCCGGGACATCGAGGGTCGAGTTGCCGACGCCGGTGCAGCGACGGCAGCTGCCTGCGAATCACCCAGCCCCCCCACCGTGACGGCAGAGCTCGTCGATTGTGTCGTCAACGGCCACTCGTCGACACCGATGAACGCTAAATGCCTCGCCAGCCTACCGGAAATCGGCAAAGCACAAATGGACTTGATGGTGCTGGCGTTCGCTTGCGACCTCAGCCGAGTCGTTTCGTTGCAGTGGTCGACGGCGGAGAGCACCACGCTGCACTCCCATGCGGG
Source organism: Polyangiaceae bacterium (assembly GCA_050301735.1). GTDB lineage: Bacteria > Myxococcota_A > Polyangia > Polyangiales > Polyangiaceae > SZUA-265. The sequence continues at coordinate 4,019 of JBNKZR010000252.1, read as the reverse complement.
AGTGACGGGCGAACACCATCGCATGTCTCACGACGTTGGCACCTACGGCAACGACTTGACCAAGGTAGATACTTGGTTCTCCGAGCAGTTCGCCTACCTCTTGTCGGAAATGAAGAAGGTGCCTGAAGGCGACGGCACGCTGCTCGACAATTCTCTGGTGTTCTGGTGCGACGAGCTGGAGCACGGCGAAGCCCACAACCGGCGCAACTTGCCCTACATCCTGGCGGGCAAGGCAGGTGGTCAGCTCAGTACCGGGCGCCTCGTGCGCTTCAACCGAGAACCGCACAACAAGTTGTACACTACGTTCCTCAACATGTTCGGTGTCGATGCGAACGGCTTTGGCGAACGAGACTTCCCGGGTGCTCTGAGCGGTTTCATCTGACAGATGCCGGCTCGAGGCACTTCGGGGCGCAAAGGACCTGACCGCCGTCACAAGCGCTCCAAACCCAACAAGCAGAAAGCCGCGCGCCGCGCCCAGCAGGAGAAGCTGGCGCTCGAGTCGTTGGAGCAGAAGCGACGACCCTTCGAGCCACTCCTGCAGCAGGTCGTGGCCGCGGTGCTGCACGCGGAAGGGCCCCGGCCAGATCCAGGAGTGGCCCCGAGCGCGCCGTTTGGCGGGTCCCCGCGAGAAGAGAACTGGCTCGAGGTGGGCTGCGGCTTGGGCCAGTTGCGCGCGCTGCTTCCGTCGGTGCGTCGCGGGCAAGTGACGCACACGGATCTCTCGGAGTCGTTGGTCCGTGGCTTGTTGGCAAAATATCCCGAGGCCCGCGCTCAGGCCGCCAGCGTGACTCAACTGCCGTTCGAGACGGAGAGCGTGGACGCGGTGCTGGGCTTGTGCGTCTTCGATTCCTTTCCCGAGCCCGTGCGCGCGGCGCGGGAGATCCGGCGGGTGTTGCGTCCGACAGGGCGCTTCATTCACTTCTTGGACGCAGCGACCAACATCGAGCCGATCTTGAGTGAGCTCGTCGCTACGGGGCAGTTGCCGCTACCGAACTTCTTTACTGACATCGCGCTTCGGCGACCGGATCTCGTCGACATGGCGCGGGTGGGGCACCTGGTTCAGCCCTACCACGACGTACTGAGCGTGCCCGTTTCCCAGTTCCGCACCATCGGCCAGATGTTGCTGCAGACCCACCACCCACTGGCGGAGCCGTTCCAGCGCTATCTGGCGGTCTTCTCGCGTCAGCCATTCGATGCGTTGCTCGCCGCGCGTGCCTTCGTGAAGCTCACCAGCGATCCGGTTGCCGGACGCCCGATGAACCAAGCGCTGATGAGTCTGTACACCACACTGCAGCAGCCTCCGTACTCCCAGCACATGCCCTTCGAGCTGAGCTCGCAGTCGACGCTGGCGCACTTCCAAGCCAGGCTCGAGCACTACTTCGGCCGCGACTTCGGCTATGAACTCCGGCTCTCCAACATCGTCTACGCTCGCGCGTACGAAGCAGACGAAGAGGAGCCACTGCGCGCCCGGGTTCGTCGGGTCGGTATCGGGCAGAACAGTGTGGATTGGCCGGAGCCCGAGGGCGTGCCGACGAGTCAGCTGCAGCCAGATCTTCCGAGTCCCGACGTCAGCGACGTGACGCCTCAGACTCACGTGCTTCGGGAGGCAGCGATCTATTGCCTGGTTGCCGAGAAGAGCGCTGGGCCGCCCGTCGAGTGAACGACGCCTTGGCACTCCAGCGCTTCCACGAGCGTGAGGCTCACCCTAGTCAGTCGGAGGCACGACAATCGTGCCGCCGAGCTTGCGGATGTAGTCGTCGTAGACCGGGAGCGCGGGGGCTTGTCGTGCGAGCTGTCGCCAACGGGTGACCGCTGGTGCTGCTCGCATCGCTTCGGCGTAGCCGTGGAGTTCGGGGGGCAGCTCGATGCCGTAGGTCTCGAAGCGCGTCAGCACGGGAAAGTACATCGCGTCGACGATGCCAAACTTGCCGAAGAGAAACGGTCCGCCAGAGGCCGATAGCGCGTCCCGCATGAGCTCGAAGACACGAGCGATCTCCACCCGGGTGGGGCCGTTGGGTAAGAAGTCCGGGACGCGCGCGAAAACGTGACAACTCATGTGGCGGCGCAATTTGATGAAGTTGCTCGCCATCTCGGCCGACAGAGCTCGCGCTCGGGCCCGGGCCATGGTGTCCGCCGGCCAAAGCTCCGCGGCGGGATAGTGCTCCGCGGTCCACTCGCAGATCGCCAGGGCTTCGTGAACTGCCACACCGTCGACGGTCAATACCGGGAAGTAGCCTGTGACACTGCCAAGCGCGCGGCGTGCAGCCAGGCGTTCGGCGGCCAGCTGCACGTAGCGCTCGCTGTCCATCTCCGGTTGGGGATCGCCCTGTCGCGTCATCTCCAGCGTGACCGTGTTCACTGCTACGTCAGCTCCCGCGTGCAGGAGGGGCAGCAAGGCCCGCATCGACCAGGACGAATAGCGGAGAGAAATGACGTGCAGGACCAGCTTGGACACGGCCGGGTGATAGCGCTGAGTGCTGCGTTGCGGCAATGCCAACCTGTGACTCAGTCGGATTGCAGGTCGGTGCGACGACTCTCCGTTCGCGCTGCGGTGTGAGACGTGTCGCCGCTATCGGCGTTTCCGTTGCGTCCGTGTGCGAGCGGGCAGTTGGGGCTGACGATGTGAATGTCGATTGGGAGCTTTGTCTGGCGGCTCTCCTACGTCGAGGTTTGCCTGGTCGTGTGTTCGTGGATGGTCTACGTTGCGGCGAGGGGTGCAGACATGACGAACACGAATACGGTATTCTCTCGTAGCTTTGCACGCTCGCGGGGAGCGGGCATGGTCCTGGTTGCGGGCTGTGTATGCTTCGGGTGTACGAGTGCGGAGACGCGAGGCGATGGTCCGGCAGCGGTGACCCCGTGCAAGGACGCAGATGCGTACGAGTCCTACCGTTTGGCGGCGGCGCGCTTTTTGGCAGCCGGCAGCGAGCGGCAAGCGGACTGGTCTCTCATGAAGTCATCCGCTTCTGGCGCGGGGGCCTTCGGCGAGCTCGGCGAAGGCCTCCGGCCAAGCGACGACTTCCCGATCTGGCTGGAGTGTGTGGACTGGGCTATGGTGGGTGATCGACTCGCGATCCAAGTCGTCAACTTCGGGGCTTCCTGCGGGGTTCAGTGGGAAGCCAGCACATCCACAACGCCGAATGGCGCAGTCGAGATCGTGCTGGAGAACCCGGCGTGTGAAGCTGCGGACTGCATCTGCCCCTACGATGTCAGGGGGCGAACGACGTTCGCCCCCGATGAATCCAACGCCGAGTTGCGACTCGTGCAGGTGGACTGTGAAGACGGATCAGAACGTGCCGTCGTGTGGTCAGTTCCGCTCGGCGAAGAGCCCGACGGCACGCGTTGCCGCTCCGCGTCAGATTCTGTCGCTGAGGTCGCCGCCGGCAGCGGGGACTTGTTCGAGAATTGCGCTCCTGGCGCGCTGGACTTCTCCAGCGCCGGCGATGGAGTGTGTGCGGACGATCTGACTTGTGTCGAGGAGCGATGTGTTCCCGCTTGCGAGAAAGCTGCGGATTGCCCCCTCGGCAGCGCGTTCACATGCGACGATGGATACTGCCGTCTGGTCGAGACGGTGGTCGTGCGCCGCTAGGAGCTAGTCGTCCTCGTTCCGTGCTTTCGTCTCGGGGCCGTCGGAGAAGTCTTTGGCAACGAAGGGCGACGTCATGGCGCGCAGTAGCGCGCTGTAGTTCATCTGGAAGCGAACTTCCGAGCCCACGCTGAGGGGAGTTCCTCCTGCGTCGAGGAGCAGGTGATCGCTGCTGGCGCCCAGGAGCGACATCCCGGCGGGCGGCTGGAGGCCCGCGGGATCGATGTCCTGATGGCCCAGTGCAACGATGGCTTGGGAGATGACGCCTCGGTCGTTGCGGAGCGTTGGTGGACCAAAAGCGGTTTGGCCGAGTCGTCCCCAGGGCAAGGTCGGCTTGCGCTGGAGCTCGATGACCTCGCCCACCACGCAGAAGGCGTCGATACGCAAACCGGGTACAGGAGTGTCGTGCAAGGGGTCGTTACCCAGCAGGATC
>JBNKZR010000251.1:0-11139 GCA_050301735.1 Polyangiaceae bacterium | reverse complement strand
GGCAGGAGACGCGGCCCCCGTGCACGCGGTCGATTCTCTGAAGACCCGAGTTCCGTGAACTGGCGGCGCCGAGTGGGCGGCGAGCGCGCATAGCTCGGCGAACGCGCCATGCAGAGCGCTCACACCGAATACCGGGCCACCCGCTACTTTGCGTCGCTGGACGGGTTGCGCGCGGTCGCGATCCTGCCGGTGATCTGGCACCACAGCTCGCTCTCGCCGCTGCCGGGGGTGCTCGGCAAAGGACCCGCAGGGGTGCAGCTCTTCTTCGTCATCAGCGGCTTCCTCGTCACGACGCTGCTGCTGAGAGAGCGCGACGCCCAAGGTGTCGTCTCGTTGAAACGGTTCTACGCGCGACGCAGCTTGCGCATCTTTCCGCTCTACTACTTGGTGCTGGCCGGCATCACCGCAAAAGCGTGGTGGTCGCCGCCCAGCGCCTCGATCACTCACTTCTTCGAGCATTGGATCTACTTCGGGACCTTCACCAGCCATTGGTGGGTGGATTGGAACGTGGCGCATCCCATCCTGTTCGCCTTTGCGTGGACCCTCGCAGTGGAAGAACAGTTCTACCTGACCTGGGCGCCCTTGCTGCGCTGGTTGCGGAGCGCGGTCGCGCTCTTCGTCGTCATCGGCGGCCTCCTGCTGCTGAGCCAGGCGGTCACTTGGCCCGCCGCCGCGGTCATTTTCCCCGAAGGTTTGTGGACGACGTTTTGTAGCGGTCTGTCCTCGTCGATCTGCCTCGGCAGCTTGCTCGCGCTCGCACTTCACCACGCACCGACGTTCCGTTGGCTGCACGTGCTGCTCGGACACCGAGTCTCGGGCATCGGAACGTTAGCCTGCGTCGTCGTCACACTCGCTTTCGACGTGCATCACTTGTTCTTCCACGGCGCCCTATGTGCATGGGTCGCCAGTTGTGTCATCCGCCGAGAGCACGCGCTCTGCCGCGTCTTGAGCCACCCCTGGCTCGTGTTCGTAGGGCGCTGCAGCTACGGCTTGTACCTGACGCACTTCATCGCCATCGGGGTAGCTCGCCTACTCGTCGATCCCGCAGTGCCCGTCCTGGTGTTCGCGACGGCCTTGCCGCTAGCGCTGTTGATCGCTCGATTGTCCCTCGAATTCGTCGAGGAACCGTTCTCGAGACTGAAGAAGCACTACGCCGCGACGACGCAGGGCTCAGCGCCCGAGCAAGCCGCGGACGCCCGACGGGCCGCTGGACACACCTTTGTGTAGCACGAGCTTCTCCCCTGCCCGTCTGCCGGCCGCGTGGGCCCCACTATCGCCACTCGTTGCGTAGCGCACGGTACGCACTCTAGGGTAACGCCTCTGAAAGTAGGCGCCGAGTTGAGGATCGCCAACCCAGATCAGGCCGCACTTCTGCTCGGTCTTTCGCTCGGTCGAGAGCTTCTGGAAGAAGCCCGCCATCACACCTGCGACGAAGCGACGTCGGTCGCGATTGCTCGAAATGTCGTGTTCGGCCTGGTGCTTGCGCCACAAGTAGTCGGCAGACGAGTTGAGGAAGCTGTGCACGTATTCGGCCATCTCGACGTTGGCGCGCGTACCGCAGACCTCCAACACGCTGCCGCGCTTGCCTTCGCGGGCGCGATAGACCCCCACCCACAAAGTCTCGACGAAGAAGAAGGTGCGCAAGATGGCGGCCAAGCTGCGCTGGCTCTCCTCCACACGCCCCGTCGGCCTGCCGAGATGGGCGAAGCAGTAGTCCCGGCGCTCCACCCCACTGGCGTGCTTGATGTTGTATTTCAGCATCAAACGCCGCGCTGCAGCCGCCGCTGCCTCAGCCTCGTGGCGCTCTGAGCTTTGAGCGAGACTCAGCAACCGCATGACCTTGCCCAAGACGGAAGCGTCGGCCGCGCTGGGCGACGTGACGTTGCCGGAGGCCGCCGCATCGATCCCGCGCTCGATGCAGACCCGTTTGAAGAGCGGGCCGTGGACGCGCTCTTCGACGACACCGAGCACCTGATTGACGAATTGGTGCGCCATCTCGTGCTTGAGCACTTCTGCCACTGCACCCCACGGTTGCTCGAAGATCAGACTTCGCGACATGGTGATGGTGGGCGGCTCGGACTGCCACAGACCCAATCGCGAAACGCTATCGGATAGCTGAAACGTGGGTGCCTTCAGCTGATCGCCGAACAGGCAGTAGTTCTGCTGCTCGTACTCATCCGCCAGGGCGTGCAATGCCAAGCGCTCCAACTCGGCAGTAACTTGATGATTGTCGCAGTCTCGATTCACACAGGGCAGCGTCCAACTCGCCCCGTCGCCTCTAGTGCGTCTTCCAGCTCTGAACAAGATACGTCTGCACGATCTTCGATGATGCAGGTGCATACGCCGTCTGGATCTAGAAAACAGCAGTCTGAGGGCATACACGCCTGGCCAGTGCCTTCCATGATCGCAGGCGACGGCACGCATGTGCAGATCCCGGCTGCGGTCGCGCACGCCCAACCATCCAGATCAGCCGCTCGTTGCCCAATCGGAGCTAGTACGTGCGTTTCTGCGTCTGGTACCGGTTCCGACGACACTCCCGCCTCCTTTCCGGCGTCTCGCGGCTGACCCGCATCGCGCTCGCTTGGCGGTGTTTCGGCATCCGAGGGAGGCGCAAACGCGACATCCGACCCGTCGTCTTGCTGCATAGCGTCAAGACTGCAACTGGCACTGGCCAGGACGAAACAATACGGCAATAGCGCCCGCAACATCACCGCTCGGCTCCGAAACACTCGGCCAAATGCCTGGCGTCGACCACGACGACCTCTTCGATGCCTTCGAGCACCGCGCCCTGCGCCTCGAGTTCGCTGCGCGATAGCGGGCTCCGCAGTTCGTCTCGGCCTTCACCGCCGTCGAGCTGCATGCCGGTCGTGAGTTCACACGGGTCGTAGAGGATCAGCGTGTCGTTGCCCGCGCCGGCCGCGACGAGTTCCGTCCCTTGCCCGACGGTGATCACGTCAGCACCGTCACTACCCACGACGACGTCGCGCCCGCTCCCCGCCGAGATCACGGCTGAGGTGGCGAGGTTGCCGAAGATGGTATCGTCACCGTCACCGCCGAAGGCAACGAGGGTCGCGCCGGCTCCCCCGATGATGACGTCGTCACCGTCACCGCCCAACACCGTGTCTTCGCCACCTCCCGCGTGCAGGTAGTCAGCCCCCCTCGATCCGAAGACCCAATCGGCAGCGTCCGCGCTCGCCAAAGTCAGCGCCTGCTCCGATCCGAGTAGGCAAATCCCGGTACCTGACTCCAACACCACGGGCTCCTCGACCAGGCGTTGCTCTGCTGTGCAGCATGTGGCGTCTGGCTCGAAGCTCACGCTCAAGCGCTGTTCCGCTCTGGCATAGACTTCCCCCTCGCTATCGCGCAGCGACCAGACCACGCGATGCACCCCCGGAGGAAGCAGCAATCTCGAGTCCACAGGCAGCGGCACCGGCAGCGCCACGTCGTTGACGTGCGTCACTTCGCCAGAAGTGGCGCCGAGTTCGCACAGACCATCGATGCTCGGCCCAGCGAGAAGCACCTCGACTGGCCCCGGGAAACACGTCTTGGCGGGCGACGGTTCGGCGAAGTTCCACTGCAGCTCCACACCCGGCAACACCAGTCCCGTGGGGCATTCGTCCAACCCATCGAGGGTGCCATCGCCGTCCGTATCCGGCGAAGCGTCCGAGACCAGACGCAGGTCATCGACGGTCGCCCCAGCCGCCGCCGTCTGCACGAAGAAGCCGATCCGAGTTCCTTCACCCACCCGGTCGTCGAGCACGATGCTACCTGAAGTGCAATCCGCGCGCGAAACCACGTCGCCTTCCGCGCCGAGAAAGCCGCAGCTGAGCGGTCCGCCCGTGGCACGAAAACGAGCCTCGAAGCGATGACCCGCTTCCAGGCCAGCAAAGGCGATGACCATGCGTTCGTTCTCGAGCAGCTGCGCTTCGAAGCCGTTTCTGCCATCGCCGATGAAGCGCATCGGGCGAGGACGCTGCGCCTCTTGCTGCAAGTCCTGGAGCACCACCAGTCGCCGAGATGCCTCGCGGTCGAAATCGAAAGGTGCCGCTTCGCGTACGAGGGAAAGCACCGTGATCTCAGTGCGCTCGGCGCCGGTTGCGCGCAGAGACAACGGAAGCGCCGCTGTCTCTGGCGCTGTGAAGCCGGCACTCAAGGAGGTGACTACGTTGTCGGACAACGCCCAAGTGTGCACCGCGTGCTCACCCCAATACAGCGAAATCTCTGAAGTGGCGTTCGCATCGGCACCGTTCACTGACGGGCCGCCATTCGCACCCGCGTCGTTCTGCGGCGGGATGCTCCCCGCACCCGCGTCGCTCGCGAAGCTCGGACGCACGACGAGGCCGACGCGGTAGTAATCGTTCGCGGCCAACTCGACGCTACCGAAACCGAAGCTCTCCCCTGGAGCCAAGAGCAGCGCCGGCGAGCTCGCCGGATCGAGGGGATGGTGCTCCGTGGCGGGCACAAATCCACTCGCGTTCGCGTTTTCTGGCAGACTCGAGAGATAGTCTCTCTGGCACCGTCGAGCCAACCAGCCAGAAAGCGGCCAATTCACTGCTCCGCTCGAACTCGAACCGCAATCGTCGGACCAGCCAACCTCAGGCAGTTCGAGTGCGTAGCGCGCGTAAATGAGCGAATCGTAGGTGATGCCAATGGCACCAGGACCATGCGTCGAGCCGTCGAGCGCCGGAACGTGGTTGCAGAGGTGCCCGACGACCTCCGAATCTCCAAATCGCACCGGGCCCAAGTACTGCAACTCCCCTGAAGGGATAGGCTGCATGGCGCCGGACCCCGACGTACCGTGACAACCCATCAGATCGGTGGTGACCCCGCTCTGGGACACCCTCACCTTCACGTGTGTCGAACCATCCTGGAAGTCGGGAGAGAACAGCGGCAAGAGCTGGTTCTGTTCGCCGCGCTCTGGGTGCTCGCCGAAGTAGTGAAAGTTGTCGCTTGGGTCCGACCCCAGCAGCACGTAGTGCTGCCATCGATCGTCGCTCTCTGGTAGCGGCAACTCGATGTCGTAGAGTTCGTGGCTCCACGGCAAGTAGACCTCTCCGCCGAAGTCGTCTTGGAGCGCAACCTCCACGAAGCCGTACTTGTCCCCGGGGCGTCCGGCGCATTTCAACACGGCGTTGTCGGCGTACTTGTACGCGGCAGGTTCGTCACAGCCCACGGCTGGGCCCCAGCCCGCTCCACAACGAGTCACGAGTTCACACGGGTAGCTGTCGACGTGGTAGCCGTCCGCTTCCGTCAAACGAGCTGTCTCGAAGTCGGGAAAGCTACCGAGGAGCCCGCCGCTCAGCGCTGGGCTCTCGAGGATCTCTGGGGTCAGTCGGTAGAGCTGCACCGAAAGCGCACTCAGATCGGCGTCAGGGCCGTTCACACAGTGCGCAGAGGTGACCGCCAAACTCGGCGAAACGAAGGTTGCGCCGCACGTTCCCCGTATCATCGACCCGTTGCTGGTAACCACGCGAGCACCCGTGTCGTCGAGATGGGGCGTAAACAGAGTTGCCGAGGCACGACCTGCCAGCTCCCGATAGCGCGCGCGTGATGAACGTTCTTCGTGTAGCCGCGGAAAGAGTTCGAACACCTCCCCCAGTTCATTCGTCGTGATGGACGACTCCGCCACCGACACGCCATCTTCCGAGGCCTCGGCGCAAGAGACCACCAGTCCGAGCAGACCCACCCAGGGGCACAGCCGTCGCAGCCAGTCGACCGACACGGGAACGGCGCGACGCCGCCGCAAATGAGTCGACCGGAAAGCCACCGGTCAATGTGAGCAACGCTCGGCAGTGATCGCAAGCGATAAGCGCACTCGGCTGAGCGACCGCTAGAACCAAGCCACATCGTGACTTTCCGAGTATGCTCCGCCCATGCGCGTCGTGGAGTTCTCTGGGGTCAGCAAGGCCTTCGGCGGCACCCAAGCTCTTCGAGATGTCACCTTCCGCATCGATGAAGGACAACGCGTCGGTTTGCTCGGCCCCAATGGCAGCGGCAAGACGACCGCTCTCAGGCTCGCGCTCGGTTTGTATCGAGCGGACACGGGGCGCGTGCGTGTGTTCGGACAGGAACCGTCACACCGCATCGGTGAACGCATCGGCTACCTGCCGGAAGAACGCGGGCTGTATCGCGAAATGAGGGTGGATCAGGTGCTTCGGTACTACGCCAAGCTGAAAGGTACGCAACCGAGCGAGGCTGCCATCGACGCTTGGCTATCGCGTCTCGACATAGCGCAATACAAGACCCAAAAAGTCCGCGCACTGAGCAAAGGCACTTCGCAGAAGGTCCAGTTCGTAGCCACCGTCCTGCACGACCCCGACCTAATTGTCCTGGATGAACCGTTCAGCGGCCTAGACCCTTTGAGCCGGCAGGCACTCACGGCAGCCATCGAGCACTTGTCCCAAGCAGGCAAGAGTCTTGTGTTCTCCACCCACGACATGGCCGCCGCAGAAAACCTATGTGATCATTTCCTAATGCTGCATCGCGGGCAGAAGGTCTTGGACGAGAGTCGCGCCGGCCTGAGACAGCGTACGGCCGAGCGAGTGGTCCGCTTGACGACGGAGCAACCGCTGCAGGAGACATCCATCCCTCACGTGCGACGCCTGCGAACGGACGGCGTGAGCGCCGAGCTGAACCTCGACAGCGAAGCGGATCCGCAACTCGTGCTGCAATGGCTGGCCGCTCGCTACTGCGTGTTTCGCTTCGAAGTGACGCACCCTTCGTTGGAAGACGTGTTCCTGCAGCTGGCACAAGACTGACGACGTGACCGTACGACTCGAGCTCGTGTGATGACGACCCAAAACCAAACATCCCACTTCGCGTGGCGCAAAGTATTGCTCGTGGCGACGCGCGAATACGTGGCCACGGTCCGCACCAAAGCCTTCTTGATAGCGCTCATCATGATGCCGGTGTTGACTCTGGGCGCGCTCGTCGTGCCGTTGTTCGCAACTCAGCTCAATGCTGGGCAGCCGAAGCCGTGCGCCATCGTCGACGAAACCGGATTGTTGCTCGAAGCGCTGCGCGCGCGCCTCGCCGAGGCACGAACCGAGGGGCCTTCGGCGGACCCTCTCGTGGACGCGCAGTCCGCCTGGATGACTGGGTTCTCTCTCGTCGACGGCGGTCACACCATCGACAGCTCCACTCGGGCCACGCTTTCGGAGCAGGTCCGACAAGGCCAGCTATTCGCCTTCGTGACGATCCCCAAAGACGTACTTCTCACCGACGGTGAAGCCCCCGTCACCTACACGACCAACACCCCAACCTCACGCGGGCCCCGTCAGTGGCTGCAGCGGCGCATCGAGGCCGAGGTCCATCGCATTCGCCTCGAGCGCTTGGGCTTCGACACCCGAGCCATCGCTCGTGCAGAGCAACCGATCCTCCTGCAAGAGGGCTCGTTGATGGTGGAGCGAGGGGGACAAATCGCCGAGGGACCAGCACCGAGCGAAATCCGTGATGTCGTGCTGCCCATCGGCGCCGCATTCCTGATGTTCATGGCCCTCATGCTCGGCGCCAGCCCGATGATGCAAAGCACCCTCGAAGAGAAGATGTATCGCATCGCGGAAGTCATCGTCTCCAGCGTCCCGCCCTTGTCCTTGATGCTGGGCAAGCTGCTCGGCGCCGCGTTGGTCTCCTACACGATCGTCAGTCTGTACATTGGTGGGGGCTTGTTCGTCGCGGCCCAGGCCGGCTTCTTCGAGCTGCTCGGAGTGGGCGATCTGCTGGTGATCGCCTTCTTCTTCGCCACGGCCTTCGTCATGTACGGCTCGGTGTTCTTGGCCGTCGGAGCGGCGTGCAACGACCTCAAGGAAACCCAATCGCTGATGATGCCCGCCATCATGCTGATCACGACCCCGCTACTCTTGATGCAGGTCGTGATGGACGAGCCCAACGGACCAGCCGCCACCTGGCTCAGCTTCTTTCCATTCTTCACTCCGCCGCTGATGCTGCTGCGCTGGCTGGTCTCCCCAGGAGCCCCGGTGTGGCAGGTCGTGCTGGGGGCCGCGAGCAGCCTGCTGATGGCAGCAGCTTGTCTGTACACCTCCAGTCGTGTGTTCCGCGTGGGGCTTCTGGTACAAGGCGCAGCCCCCAGTTACCGCACTCTGTGGCGCTGGATACAGCAAAGCTGACGATGAGCCGCCCCCGATCCGACACGAGCGCTCCACAGCCCATCCCGAGTGACGAAGTCGTCGTCGCGGAACGTATGGTTGCCGGCGGCGACGCCCTCGCGCGCTTGTCAGATGGTCGGGTGGCCTTCGTACCGGGAGCGTTCGTCGGGGATCGCCTCCGCCTCCAATCTGTCACGCCCCACGGCGGGTACGTGCGGGCAGAGCGCTGGGGTCTGGAACAGGGCTGTGACGAACGCCGCCAGCCGCCATGCCCGGTAGCAGAGCGCTGCGGAGGCTGCGACTGGATGGGCGTCGACGAGTCGACACAACAGCGCCTTGCGACGGAGCTGGTCCGCGATGCTTTTCGAAGGGTGGGCAAGTTCGACCCACCGCCGGAGTTGGGCCGTGTTCACCCGAGCCAGCCGCTCGGGTATCGGAATCGTGTGCGACTGCACTTGAGCGACGACGGGAAGCTGGGCTTCCTGGCGAGCAGGTCCAATCAGCACGTCGCCATCGAAACATGCCCCGTCTGCACGCCGCAATTGAACGAAGCGCTCGCGAAACTCACGAGCGTCATGCGCGAGCACGGTCAGCGCATCGCTCGAGTGGTCGAGCAGATGGAGCTCCGTTGCCTGGGCCCCATCCCGGAGCTCTTGCTGTTCCAACGCCAAGGCTCCGCCCCTTCGAGGGTCGATGAGTGGCTGGACCAGGTGCGAAAGTTGTTTCAGGTCGCCTGGGCAGGCGCCAAGTCGACACCAGCACCGCAACCGGTGTCGCTTGCGGTCGACGGCAGCGAAGTCGAAGTACGCATCGCGCCGGGTGTGTTTTCTCAGGTCAACTGGCAGATCAACCAGGCCTTGGTGCACGAACTGGTCAGCGGTGCGCAGTCGCGGCAGCTCCGCTCCTTTGCCGACCTGTACTGCGGCAACGGGAACTTCAGCCTGCCGCTGTTGGCGCGAGGCATGAGCGGCGTCGGCGTGGAAGGTAACGCACAATCGATTCGGTGCGCGCGGCAAGCGGCGGCAGCGCAGAACCTCGCCGCCGAATTCGAGGTCGGTAGCGTGGAGAAGGTAGCGCGCCGTTGGGCCGACGAGGGCCGGCTTTTCGACTTGGTCGTGCTCGACCCACCACGCGCCGGCGCCCGGCGAGCTTTGTCGTCCGTGATGCGGTTGACGGCCGATTGGGTTTTCTACTGCGCCTGCGATCCCGTCAGCCTGGCGCGTGACGCTCGCGACCTGTGTCGACGGGGCTTCACCCTACGCGAGGTCAAACTGTTCGATATGTTTCCGCAAACTCACCACATCGAGAGCGTCGCTTGGCTGCAGAAGACCGAGCCCACTTGACGCAACTAGCGTGCCATTCTGCGGCGCACAGCGTCGGGTCAAACTGATTGCACGCTTGACACCAGACACGGGCCCCCTAGAACCCCTGCATGCGAGCAGCCAAGGCAGTCATCGGCCTGTGTTGTGCCTGCAACGCGCCTGGCAATCACAGCGCTGCAAGCGACCCAGGCAAGAGCTCCAATACGCGTCGAGGTAGCGTCGTAGCAGCCAGCTCAGGTGTGCCCACCCGGCATCACGGCTTGAACGAGGGGCAACGGCCCCCCGATCTGGAGCTCACGCTGCAAGACGGTAGCCGTGTGGGCCTCGAGTCCTTGCGGGGCAAGAAGGTCGTGCTCTTCTTCTACCCGATGGACGATACGCCGGGCTGTCGTGCGGAAGCGCGCGGCTTCCGCGATCGTCACCAGGACTTCTTGGACAGCAACAGCGTCGTCATGGGCGTGTCGCTGCAAGGCGCAGAGTCGCACCGAGAGTTCATCGAAAAAGAGAAGCTGCCCTTCGATCTGGTGGTCGACAACGACGCGGCGGTTTCACGCGCATTCGGAGTCCCCATCCACGGCCAGGCGGCGGCCCGGCAGACCTACTTGCTGAACGAAGACGGCTCAGTCGAAGCCGTGTGGCGACAAGTCTCCCCCAAAGAGCACGCCAAAGAAGTCCTCGACGCCGTTCGAAACTGAACAACCGAAGACACGCAGCTTGGCGCCGGACTTGCCCGGTGGGCTCGCGACGTCGGACGACGGCGCCAGTCAGCCTGGCGCCACCGAACTTCGAGTCACTGCGCTTCGAGTAACTGCGCTTCGAGTCACTGCGCTTCGAGTCACTGCGCGGGGACGGCCTGCCCCGGCGCAGCGGCTGCGCCCGCCTGCTGCCGCACGATGGCGGCGGCATCCACCCCTTCGTGCTGGAGGCGCATTCGGTAGTAGACGCGGAACTGAATGAAGGTGATGAGCGGCGTGAGCGCGGCGCTGAACAGCGGCCCCCAGACGGCCGCCAACGCTCCCCCGACGTACGGGATGAAGCCCAAGATGACACTGACGATGCCACTCGCGATCGCCGCCGGAATGGCCACGACCAGCACCGGAATCAGCGCCAGGCCCCAATCCTTGCCTGCGAGCTCGAGGGTGCGCTTGTTGGCATCGAACATGCGCTTGTTTTCGATCATGTACGCGGGCAGCAAGAACAAGCCGAACAGCACATAGGTGATGAGGCAGCCCACACTCGCGATCAGCAGCGGCACCAACAAGCCAAAGGTCCACGGGAACATGCGCCCGAGTTGGATCTTCCAAGCCGCGCCAGCGCTGGCCGGTGCGCCCGCGGCCAGACGCATCGCGTATTCAGCCTGCGCTCCCAGGCCAAAGAAGAAGTACGCCAGGGCATAGCCGAGCCCACCAATCAAGGACAGCAACCAACCCAGTACGGGGATGTAGCTGCCGACAGCGTTGACCACCCCCAGGGGCAGAGCGATGATGCCGATCACCTTGGTCGCTTCGATCAAGTGCGGTTGGTACGCCGCGATGCATTCCTTCGTGAATGCGATCGGGTCCGACTTGCCCGTCGTCACCATCGCGCCGGGCATGGCGCCCGGCGGCGCGCCCGCAGGAGCACCCGGCGCAAAACCACCGGGTGGCTGCCCCGGATACGGTTGCCCAGGCGGCACGAATCCGCCTGGAGGAGCAGCCCCAGGAGGGAAGCCC
>JBNKZR010000250.1:0-11153 GCA_050301735.1 Polyangiaceae bacterium | reverse complement strand
GAGCGAAGCTGCCGATGACCAAGCCCCTGATGCAGGTCGTCGGGCTGGTGCACCTATGTGCGCTGCTGCTCGTGGTAGAGGGTGCTCAGCAACGGGCGGAGCAGCGTGCGCTGAGTGGTACGCGCCAGTGGTCCGAGCAGGCGTTCGAACGCCTCCCCGCGCGCAGCTTGCTTCTCGTCAGTTCCCCCGAGGCGGCGCTTCGACTCTGGTCCGCCCGGGTGACGTCGGGGATCCGCCCGGATGTCGTGCTGGTGCCCTCGTCGATGCTTTCTCAGGGCAACTGGGCGCGGCGGATGCTGGCGCTAGAGCCCAAGTTGGCACCGCTGATTCGAGATGTGGCAACCGACGGCACTCCCGGGGAGTTCGCGCTCTCGGAGTTGGCGGATGCGCGGCCGTTGCGCGTGGAGGTGGACGAGAATTGGGACAGGCGCTTGCTGCGTCACTTGACTGGCGACGGGCTGTGGTTCCGGTTCGCACCCCACGCGGCGGGGCGGACCGACCGCCACGAAGCGCAAGGTGGTGTACGGCGAGCGATGCGCAGTGTCTTTGCCGCGGCCCAGACCGGCCACGGGCGCGATGCGAAGACCCTCGAACGCCTGCAGCGAGACATGTTCCGTCAGGCCGCCGTGTCGGCGGCGCTGGGTGACCGCAAAGACGCGGAACGCATGCTCCTCAGCTTGACGCGACTGGGTGCACCGGAGGAGCAAGTTGCGGCCCTGAGGCAAGAGGTGTCCGCCGACCAGCGTGACGCTCAGCGCTTGCTTCACGTTGCCACGAAGTGAGGTGTTCGTCCGTGTTCAAGCGACGGGGCGAGCGCGACCAAAGGCGCGCTCCCGAAGTGCGCCACTGAGCGTCAGCGGATCCAGCACGGACAGGAAGCGTTCTGCGTAGTCATCGTGGCCGATTTCGCGCGCAGCGATCGTGAGGTAGGCCAGGAGTTGCGGTTCGTCCTCGGCCTCCACCGTTTGGCGGTAGCCTCGCATGAGAGCCTTGAAGGCTGCTTCGGGTTGACCGCGCTCGAGGAGCACGCGCCCCAACATGAGGTTCGCGCGCACACTACCGTCGCTACCGAATAGCGCGCGTTCGCAGGCCTGCTGGGCGTCGTGGAGCAAGGATTGGTCACCGGACAGCAGCACCGTCCAGGCTGCATCGAGCAACAGCTCATGGCGGATCGCCGGTGGCTTGTCGTCGGGGTGTCCGAGGGCCTCCAAGATGCTGAACGCCTCGTCGTGATTGCCGCGCGCGGCGACCACCACCGCTTTCAACCCACTCAGTTGATCGTCTCCGGGGTAACGCTGAAGGCCGATGTCGATCTCCTCCTCCGCGCGATCCCAGCTTTCCAGGTAGAGTGCGGCCCAGGCTGCGCGAACGTGCTGCAACGCGAGGCGATGCCGGAACAGCTCATCGTTGGCGAACAAGGAGAGGATGGCGCCCAAGCCATCGCTGACTCCATTTCCGGTAGCGTACGGTAGCAAGTTGAATCCTGCACCCATCAGCGCGCCTAGGGCCAGGCTTTGGGTGGCGATTACACCGTAGTCCGTCGAGTTGACGGTCAGAGCGTCTCCGACCACGAGCCACAGCGCAAACGCCAGCAGGATCTCGATGCCGGGTCCGGCGAGATAGATGAGGGCGTTCTTCCAACGAGCTCCGGCGAGGCTTGTCGGGTGTGGCTGAACGTAGCCTTCGATCGGCAGCAAGCGAACCCGCACGAGGGTGTGCCCGTAGCGGAAGCGAAAAAGCTCTTTGCCGAAGCCGATCACCATCTCGTCCACATGCCAACCGACGGCCCGCGCCGCGATCGCGTGTCCCAACTCGTGCAATACGAGAAGCGGCAGCCAGAACAGCAGCACCAAGAGCATGCTGATCTTCGCGGGCGTGTAGTCCACGGCGAGCTCGGCCAGGAACAACCCCGTCAGGAGTAGGCCGCCAACCGCCACCCAGCGTTGTTCGCTGCGTGACATCGGGAGGCGGGGGGCGGGATCTTCGAACGGCACGGTGCGTGTCGATAAGGTAGTTCACGGCAGACGGATCAGCCAGCGAAGGACCCGTCGGTGCCGATGTCGCTAACGTCCGTTTTGGCACCTGAGTGTTTCCGGACGCGGAACACTTGGATTCACGTCACCCTCCACGCGAGGTTCGACCCGTGCGCCGGTCGCAACCCTCGGTCGCGCCGTTGCGACCGAGGGGTAATCCACGGCCACCAATTTGAGGAGCGGGGCAAGACGCGTCGCAGCTGCCAGAATGGCCTGTCGCCGTTCTGGGCCAGCGCGCCAGCCGTTGGCTTGCGGGCCGGTCGTGCGGGTGCAGCTCGCACGAGCGATGGCGATCCTGAATCTGTCGAGCCAAACCCCGCCGGGCGAGGGTCTGGCATGCCCTCCCCATGGGGAAGCACTGCGCGACGGCGGCCCGAACGGCGATAGCGCAGGAAGTCATGCCTACACGACGTGTCCGGGGTCTTCAGAAAGCGAGAGGCTGTAGCGAGTTCCCTGGCGGCGCAGAGTCATGGGGGCACCGAGCGCACGGCTGACGTTTTCACTGCTCATCACTTCGTGGGTCTTGCCGCTGGCGAGCACGCGACCTTTTTCGAGCAGGAGAACGTGAGCGAAAGCCGGGCTGATCTCCTCGACGTGGTGGGTGACCAGCACCATCGTCGGTGCGTCGGGCTTGGTAGCCAACCGATCGATGAAGCTGAGGAAGCGCTCGCGGGCAGCAGCATCTAGCCCGGAGCAAGGCTCATCGAGGATCAACAATGGAGGGTTTGCCAGTAGCGCCCGCGCGATGAGCACGCGCTGACGTTCACCGTGTGACAGCACGTCGAAGCGGCGCTTCGCGGCGTAGCTGCACTCGACTTGTTCGAGCTGTTGTGCGGCCCGGGCTGAAACCTCAGGATCACGGGCACCCCAACTGCCGAGCATCGCGTCCTTGCCGCTGTAGACCACGTCGAAGGCCGTCTCGTGGCCGTCGATCATGCGCTCCACGGTGGTGGACACGATGCCCACGCGCTTGCGCAACTCACGCCAATCGCTGCGGCCGTGCACCTCACCGAGCACGCCGATGCGGCCACATCGTGCCGGCACGTAGGTTAGAAGAGCGCTCAGCAACGTCGACTTGCCTGAGCCGTTCGCCCCGAACAATACCCAGTGCTCACCTCGCTGCACCGTCCACGAAACATCGCACAGGACGTCGGTGTTGCCACGGATCACACTCAGGCCTTCGACTTCGATCACCGCTGCGGAGCTCATGGCTCACGTATCCATCAGCGCAAGGGCAAACGTCAATCGCACTCTGTCGTCCCGTACGAGGTACAACGTCAGCCAGGCCCCGCCTTGCAGCCTGCGCGAAGCGCGTGCGGGTGGTCGGCGTCCCGTCGCCCTGTTTCACATCGCTCGGTGGTGGCGCCGGGTGGTGCTTGCACCGGGCTGCTACGCCAGGGAGGGTCCGCCCGACGACCAGCGCGCTTCGGCGGTGGGGCAGAACGCACGCCACTCTTCCGGAATGCGGCCGAGGTCCAGACGTTGGCTGCGGACCGGCAGACTCTTGGGTTTGAACGGGCGCCGAATGGGGGCCATACCGGCTTGGGCGGGAGTGCGGTTGCCCTTGCGTGAATTGCAACCGCCGCAGGCGGATAGGATGTTGCTCCACTCCGTGCGGCCTCCTTGTGAACGCGGTACGACGTGATCGAAAGTCAGCTCACGTGCGGGGTACTCGTCCCCGCAGTACATGCAGCGGAAGCCGTCCCTCATGAAGACGTTGAGCCGCGAGAAGCGAATCCTATAGCGGTTCGCGGTTATCTTCTTGTGCATGCGGATGACGGCGGGCAGTCGCAACGTCGTCGAGGGTGAACGGATTTCCTCAGCGTAGGAAACGACGACGTCGACCTTGTCCAGGTACAACATCGTAACTGCGTCTTGCCAGCAGACCACACGGTAGGGGAGATACCAAGGGGTCAGCACCAGCGTACGCGTCTCCATCAGATCCCTCTTCGATTCACCCTGGAGAGAGTACTGCCGCCAGTCACGCCTCTATTCTGAATGGATTGTCAGTGACTGACAACCGCTGTCCGAGCTGGTGTCGCGTGTCGGTGCAGGATCGTTGCGAAAATTGCACACTTACGGCGACTGGTCGTTGCTCGCTCGTCACCCAACGACCTGCGCTCAGACGGCGAACTCGACGCGCATTTGCTGAGGCGCTCGCTTCGCCAGAAACGACCGGCAGCGCGCGCAGCCGTGAGCTAGCCGTGCGGTGGAGGCACGTAGTCCGCGTAGCTCTCCATCGGCTGGAGCG
The DNA here is from genome assembly GCA_050301735.1 of Polyangiaceae bacterium. Taxonomy (GTDB): domain Bacteria; phylum Myxococcota_A; class Polyangia; order Polyangiales; family Polyangiaceae; genus SZUA-265. The sequence goes on along the minus strand of JBNKZR010000250.1, from coordinate 6,869 downwards.
TTTCGTAGACGCGTGCTCGTGACACGCGTACGCGCTCGTCGCCCATTCGCTGACGTGCCACGTGATAGAGCCACTCAGCGAGTCGCTCTGAGGTCGGGGTGAACGGGAAGACGCAAACCTTGATCCCGCCCGGGAGATGATTCTGGGCGCCCTCGAGTTCACCTTCGAGGTACTCCTGGGTATTGCCGCTGTGACCGTGCAAGACCGTGCGCGAGGCGACCAGCGCTTTGCCCACCTCCGCCATAGGGTCCTTGATCTCGGAAAACGTAGCGTCTCCAATGGCGAGGGAGTGATCGAGGAGCTGATGGCAAGGGGTCAGGACACGTTCGTACAGTAGGTCGAAATCTGCCACGAAGCCCTGTTCATCCAGCTCATCAGCCTCCAAGGTGACCTGGAACAGCCACGTGTGACCGTGAAGACTGATACACGGCCCCAAGTGACCCCGCACGTGGTGCGCGAAGTGGATGTGAATACCGGTGGTGACTTTGTACATCGAGTCAGTTGGTTCAGTTGGATTGTAGACGCCAGCTCGTACCTTCGGGACCGTCCAGAAGCTCGACGCCGAGCTTCGCCAGTTCGTCGCGGATCGCGTCGGACTGGGCGTAGTCCTTGTCTTTGCGCGCCTGGGTGCGGGCGTCAATGCGGGCTTGGATGTGCGCAATGTCCAGGCCCAGCGCTTTCGCCCGGCGATCGCGGACTCGAAGCACGAACGCCTCGGGATCGTCGGCGCCCAAGCCAAGCACCTTCGCCAGCGTGTCGAAGCCCACTTTGGCTGCCGCGACCCAGGTGCGCGGAACCTTGCCCTTCTTGGCGATGGCACGGTCGCACAGGTTGTTGGTGGTGCTGAGCAGTTCGGAGGTACGCGCCAAGGCGATTGGCGTGTTCAGATCGTCGTCGAGGGCTTCACGGACCCGTCGTTGGTACTCGGCGAGCTCCGCCGGCACGGGTTCGTCCAAGTCGACGACGCGATTCGGAGGCAGGGACTCGAGCCGCTGGCGGGTCGTGTAGATGTACTCCAGGCGGCGTTCAGCTTCCTCGAATTGTGGGAAGCCCTGCACCTGACCCTCGCCATCGTTCTCCCACTCGAGGTTGAACGGTGCGCGATAGTGCATCGTCAACAACGCGTAGCGAAGCGCTTCCGGCTCGGCGTGCTTGAAGACCTCACGAATGCCGAAGAAGTTGCCCAGGCTCTTCGACATCTTCTCCTTGTTCACCTGCACGAAGCCGTTGTGCATCCAGGTCTTGACGTATTGTTGACCGCTCGCGGCTTCGCTCTGGGCGATCTCGTTTTCGTGGTGCGGGAAGACCAAATCCAACCCGCCGCCATGAAGGTCGAAAGTCTCGCCCAAGTACTTGCTGCTCATCGCCGAGCACTCGATGTGCCAGCCCGGTCGACCCCGACCCCAGGGACTATCCCAGCTGACCGTGGCGTCGTTCGTTCCCTTCCATAGGGCGAAGTCGAACGGGTGCTTCTTCTTGCCCTTGTCCGAATCTTCGACTCGGCCGCTTGCGCCAGCCAGCATGTCGTCGAGATTGCGGTGGGAGAGCTTGCCATAGTCGGCGAATGCCGGGACATGGAAGTAGACATCGCCGTCGGCAGCGTAAGCGGCGCCCTTGTCGACCAGGCGCTGAATCAACGCGACGATCTCGGAGATGTGTTCGCTGACCTTCGGTTCGACGTCTGGGTCTAGATTGCCGAGGCGGTGCATGTCGAGCACGTAGGCTTGGCGAAAGCGTTCACTCAGCTCCAGCGGGGACTCGTCGCGCTCTTTGGCTCGGTTGAGGATCTTGTCGTCCACGTCGGTGACGTTGCGGACGAAAGTGACGTCGAGCCCAGAGTCCCGCAAGTGGCGCACCAGGACGTCGTAGACGACGTAACAACGGGCGTGACCGATGTGAGAGTAGTCGTAGGTCGTCGGCCCACAGACGTAGATCCCCGCTTTGCCGGGCTCGCGGGTTTCGAAGGGTTCTTTCTCTTGGGTCAGCGTGTTGTAAATGCGCATGAAATTCTCGGTCTGGGTCTGGGGGCGCAAGGTGCCCCAAAGCAAGGTCGCCAAGCCTACGTGAATCGACGAGTGCCGCAAGCAGGTGTGGTGAGCAGTTGCGGGCGATGTGTCCGCGCCGCGGTGAGATTGGCGGCTCTCTACCGTGCTGTCGGCTCGGAGCTGGGCCGGAGCACGTGGGGGCTACGCGCGGGCTGAAGCGAGGGCGGGTAGGAGACTGGCACAGCGCGGCAGTACTGGCACTGACTGACCCAGTTGGCCCAAAGCGTGTCACGGGTCGTCATCGGAGGATTCTTCTAAGTGCTCGAAACTTAGTACGAAGTACTTCGGGTATGCCACGTGGCACGCGTCCTGCTCTGAGTAGGGACATGACCCAGCCCGAGCTCGATTCCTCCCTGTTGCAGCCTGACGCCAGTCCCGACGCGGCTCGCCGAGCGCGGGGTTTGGCGACACGGGGCACTCTGGACACGCCGCCACCGAGCGGGCTCTGTGTGAGCCCCTTTGCCGTTGCCCGACCGTTTCTGGTCGCTGAGGCCGCCCGCATGGCGCTGCCCGTCGGGCGGGACGACTGGTACCACGTGCCGGAGGTTAACGTTGGCGCCTTGACCGCCGGCGAACGAAGACGGCTGACGTATGAATGGCAGCGCATTGCGGCGACTCAGCACGCGTCCATCGCGGCGTTCGCCCGTTTCACACTGCAACTGCTGGCGCTCGGAGCTCCCCCGATGCTCCTGCGCGGGGCCCAGCAGGCGATGAGCGACGAAACTGAGCACGCCATGTTGGCCTATGGCATCGCCAGCGCCTATGCGGGCGACGCCGTTGGACCAGGTGCGCTCGATGTTTCGGGCAGTGTCGCGAACACGGACGCATGGAGCGTTCTGGTTAACACCTTGATCGAAGGTTGCATCGGCGAGACGGTAGCCGGCCTGGAGGCGGTGGAAGGACTTGCCAGTGTGCGAGATCCTGCGGTCGTAGCCGTGCTTCAGAAGATTGCGCGCGATGAGCAGAAGCACGGGGAATTGGCGTGGAGGTTCGTACGCTGGTTGCTGAGCAAAGAGCCGGCGTTGGGCCAGCGTTTGCGGAGCGTGGTGGACGAGCAAGTCGTGCTCACCCGCGCAGCGATTGAAGGCACGGAGCGTGACCCAGCGAGCGATTGGCTGATGCGGCACGGATTGCTTTCCGATTTGAGACGCTGTTCGTTGCGCCTGCAGGTGCTCGACGACGTGGTCGCTCCGTCTCTCGATGCCCTGTGTGCGAGCGTCGGTCATGCCTCGGCCTGACCTGGACTACCCGTTTGTATAGTACTATGCCGGCCTGCTTTCCGGCAAAGCGCTTGCGCCACCTCCACCCATTGGCTACGTTCCGCGCCCCTTCCCCGGCTGCCAGCTGGCTCACACCGCGGCACGCAGAACCAAGAGGAACGACTGATGGCACGCGTTACCGTCGAAGATTGTCTCGAGAAAGAGGAAAACCGATTCGCCCTAGTGGTGTTGGCTGCACGGCGCACGCGTCAGCTGATGAAGGGCGCGGATGCGCTGGTACGTTGTGACAACAAGTCCTCCGTGGTCGCGTTGCGCGAGATCGCTGCTGGCAAGGTGCACTTTCATCGGGATACCAATGAAGTCGTCCGTGAGTGGCTTAGCGAAACGTTGCCGGGGACGCGCTGAAGAGACAGGCGCTGCCGCGGGCTCCGAACAGCGCCGAGCGCGGCGCTCACGAGCCCTACGATCAGCCTGGCTACTATGATCGCGTGTACGCATCGCGGTGCGAAGATATAGCCTTCTACAGGACTGAGGCCGAACGCATCGGGGGCCCAGTTCTCGAGTATGGGGTCGGCACGGGTCGGGTGGCCTTGCCGTTGCTGGATGCAGGATTGGAAGTGGTTGGGCTGGATCACTCCAGCGCCATGCTGACCGCATTGCGAACGAAGCTTGCTGCGCGTCCCGAGCTTGCGGGGCGCCTTGAGCTGGTTCGGGGAGACATGCGATCGCGCCGGCTTCGACGGCGGTTCCCGCTCGTGATCGCGCCGTTCAACGCGATCTTGCACCTCTACTGTCGCGCTGACGTGGAGCGCTTCTTCGCGCGGGTGCGGGAGCACTTGAAGCCGGACGGGCGCTTCATCTTCGACTTTTCGCTGCCGAACGTGAGGCAACTGAGTGCTTCGCCAGAACGTTGGTATGGTGGACCCCGCGTGCGACACCCCGAATTGGGGGAAACCGTGCGCTATGCGGAGCGTTTCCACTATGCGCCGCACACGCAGGTGCTGTCCGTGTGGATGCGGTTCACGGGCTCGACTGGCGAGACCCAGACCGTGCTGACGCACAGGCAGTTCTATCCACAGGAGATGGACGCACTGCTGCACTACAACGGGTTCGCAGACATTCGTTGGAGCGCGGACTTCACCAGTGCCCGCCTCGATGCCGAAACGGACGTCGCGGTGGTGAGCTGTGGCTTAGCGACGGGCGGTCGCACGGCGAAGCGCGCCTAGCCAGCCTCGCGCCAGAATGCGGCTCCGGCGCGGGCTTCGGGCGTTCCAATGAAGAATTGGGACGAACGGTTCGTTCCACAGCTGCGCTCTGGAGCGGGTCTGTTGATGATCAGCCCGCCGTCTCGGGCCCCGCTGAACGGTGATCTGGGCCAAAGCGCTTGCGGCCACTCAAAAGCAGCCATATTGATAATCACCTGGGCTGAATGGCGACTGATTTCTACAACGAGTTGGGCCTATCCCGCGGCGCCAGTGCGGATGAGATCCGCAAGGCGTACCGCAAGCTTGCGGCACAGTACCACCCCGACAAAAACCAGGGGGACGACGCCGCTGAGGCCAAGTTCAAGCGGGTCAATAGCGCCTACCAAGTGCTGAGCGACGAAAAGAAGCGCAAGCTCTACGATGAGTTCGGCGAGGAAGGCCTACGTGAAGGCTTCAATCCTGACATCGCGCGCTCATACCGTGGCCGTGCCCCGTTTGGCGGCGGTGGAGCCGGGGGCATCAACATCGATGACTTCATTGCTGGTGGAGGGGGCGCCCGTGGGTTCGGCGATCTGTTCGGAGACGTGTTCCGGGCAGCGCGCGGTGCCTCGCGGGGTCCGGACGCCGCCGGCGAGGTCCGCGTCGACTTCGTCTCTGCGCTCAAGGGCACCACGATAACCTTGCAGGTGCCTGGTGTTACGGGAGAAGTGAACGTGCGGGTTCCGCCCGGTGCGGACGATGGCGACAAGTTGCGCGTGTCGGGTCGCGGCAGTCCGGGGCGAGGGGGTGGACAGCCTGGAGACCTCCTGCTCACGGTGCGGGTGACTCCCCACGCGCACTTCACGCGGCAGGGTATGGACCTGAAGCTCGACTTCCCGATCACGGCTCTCGAGGCGGTAGGTGGTACGAAGGTGCGGGTGCCGACTCCCGATGGTCCGGTCAGTCTGACGGTTCCGAAAGGTGCACAGAGCGGTCAGCAGGTGCGGCTCCGCGGTCGCGGCGTACAGCGTAAGGACCGGCGTGGTGACTTGTACGTCCGCTTCTTGGTCAAGCTGCCTGACAGAGCGGCCGTCGAGGACCCGAAGTCGAGTCAGCAGCTGCTCGAGGCAGCTGAACGCCTATCCGTCGTCACTGACGTGAGCGAACGCGAGGACATTCAACTCTAGTGGTCTAGCGGCTGATAGCGGCTTGCGCAGCGGGCTCGAGGCGAATGCGCTTGTCCGCGATGATCGTAATTTCATGCTTGTCGACTTCGCCATCGTTGCGCAGTTCGACTTCGTGCTTGCCGGCAGTCAGCGGTACCCGGCGTACGGGACCGCGACCCACGAACACCCCGTTGACGTAGATTTTGTGCGCTTCGCCGCTGTTTACTTCTAGCAGTCCCTTTCCAGCCGCGATTTGAATCCCTTCGGGCAGAGGGAGCTGGGCAGTGGTCATCTGCATTCGGGCTTTTGCGGGCTGGGTGCCAGGCGGCGCGACACTGTCGCCGGCCAGATCAGCGAGATCCGCTTCTGGGTCCGCTCCTGCAGCGGCCGCCGCGGGCGGCGGCGCCGCCTGGGTGGCATCGAGGATGGCCGTTCCGTCCTGTTGGATGCGTGTGCTCTCGATGCGGTCCACGATGGCGCCAACGCCTGAGAACGCGAGGGCGGCCGCGCCGAGAGCGGCGAATGCAGGTAGGCTCTTCTTGCCGGCGGCCCGCAACCTTGCTGCTCGAGCTTTCCCGGGCGCGCGGAGGGCAGTGTCGGTCGCGCCCTTGGCGGGGGTTTCGGGCTCACGCGTTTCCTGTCGGGCAATGGTGTCTGGCTTCGCCGATGTCTCGCTTTTCGCGGACGTTGGGCTCGGCTGGCTCGGAGGCGGTGCGCCGAGTTCGACGGATCGGGCTCCGTCGACCTGCTCTGCGCCGTTTTCAGTCGGCTGCGGCGCGCGCTTCTTGCGGGTCGCCCACGCGAAGGCGAGCTTGGACACCCTGCGCGCGTTCGCGGACCAGCTGCCGACCCGCTCGTCCAGCGTCGCTTTGGTGCGCGCTCTTGGGGGGCACGTGCTCTCGCTGTCGGCGAGCGCGCTGGTCCTGATCGTCTTGGCCCGGGCAGAGGGTTCGCTTTCCACTAGGTGCAGGGAGGAGAACAACGGGTCAGCGTCATCGACGAAGTCGTCGTCGTACGTCTGCCGGCTTCCGGCGAGCCGTGTGGAGACGACGAGTTCACTGGAGGGTTCGGGCTGCCCTTCGGGTTCTGCCTGCACCGTCGCCGGTACATCCTGCTGCTCGGACTGGGCGCGTGAGGAAAGGTCGAGCACGGGCACGCCGAAAAGAGCGTCCGCCAGGTCGAGCTCTGGGCTAGCATCGGCAGCTTCTTCGGCGATTGCTGCGGCTGGTCCCAGCGAAGGATCTTCGGTCGGGA
>JBNKZR010000249.1:0-11157 GCA_050301735.1 Polyangiaceae bacterium | reverse complement strand
GGAAGCCGCCACGGCGGAGTTGAAGCTACGCGTGCGCGCTCGGCTGCAAGACGCGCTGAGCTACTGCGAAGATCCGAAGAGCAGCCGCGCGGACGAGAACCTGCGCGCCATCGTCGACGCTCGTGGGGACGCGGCGGCCTGTCGGCGCCGCCTGCGCGAAGCCTTGTCGGCCTTCGACGACGTCGCGGTGCTCACGATCCACGGCTTCTGTCACCGCGTGCTACGGGAGAACACGTTCGAGACGGGAGCCCCCTTCGCCGCGGAGCTGCTCAAAGACACCCGCCCCTTGTCGCGGGACGTAGCGCTGGACTTCTGGGCCACGCAGGTGAGTCACGCGTCGAAGAACTTCGTCGCCAGCCTGCTGACCAGCGGCGGCAAGCCCGGCGAATTGGCGCGCTTCGCAGAGTACGTGGCCCACAAACCGAACCTCGCTGTCGCGCCCGATCTGCTCGAGTCCCCCGAGCCGGAAGACAGCGCCTTGCAGCGCGCCTTCGAGCAAGCGCGGGCCGCGTTCGACCCCAGCGTCGAGGGCTTGCTTCGAGACAGCGGCCTGCACAAGCGGAACTATCCTCCCGCCGACATCCACGGCTGGTGTGGCGAGTTGAAGGAGTACTTCTTGGTGGAGAAGGTGGCCGCGGTGCCGCCACCGAAGCTCGCCAAATTCAGCACGGCGTCGCTCCGAAAAGCCGAAACCAAGCAGACCCTGAGACGCCCGAAGCACGGCTTTTTCGACCGCGTCGATGAGCTCTTGGCAGCCTACGCCGAATACGCCGGCGACATGGCGCTCGCCGTCGTGGCGTTCAAGCGCCGCCTGGCCGACTACGTGCGGGAGGAAATCCCCCGCCGCAAGCGAGAGGCCGAGGTCGTCTCCTTCGACGACCTCTTGCTGCAGGTGCACGCGGCCCTGTGCGGCCCCGGGGGGCGCTACTTGGCCAACAGTCTACGTCGCCGCTTTCCGGTGGCGCTGATCGACGAGTTTCAAGATACCGATCCGATCCAGTACGAGATCTTCGACCGCATCTACGCGGAAAGCGGCACCTCTGGCGCGGGTAACGCCGCGTTGTTCATGATCGGTGATCCGAAGCAGGCCATCTATTCGTTTCGCGGCGCCGACATCTTCGCCTACCTGCGCGCCGCCCACTCCGTCAGCGACGAACGCCGACTGACGATGACCACGAACTATCGCTCGTCGCCCGAGCTCGTGGGGGCCGTCAATCGCCTGTTTCTCGCTTGCCCGCACCCCTTCCATTTCCCGGAGATCCAATACCCCGAGGTCGCCGCCAGCCCCCACGCGAAGAACGCGCTGGAACTGCCTCAAGGTGAGGACGCTGCGCCCCTCGTGTTCCGCTTCCTCCGAAAAGCCGACAAGCGCAACAAGGAGACCGGCTTCGAACTCGACACGCACTTCTCGACGGACACGCTACCGCGCTTCGTCGCGGGTGAGGTCGCCCGGCTGCTCGAAGGGGGAGCGCGTCTGGACTCTCGCGCGGTGACGCCGAAAGACTTCGCTGTCTTGACGCGCACCAATGCCGAGGCGTTCAACTGCCAACGGGCCCTGGCGGCGCTGCGCATTCCCGCGGTCGTCTTGGGCGACCGCAGCGTCTACGAATACCGCGAGGCCGAGGAGCTGGAGCTGCTCTTGTCGGCCATCATCGAGCCTTCGAACTCGCGGGCGCTGCGCACGGCGTTGCTCACCGACTTGCTCGGCTTCGATGCGCCGCAGCTGCTCGCCCTCGACGATGACGAAGAGCAATGGGACCGCTGGGTGGAGCGCTTTCGCCTCTGGAACCAACGCTGGCTCGGCGACGGCTTCGTACAGATGATCCGCCAGGTCATCGGCACCTGTCAGGTCGCGGAGCGACTGCTGCGTTTGAGCGACGGCGAGCGCCGCATGACGAACTTGCTGCATCTGATCGAGCTGCTGCACACCGAAGCCAAAGTCTCGCACCTCGGTCCCAGTGGACTGATCCAGTACCTGGCAGCGCAACGCGAAGACCACGCCGACATCGCCGACAGCGAGCAGATCCGCCTCGAGAGTGACGCCGATGCCGTCGTCTTGACGACGATCCACAAGAGCAAGGGGCTCGAGTACCCGATCGTCATCTGTCCGAGTCTGCACAACGGCATGCTGATCCACCCGGCCGACAAGCACCTGATCCGGTTCCACGACGAGGAGCACGCGCGGCGCCTGACCCTCGACTTGGGCTCCGACGCGCTGGATGAACACCAGCGCAGAATGGAGGAGGAGTCCCTCGCCGAGAACCTGCGCCTCACCTACGTCGCGCTGACTCGCGCCAAACAGCGCTGCATCGTCTACTGGGGCAGGTTCCGCGGCTTCGAGCGTTCAGCACTCGGTTACCTACTGCATGCAGGTGACGTCAGCGGACGCGCCGAAGCGCCAGCTGACATCACGCCGCCGTCGATCGATGCCGTCGCAGAGCACACCAAGAAGCTGAAGAACGACGACCTGCTCGCCGCACTTCGGAACCTGGACCCGAGCGAGGCGCGCATCTCGGTGAGCGAGTGCGAGCCGGAGCAGTTGCAGCAGGCCCCCTACACCAAGCCGGCGGACCATGAGGAGGCGCTCACCTGCCGTCGGGTGGACGACGCCAAGCGACGACCTGGACGCTGGCAACGCACGGCGAGTTTCTCGTCACTGACGTCGGGTGCCTACGCCGATCCGCTGGAGGGACGTGACCACGACGCCAGCGAAGCGCTCGTGACGCCCAAACCACCAAAGACGGACCGCGTGACCCTGGCCGACTTCCCGGGCGGAACCTCGGCAGGTAACTTCTTCCACGCCTTGCTCGAGAACGCCGACTTCGCGGCGGAAGAGCACAGCGAGCTGATCGCCACGACGCTGCTCCAACACGGCTACCCGTCGCCGTTGGAGCCAATTGTCGCGCAGTCGCTACGGGACGTACTCGAAACGGAAATCGACACCCGGCTGCGCTTGAATCAGCTCTCCACGACGGACCGGCTGAACGAGCTCGAGTTCACCCTCGTCGCTCAGAGCGAGAACATCACGCCCAGAGCCCTGGCTCACTGCTTCGAAGAGTTCCAGAGCGCCGAGCTCGAGCCAGCCTACGCGGCGCGAGTCGCCCAACTCGGCTTCGCCACCCTCTCAGGCTTCCTCAAGGGCTTCATCGACTTGGTCTTCCGCCACGATGGGCGATGGTACGTCGTCGACTACAAGACCAACAACCTGGGCCAGGACTACACCGACTACGACGCGCCAGCGCTGGCCACGGCGATGAGCGAACACCACTACTACTTGCAATACCACCTCTACGCAGTCGCCCTGCACCGCTACCTCACACTGCGACTTCCGGACTACGACTACGAGCGCCACTTCGGCGGCGTGAAGTACCTGTTTCTGCGCGGCATGCATCCGCGACACGGCGTTCGCTACGGCACCTTCTCGGAGAAGCCTCCGCGCGCCCGCATCGAGGCGCTCTCTGCCCTCTTCGGCGCAGCGCCCACGCGAAAGGACAGCCCAGCATGACGCAGCGAAAAAAACCGGCAGGCGTCGAAGAACGCCCCGGCGCGGCGGCGTCCGAGCCCAAGCCGCCGGAGCCCGCGCCGCGCGAGGCGAGCTTCACCGACGGCGACGGCGCCGCGGACGTCTTGCAACGACTGCATACCGCGGGACTGCTTGCGCCGATCGACTTGCACTTGGGTGCATTGTTGCTGCGACTCGAACCGACCCAGCCGCTGGTCGCCGTGGCTGCCGCATTGACCAGCCGCGCCGTACAAGCGGGTCACGTGTGCTTGGATCTGCCGTTCTTGCTCGCACAGCCGCTCTTGACACAAGACGATACGCCACTCGAGCTGTCGTGGCCGCCGCTGTCGGAGTGGGTGCATGCGCTGTCGGAGAGCCCCCTGGTGGGCCGCTTCGACGAGCAGCGTCGGGCCGTGGTGTTGGTGCTCGATGACGAGCAGCGTCTCTTCCTGCAGCGCTACGCCGACTACCAGACGCGTTTGATTGACGCCCTTCACGAGCGAGCACTGCACACCCACGAGGTGAACGAATCGGCGGCGGTCGCTGGACTCGACAAATACTTCGGAAAAGGTTCCACAGATCCGAAGAGCCCCCGCGACGAACAACGCTTGGCCGCCGCGCTCGCCTTGCGCAATGGGCTTTCGATCATTTCCGGCGGACCAGGCACGGGCAAGACGACGACCGTGGGCAGACTCCTGCTGCTACTTCAAGAGCAAGCCGCGAGCCGCAAGTCGACGCTGAAGATGCTGCTGTTGGCCCCGACTGGCAAAGCCGCACAACGCCTGAGCGAGTCGCTGGAAAAGGGCCTGAAAGAGAGCGGCGCGGAGCCGCACTTGATCGAAAGCCTGCCTGACGCCGCATCGACCATCCACCGCGCCCTCGGCTATTCGACACGCAGCCCGACGCGCTTCCGACGCGGCAAAGACAATCCCTTATCCGCCGACGTCGTGCTCGTGGACGAAGCGAGCATGGTCGACCTGGCTCTGATGACGAAACTCGTGGAGGCCGTACCTCGCGGGGCACGACTGATCCTGCTCGGCGACAAAGACCAGCTCGCGAGCGTGGAGGCAGGCGCCATCTTCGGAGACATCTTCACGGCAGCGGGCGAAGACAGCTACTCGGAGGCTGTCGCCGCTTACGCCAGTCGGGTAGGCAGCCCCGGCCTCCAAACCTCGCCCCGCGTGGCACCGATCCGCGACTGCACGGTGCACCTGAGCCGAAGCTTCCGCTACGACGAGGACAGCGGCATCGGTCACCTCGCCAAGGCGCTGCGCCAAGCCGACACGACGGCCGTGAGCCGAGCTCTGCAGCACACCAACGCCCGTCTGATCGACACCAGCCCACTTTCCGACGGGCAGCGGCGCAAGCAACTCTCGACGTTGATCGCGGACGCTCTCGCCGACTACCCCAAAACCAAAGACCCTGCTGAGCGCCTGACCCTATTGCAACGCTTTCGCCTGCTGGCAGCCCATCGCCACGGCCCCTTGGGCGTGGAAGGGCTGAATCGCTTGACGGAGCAGACGCTGGTCCCTTTCGGGCTCAATCCGACCGAAGGTTCCTACGACGGACAACCCATCATGATCTCCAGCAACGACTACCAGCTGGAGCTCTTCAACGGCGATGTCGGCGTGCTGGCGCGGGACCCCGAAACGCAGCGCCTGGCGGCGTACTTTCCGAGCAAGTCGGGGCTGCGTCGGGTGCAACTGTCGCGCTTGCCAGCACACGAGACGGTGTTCGCCATGACCGTGCACAAGAGTCAGGGCTCGGAGTTCGATCACGTCGCGCTCATCCTACCCGAGCGCCCCTCGGCGCTGTTCACACGCGAGCTGCTCTACACCGGGGTCACCCGCGCGAAACGTTCGGTGGTGCTCGTCGGCTCGCTCGAAGTGCTCGACGCCGGCGTCCAGACTCCCATCCACCGCAGCTCGGGCATACGCGATGGCCTGCAGAGGCGAGCTCGAGCCGATGCCGCCACGGCGAACGCGACGCGCCGCACCCCCCTCGACTGAGCAGCCCGGTCCAAGTTACCTGAGCGCCGAGGTGCGACGCCGCAAACTGGCCGGCTCGCTCCAACGACTCGCGCGACCGGCGACCACGGAGTGTTCGAAAAGGGAGCGGTCGCCGGCAGGAGCAGACGCCCGCCGTCTGCCCAGCCACCCATTGGAAGCACGCACCGTGGCCCAAGTCAGCTACGGATGGGATCCGTAGACGCCAACATTTTTCGACGGCACGGGCGTGCTTCGAGTAGACTGCACGTCGACTCGGCATGCTCAGCGACATCACCTCTGCAGAAGCCAAATCCTTGCGCTTCGAGGCGCTTCACCGCATCGGTGTCGCGCTCTCCAAAGAGAAAGACCGAGACAAGCTCGTCGAGAGCATCCTGCTGGAGGCCAAAGGCCTGTGTCACGCCGATGGTGGCACGCTCTATCTCGTCGACCGCAAGAACGACGAGCTCGACTTCGCAATGATCCACAGCGACTCGTTGGGCATCGCGCAAGGAGGGACGACGGGTAACCCCATCGGCCTGCCCTCGATCCCGCTGTTCGATGAGCACGGGCAGGCCAACCTCAAGAACGTCGCGACGCGCGCCTACCACGACCGCGCTCCCGTCCACATCCCCGACGCGTACAACGCGACCGGGTTCGATCTCAGCGGCACGCACGCCTTCGACCGACGCAACAACTACCGCTCCGTGTCGTTGCTCGCCATCCCGCTGCACAACAGTCAGGGCAAGGTGCTGGCCGTACTGCAGCTGATCAACGCCAGCGACGAAGACAGCGGCGAAGTCATCCCCTTTCATCCGGAGCTGCAACGCACCGTCATCGCCTTGGCCGCTCAGGCGGGCATCGCTCTCGACAACCAAGAGTTGTTGGAGGGCCAGCGCAACCTGCTCGAAGCGTTCATCAAGCTGCTCGCCGAAGCCATCGACGCCAAGAGCCCGTACACCGGAGACCATTGCGAGCGGGTGCCCGTGTTGGCGGAGATGTTCGTCGAGAGCTTGTGCACCGCCAAAGGAGGCCCGTTTGCCGGTTTCAACCTGACGGAGGCCGAATGGCGAGAATTGCGCATCGCTGCTTGGCTCCACGACTGCGGCAAAGTCACGACGCCCGTGCACGTGATGGACAAGGCGACGAAGCTCGAAACGATCTACGACCGCATGCACGTCGTCGAGGCGCGCTTCGAGATCCTCCAGCGCGACGCGGAAATCCGCTGTCTGACGGCGATCGCCGAGGGTGCTGACGCCACAGCCGCCAAGCGAGACCGCGACGCCGAGCTGGCAGAATTGGCGAGCGAGCTCGCCTTTCTCCGAACCGCCAACGTCGGGGGGGAGTTCCTCGAGCCCGCCGACAAAGAGCGCATCCGCCAGATCGCCCAACGCAGCTTCGTACAAGATGGGCAGAGCGTACCGCTCTTGGATGACGATTTGGTCGAAAACCTCTGTATCTCCAGAGGCACCTTGACCCAACAAGAGCGCTTGATCATCAACGGCCACATGGTTCAAACGATCCGCATGCTGGAGCGCTTGCCGCTGCCGGACGATCTGCAGCGCGTGCCGGAATACGCCGGCGGCCACCACGAGAAGATGGACGGCAGAGGTTACCCCAAAGGGATTTACGCCGGGGACATGTCCGTGCCCGCCCGCGCGCTCGCCATCGCGGACGTCTTCGAAGCGCTCACGGCCTCGGACAGACCCTACAAGAAGGGCAAACCGCTCAGTGTCTCTCTGAAGATCATGGGGCACATGAAGCGCGAAAATCATCTCGATCCCGAGCTCTTCGACGAGTTCGTGCGCTCCAAGGTGTACTTGAAGTACGCCGAGCGCTTCCTGTCGCAAAGTCAGATCGACGAGGTCGACGAAGCGAGCCTGCTTGCGATCGAACCGGAGCCCTTCGAGCTGCCTCCCCGCGAAGAGCGACAGAAGCGCTGGGAGGGTTTCCTTCCAGACTACGAAGCGCTCTTTCCCTCCAATCCGTCGAGCTAGACGGCTCACCTGCCGCCCGCCAGGGTCGTCGTCGCGCATGACTGGGGCGTCGTCTCGAATGCGGCACCCGTTTCAACGCCGACGTGGGGATGTTTCAATCTGTTGCAGAAGCGGTGCTTCGTTCCCGACGTCAACGGGGCAGGAGCACCGAGTTGCGCAACGCGCAACTCGGCACGCTCCAATTTCGTGTTGTGGTTCAGATGCTTGGCCACCAGCGTCGCGCAACACCGAGCGTTGGCCCGATTGTTGAATTGACGGCTTTCATTCCGACCCCATAGTTCCTCGAACAGGAACTCCAGTTTCAAAAAGAATGCGGACCCACTAGAGAGGACCTCAATGACAAACTTCTCCCCCTACACCGCCCTGTTGGGTGGCGCCTTGATCGGGCTAGCCTCGACACTGCTGCTGTGGCTTAACGGCCGCGTCGCAGGGATCAGTGGCATCTTCGGAGGCATCGTCGTCCCCCACCCCAAAGAGTTCGGCTGGCGCCTGGCGTTCATCGCTGGTCTGGTTGGCGGCGGTGTCGTGATGGCGACGCTGGCACCGAGCACCATCGACTACGATCTCCAGCGTTCCACCTGGGTGCTCGTGTTGGGTGGCTTGCTCGTCGGCTTCGGCACGCGACTCGGTAACGGCTGCACCAGCGGGCACGGAGTGTGTGGTCTGAGTCGCATGTCATCGCGCTCCTTCGCCAGCGTGCTCACGTTCATGGCCAGTGGTGCGGTGATGGTCTACGTGGTTCGCGCCGTGTTTGGAGGTACCCTATGAAGACTGCAATCGCCGCCCTCGTCGCAGGGCTCATCTTTTCCCTCGGTCTCGCCATTTCTGGCATGACCCTGCCTTCCAAGATCGTCGGCTTTCTCGATGTATTCGGAGACTGGGACCCATCACTCGCGTTCGTGATGATGGGCGCCGTGGGCGTGCACTTCGGCACACGATTGTTGGTGATGAAGCGCGAGCGCTCGTTGTTCCAACCCCGCTTCGTGCTGCCCACCAGGAATGATATCGACGGGCGCTTGCTGACGGGCGCTGCCCTGTTCGGTGCCGGTTGGGGCATTGCCGGTTTCTGTCCCGGTCCAGCGCTCACGTCGCTGGGCAAGAACTCCGGCGCGGCCTGGATATTCGTGATGGCCATGGCTGCCGGCATGTTGCTCTTCGCCGCTTACGACCACTGGACGCAGCAGAAGCTCGTGCCCAACGAGATCCCCAAACAAGCGGATCCCCAAGCGCCTGGCAATCGCCCCGTCGAATTGTCGAGTGCATCGCGCTGAGCGCCACTTAGCGCGAAATTCAGCCGGCTTCGCACGCTTGATACGCGGCGTCGCCGGCTGATTTGCGTGGGCACCGGCCCGCACGACGCCCGCACGCCTTGTGACTCGCGTTTGAGGCTCAGCGGGTTAGACTGCACCCGTGGAAGACGTCGAACGAGCGCTGTTGTGGCAAGCCCTGGAAGAGGTCGCGGGCCCGGCTTTGGTCTTGGACGAGGGCCTGGCGATCGTCGGCTACACGGAAAAGGCGCCCGAGCTCGTGGGCGGTCCCATCCCAACCGGCGTCTCCGCGGCGAAGGTCCTGTGCGGAGCCGGACCGGAGCGACCCGTTGCCGAGGCTCTGGCGCGAGGAGAGGCGGTCAGCGCCGAAGTGTTGCGTCCAGCGACGGACGGCGACACGCGCATGATCCAGGTCCGTGCCACGCCGCTGTTGAACGCCGACGGCGAACGTCGAGGTTGGTTGTTGCTGCTCGACGTCGACCCCTTCGCCATTCACGGCGAGGAGGCACTGGTTACCGAATGGGGCATGCTCACCCGCGACGCGAGCATGAAGCAGCTGCTGCGCCAGCTCGCCAAGGTGGCAAAGACGAACGCCAATGTGCTGATCCGCGGCGAAACGGGTTCGGGCAAAGAGCTCGTCGCCCGCGCTCTGCACCAAGCCTCGCCGCGGGCCAAAGGCCCTTTCCGCGCGCTGAACTGCGCAGCGCTGCCGCCGGCACTGCTGGAAAGTGAGCTCTTCGGCCACGTCCGTGGGGCCTTCACCGGCGCCGTCAAAGACGCGCCCGGTCACTTCCGACTCGCAGCGGGCGGCACGCTCTTCTTGGACGAAGTGGGCGAGCTGCCACTCGAGGTGCAGGCCAAGCTGCTCCGAGTCCTGCAGGAGCGAAAGGTCATCCCCATTGGTGGTCGGGAGCCGATCGACGTGGACGTGCGCATCGTCGCAGCCACCCACCGTTCGCTGCGCGCGGCCGTGCGCGACCACGAGTTTCGCGCGGATTTGATGTACCGCTTGCGGGTGGTGCCGTTGTTCTTGCCGCCGCTGCGCGACAGGCCCGCCGACATCGAAGTCTTGGCTCGGCACTTCTGCAACGAGCTCGCCGCCGACACCGGCAGGACGATTCAGCGCATTGCCCCCAGCGCTCTACGCGCCTTGGAGAACTACGACTGGCCAGGCAACGTGCGTGAGATGCGCAACGTGGTCGAATACGCGCTGGTGATGGGTGAAGGTCCCGTGTTGACGGATGCGGACTTGCCGCCGGAAATTCTCGGCACGGAACCTCAAGCCCCCGCGGCCAACACAGGTGCCGAGCTCCCCGAAGACCTGCCGCAAGAAGCCCGCCAGCTGTTGCGAGCTCTCGAACGATCGGGCGGACACCACGGCCGCGCCGCCCAAGCGTTGGGCCTGAGCCGCGTCACCTTGTGGCGAAAACTCCGGCGCTACGGCTTGGACAAAGCGACCCAGGAACGCGAGCAGCAGGAACCCGTCAGCGAACGGGATTGAACCGCTGTTACACCCGAGNTTTCAGCCTGTTTCAGGGCCGGCAACTGGCCTCCGTCGCCCAGCCCCAGCGCACCATCAAGCGCCCGCAATCATTGAAACAAATCTGGCCTATGCGGCGATCCTGCGAGTTGGCATGCATGTCGCATCTCGTCACTTGCGAGGACGACAGCCCGCCCTCGGAAAGGAGACGCCATGTTGTTTCGACAACTCTTTGACCCTGAGTCCGCCACCTACACCTACCTGCTCGCCGACGAGGAGACTCGTGAAGCGGTGCTGATCGATCCCGTGCGCGACCAGTTGGAACGCGACACGCGGCTGCTCGAGGAGCTGGATCTGTCTCTGGTCCATACCGTGGAGACCCACGTGCACGCGGACCACGTGACGGCGTCTGGCGTACTGCGGCAGCGCCTGGGCAGCAAGAGTGTGCTCAGCAACAAAGCGGGCGCAGGCTGCGCCGACGTGATGGTGGGCGATGGCGATACGATCCGTTTCGGAAAGCACGAGTTACGGGTGCTGGAGACCCCGGGACACACCGACGGCTGCCTGAGTTACTACGAGCCGGAGGGCGGTCGGGTCTTCACCGGAGACGCGCTGTTGATCCGCGGCTGTGGTCGCACGGACTTCCAGCAGGGCGATCCGCGCAAGCTCTACCACTCGATCACCGACAAGCTGTTTACCTTGCCCGAGAAGACGACGGTCTACCCGGGCCACGACTACCAAGGCCGCACGGCAAGCACCGTGGCCGAAGAGAAGCGCTACAATCCACGTCTCGCGGGCAAGAGCGAAGACGACTTCGTGCAGATCATGACCGAGTTGAAGCTCGCGGCGCCCAAAAAACTGGCAGAGGCCGTGCCGGCGAACCTAGCTTGCGGCATGAGCGTGCCGATGGCAGCAGAGCCAGCCG
>JBNKZR010000248.1:0-11162 GCA_050301735.1 Polyangiaceae bacterium | reverse complement strand
ACTCGTTTCGGATCGACTGTGGTTGAAACTCGTGGGTTCGCTCGGCCGGCTAGGCACTGTTGATGAGGCATTGCTTTCCAGCGCCCACTCATTCAGCGCGCAGTCGACGGCATCGTGACCCGGCGACTGATCCAGGCTGCGCCATCACGCCAGTGGGCGCCGCCGCGTTCGGAACCAGAACCAGCTGAAAAGAAAGGTAACCCAATGGGCGTAGCTCATCATCGTGCGCGCGCTCTTCGGCGCGGAGATGGCGCAGCCGCCTTCGCCGTCGGAGCGAATCATGGACGTGTCTTGCGTGATGGGGTTCGAGCTGATCGGGGCCGACGCTCCGCCCGCAGAGCTGGAGTTGGTGCCGGGTGTGGGTGCAGTGCCCTCGGGAGCGGCCCCGATGCTCTCGGGCGGGTTGGCTCCGCCAGCCGCGTCGCTGGGCGCAGCGGGATCTGGGGTCCCAGCGGCGCCTCCAGCAGCGGCTGCCACCGGGGAAGCCGAATCGACTTCGGGTGGAAGACCTGCTGTGCCGCTGCTGCCCTCGCTCATGATCGGCTCGCTGCTGTCCGCGACACACTCGCTGTTGAGGCAGGCCATGCCTTCGGGACAGGCGTCGTTGTCCGCTACGCCGTCGCAGTCGTCGTCGAAGCCATTGCAGGTCTCCACGGTGGGTGGACCTGGCTCGCAGTCCGCCGCATCGCAGCTGGTACTGTAGCGTGCGCACCAGCCGACGCCGCACTGTGGACGAACGCCATTGTCGACCTCGCCATCACAGTCGTCGTCCTTGCGGTTGCAGATCTCCGTCGCCCCCGGATTCATCTCCGGATCTCGGTCGTCGCAGTCGCCACTGATCGGCGCATAGCCGGGAATGTTGCCGCAGCCAGTCACCGAGTCCGCTGCCCGTGACTGGTAGTAGCCGTCGCCATCCTGATCGGGCCACATCAAGACGGCAGGGGCGTTTTCATCGATTTCCCCGTTGCAATCGTCATCCTTGCGGTTGCAGGTCTCTGCGGCTCCCGGGTTCACTGTCTCGTCGTTCTCGTCGCAGTCGCCGCCCATGGTGGCGTACCCTTCGGGTACCGGATCACCTTCGCAGACAAGCAGCACGCCGAGCCCTTCCGAACCATACCCATCGCGGTCGAAGTCACCGTACAGCTTCTGCCCGGGGCAGCCAAAGGCCCACGGAAAAGTGCCCGACCCCGGGACGTCATTGGTCACGGAATTGTCTCCGTTGGCAGCGAGCGCCAGCACGCGAAAGTTCACCCCGCCAGGTTCCTGCGGGGCGCGCCACGAGAATCGGAAGGTGACCACTCCGTCTTGCGCGGGGCGCGGCTCGGTATGCGTCATGCCTTGAGCGCCCACGGTCAATCCCTCACCTGGCAGGGCCTCGAACGTACCGACGCTCGACGTGATGAACGTTCCTCCAGCACGAATGGAGGGCTCCTCAATGGTCAAGGTGAACGTCACCGAGTCCCCAGGCTCGAAGCTCTCCGGGTCGGCGTTGAGGTTCAGCACCGGTGGTGCCGCGACGCCACCGCCGTGGCAGGCGGTGCAGGTGTCCACGACGATGCCACGGGAGCGCGCCTCCGCCGGTTGCGCTGCGGCGAGCAGCGCGCCAGCGGTCGAAGACGCGAGCAGGCACGCCGCTCGAGAGCGTCGAAGAGCACCGCCACGGGCCCTCATCTGGCACTCCCGTTCACGCAAGGAGTTCGCTGAAAATCCCGTTGGGCAACGACGAATCACCGAAGTCATCGGTGGGTGAACCATCGTCTTTCGTCACGCCAGCAGCGTTCAGCAACGTGTTGAGCATCTTGTTGACGCCTGCCACGGAGCCGTCACCAGCCACACCGTCTTGTCGACCACCAGGCATGTCGCCGCTACCGACCGTGATGTACTGACCTTGCTTGAAGTAGCCGTTGGCGGTGCCGGAGATGAGCCAGGGCACGTTGCTGAACGAGTGCGCGCCGGTCGCGCATTGGTTCGTCCAGATTGCAACACCTTGGTCCAGAAGTGGGCCGGTGGGGGTGTCGTACGACGACATCACGTCCAGCAGGTACTTGTAGTGCCGCATCATGATGCGATCGACCTCGTGGTGGAGCTCGAGACCATTGGAAACCGCGCGGTGCGATGCATCGTGGAATTTGAAGCTCTGACCATTGATGTTGTACACGTGGTCGTCGATGCGATCGCCGATCTTGAGCACGGCGACGCGGCTGTAGTCCGCCACGGCCGAGAACGCCATCAGGTCCATGAACATCCGTACGGCGTCTTCGCGAATGCCCTGGTCGTAAGGCATCGGATCGATCTGCCGCATGGCTTCGACCTCGTCGTCCGGGATCGTGAATTCCGTGGTCGCCATCTGGACTTCGATGTCGCGGATCGCCGTCAGGTGCTGGTCGAGACGTTCACGGTCGCTCTGGCTGAGGTCGGTGCGCGAAAGCAGATCCTGGATCTGCGGACGTAACAGGTCGTTGATGCTCTTGCTCCGATCTGCTCGCAGCTGCTGTGCTTCTGCCTCGGCGGACGTCCCCGTCGTGCCGTCCCCGATCGCGCCGATGATCGCCTCATACGCTTCATATGGTGAATCGATGTAGACGCGGGGCTGTTCCGGAGAAACGTATGAGACGTAACCGGGAATGTCGAAGCCCGTGCCACCCGGTGAGAACATGCCGGCGTGCATCACCAGAGGGTCGCGCCCGGGAGGGTTCTTGGCCTGAGCGATCACGGTGTCGACCGAGAGCCCTCTGGCGACGGCTTCGGTACTGCCCGGCGTGACGCTGGCGCCCGTGAGTATTTGCGCATCCGCAGCGGAGTGCGAGCAGCCTGTGGAGCCAAACGGAAGGTTGATGCCGCGGACGACGAGCAGTCGCTCTGCGTGATCGGCGAGTTCGCCGATGGCGCGGCTGGCGTTGTCGGCTTGCAGGCTCGCCTGCGTGAGCGTTCCGGTGGCCGTCGGCCAGAACATCTCCGGTTCGCCGTCGCCACCCAACGTTACGCCGGATTGCACGACACCGTTGTCACTGACGACGATGAGCACGAAAGGCGAACGCCCCGCCTCTTGTGCGGATACGTTTCGGGGCATGAAGGCGTCGAGCATTGGCAGGCCTAGCATCAGGCCGCCAGCGCTGCGGAGGACCATTCGACGATTCATTCTGAACGAGTCTTGCTTCTTCATGGCGATACTTCAGGGGAGGCGAGTTAGGAAGGCGTCGCTCGTGACGATGTCGAGCTCTAGGTCACGAAGGGAGAGCATGCCGGCACGCGACAGCCGAGCGTAGTAGTCGACCATGGCCTCGTCCGTCGTCTCCATCAGACGGCCGTGGAGATACGTCATCAGGTTGCGCGTGTAGCAGCTGTGGGTTTGTTTGGATTCTGCGA
Source organism: Polyangiaceae bacterium (assembly GCA_050301735.1). Classification (GTDB taxonomy): domain Bacteria; phylum Myxococcota_A; class Polyangia; order Polyangiales; family Polyangiaceae; genus SZUA-265. The sequence continues at coordinate 7,796 of JBNKZR010000248.1, read as the reverse complement.
GCAATTGCGAGAGCTCGACACCGTTGGTGAAGCTCTTCACTTCGCCATCCAACGTGTAGTTGTCCGCGGCGTTGATCGGCAGGCCACGCTCGCTGGTGCGGTAGCGGCCGATGACATCGTAGTTTTCGAACGCGTATCCCAAGGGGTTCAACAACGCGGAGTGACAGCCTTCACCGCACGTGCCGACGCCTGTCGTGGCCTCGACCCGTTGGCGATTGGTCATGTCCGGTTGAATGTCGATCAGCGGACCAGCATCGGGGGCTGGTGGCGGGAGCGCCACGCACAAGAGTCTGGTCGCGATGAACACACCGCGATGAATGATGTCCGGATCCGAACCGGAGGCGTAAGACGACAAGAAGCCCGCCTGAGTCAGGAAGCCGGAGCGCTGACTGGGGTCGAGGTCGACCTGCGTGAACGTGTCGCTCGTGAAGGCGCCGTCCAGCCCATACAGCGGAGCGAGGGTGGAGTTCACGAAGCCTACGGGAGAGGTGTAGAACTCCTTGACGCCACCGCCTTGCGCGAAAACCCAGTCGAAGAAGCGCTGCACCTCTTCGCGCATCGCTGCGGGCGTCTCCGGGGTGAACTCGGGGAACTCTGTGGGGTCACGATCGATCCCGTCGTAGGTTCCCAGGCGGAAGACCTGGAAGTTGAAGTTGGCGATGCCTTCGGAGCCTGCTTCCGCCTCGAGCAGTCGACGGGCGTGGGTGGCGATGGTGTCGCGGTCTTGCAGTTCACCAGCGGCGGCAGCGGCGAAGAGCGCGTCGTCGGGAATGGTGTTGGTCACTGCCAGCGCGAGTTTCGACGCCACCTCGTAGTCACTCAGGGCAACGGAGGTCGCGCCGGCTTGTGCCGTTTCCAACTCCGTTCGGTAGAGGAAGTGTGGCGACTGCAACATGGCCTGGATCACGAGATTGGCGCCGGACTCGAACGCGTCGCCGCCCGGGTACAGCGTCGGGCCCTGATCGAAGAGCGCGAGGTGGGCCGTGATCTCCGCTTCGGTCACAGGCCGTCGAAACGCGCGCAACCCAAAGGCGGTGATGAAAGCACGCGCGCGCCCGGCTGTATCCGCTGGAGCATCCGCGGGCACGAGGCGCGCGAGGGCGGCGGCATCAGCCGTGACCCGATCGCCCAGCGTCTCGGCGGCATCGGCGAGTTGTCGACGCAGCTGCTCGGTGACGTACAGGGCGTCCGCCTGGGAATCGAAGCCTGTCAGCGCGTCGCCCGAAACGTCTTCATCGACGTCCGAGATGTCGTCCAATTGCAGCAAGTCGCGAACGGCGTTCGACCACTGCTTTCGGCTGAGTCGCGCGATCCGAGGGGTTGGCTCCAAAAGGCTTGCTTCAGCCGGTTTTGCGATGATGGCGTTGGGATCGTCTGTCCCGGCCTCCGTGCCCGGGACGGGGGTGACCACGGTATCGGGCGTCGTTCCTCCGGGCGCCGTTGCCCCTGGCTGCACGGTTACGGGCCCCCCACCGGCGCCAGTCGTCCCTGTGGGACCAACTACCCCAGGGCCAGCGGTGCCCGCGCCCGTGGTAGAGCCGGGACCGGCAACCGCGCCAGGCGCGCCGCCAGGGCCACTCGCTGGTCCGAGGCTACTCCCCTCTCCAGCTTCACCCGAGCAGCCGGCTGCGAGGGCAAGCAGTCCCCCGAGGGACGCTGTCGTCAGCAGTTGGCGGAAAACGGTCGCGCGTCTACGGAGCTCGAAGGGACGCGTGCTGGCTTCCTCCGGGGCCGCTCCGCAGGCACCCGCAACTTGAGACTTCTCCATATGGGTAATTGCCGTGAGCTCGTCGGATTGGCTGGGATTGTCGCATAAAGTGCGGATTGCTCCCGTCCAGCTTCCGTTGGCCGCGGACCTTTCCTTCTACTTCCCTTTCGCTGAACAGCTAAGGGACACTGCCGGCCGGTTGCTTGGACCGCGGGTGCATCTGCTTCCGTCTTCTTGTGCCCGGCGGTTCGGGTGTGTAGGCGGCACTCGGGGCTGCCTACGAGGCGGAATGGACAGGGGCGCTCGCCTTCCGCGGGCTTGGTCGGCGGGGGCTCTGCTCGAAGCTGGGCTTGCCACCGGCTCGGCGCCAGTGCTTGCGCAGGTGGGTACCACGCGGACAGTGCCGGCGCTGACAATCGTCGACTCGTGTTTCCAGAACTGAGTCTTGGGCATACCTACCTTCGACTTCAGAACCTCACCCCGCCCAGTTGACGGATTCTGTATGCGTGACCGCCAGGCTACACGTCGAAGGTACCCATTCACCCACGCTCTGCACGATGTTGGGACACCAGTGCTCCCACCCCATGGTCGCGGGTCGCTGGATCGCAACAACCTGCTACGATACTGGGCACTAGGCTCGCGGGGACGGTGAGCCCCTCAGAAGCCTGAGGCCGCTAGCAAAGAATGGTTGAAGTAGTAGCTGTGAGCACGAGTGCGACGAATACCGCTGCATGGAACGTTGGACGCCTCGTCGAGATCCGGGCGGACGCGGGCTACCGCTCCGTCGCAGACGTCGACGCGATCTTCGCACAAATCGGTGCGGCGATGAGCAAACTGCCACCCGGCTCTGCGCACATCGTCGTGGCGGACTGGCGGCGCTGTCCGCTGATGTCTCCCGACGCGGCCGAACACATGACGGCGAGCATCGCGGATTCCAACGCCGGCTTGTTGCGAAGCGCGGTGCTGACGCAAGACGCGGCTCCCACCGCCGTGCTGCAGTTCGCGCGGGTGATCCGAGAAACGAACCACCCTGACCGGCAGGTGTTTCGCAGCACGGTCGCGCTCGTCCGCTGGCTCGACGAAGTCATGACCCCGGAAGAGGGCGAGCGTCTGCGAGACTTCCTCGAGTACCGATAGCTGCGTCGAATCCTGGGCGCGCTTCCCGCGGTCGCTCTCGCGTCGGCGCGTCCGGCCGCGCTGACAACGGCATCACGTCGTGTGGGCGCACTTGACTGCCCGCCGAGGACTGGAAAAACGAGCACAATTCGCGCCCGAGTACGCGGCGTGCGATCCGCACTGTCCCGCTTTGGTCACCGTTGACCACAATTGTTGCTCGAGCGAGATCCGTCGGGCGCTCGCGCGCATGTAGCGAGTATGAAGTTGACGGTCGCGCGTGTGCTCCTGGTGTCGATTCCCGGTTTGCTCAGTTCCTGCAGTGGAGCCGGGGGAGGGCCCGGCGCAGCGGCGGAGGGCACTGAGACTGGGAGTGTCGGGGCTGGAAGCATGGGGGCGATGTCCGATGCCGACCAGAGTGCGGCAGTACCGTCAGGAGTGAACAACGGTGCCTCGGGCGAAAGTGCCATGGGTGATTCGTCGTCCGAAGTGATCGCCTCTGGCGCTACCCCGAGTGATGCTGACGGCGCGAGTGGTGTCACCCCCGAGGTCGGGACTGAGCCGAGCGGCGCCGAAGTGTCCGACTCGTCGGCAAGCGACCCATCGCAAGGCCCCGTCGCTGAGCAAGATCCGGCGGTCGCCGACCCGTCGGGAGGGGTGAACGCTGATGAGGTTACCGGCGACTCGGCTCCCGCAGTGGACGGAACGATGCCGGCTGCTGCGGACGACGGCAGCGAGGTGGAGCAACCTGCTCCCGAAACTGCGGAGACACCTCTCGACGACGGCGACTGCGCCATCGCTCAGCCGAGCCAATCCCCCATCGGTTACGGCTCGGCGACGACGGGGGGCGGCGCTGCGGCGCCCGTCGAAGTCAGTAGCTTCGCGGAAGCGGAAGCGGCACTGGCCGACTACCGCTCCGCCTTCAAGGAGGGTACCCAGGATGCTCTCGTCATCCGGTACACGGGAACTTTTGACTACTCCACCATCACGGACGTGTGCCTGCAGCACACCCTCGACTCCCAAGTGCTGCAGATCAAGGAGATGGAGAACGTCACCTTCGAAGGCGCTCCGGGCTCCAGCGCGAACTTTGGCATCAAGGTCAACCGGGCCAAGAACGTGATCATTCGCAACATGAAGATGGGTCTCTTGCCCGGTGGCGGCGATTCGGACGCGATCACCCTCGAAGGCAACGGCACCAGTGGTGACGTGGAAAACGTGTGGGTCGATCACAACGAACTCTTCAGCTCGACCAAAGACGACTGCGATGGGGCCGGCGACACCGAGTTCGACGGCTTGATCGACATCAAGAGCGGCGCTCGCTACATCACGATCTCCTACAACTACATTCACGACCACCAGAAGACGGGCTTGATCGGCTACAGCGATTCGGACCTCACCGACCGCTACGTCACCTTTCACCACAACTGGTACGAAAACGTCGTCTCCCGAACGCCGCTGCACCGCTACGGCTATGTGCACCTGTTCAACAACTACTACGACCACATCCTGAGCAGCGGCATCAACGTACGCATGAACGGCGTGGCGTTGATCGAGTCGAACTTCTTCGAGAACGCGCAGAACCCCGTCACTTCCCGCTACAGCGACGAAGCCGGCAGCTGGGAGTTGCGAGACAACTACGTCGGGCAGGGCATCACCTGGACTGTCAGCTCGGACACGCTGGCCAACGCCGACTCGTGGCAGTCCACGACGAGCTTTCCCCAGAGTGAGCTGACCTACTCCTACGCTGCCGAAGAGGCGCGCTGCGTGAAGAAGACGGTGACCTCGCTCGCCGGCCCGAACCTGTCGCTCTGAACTGGGCCGGCGAGATCGTTGCAGGAATGAGTCCAGCGCCGCTGGTGCGCTCCCCCGGGCTTTGGGTTGCTCGATGGATCGCTTCGGGATTTCCGATGTGGGGGGCGTGCTGCCCCGGGGGTTAGCGGTGCTTCTTCAATCGCATGCAGATGGCGGGCTTCGTCGTGCAGCGCTGGGGCCGGGGGGTGAAGCGGGGCGGCTCGACTCCGGCCTCGACCCGGGCCGCCTCTTGGGCTTTGAGGCGCATGCAGACGGCGGGCTTGCTGGTGCAGCGCTTTTCGGCCTGGGCCTGTCCGCTGAGCAAGAAAACACTGGCAGCGATGGCGGTCAGGCCCAATCCACGAAGGAATGAAATGAGGGGTGTGCTTGTCATCTGGGATCCTCCTCGGCGCGAGCAGGACGATTGGGTACGTTCTGCGACCGCGCCCTACGGTGTTGCGGTGGTGTTCCTCGGCGAGCGCCGTTGGGCGAGCGCCGACTTGGGCGTGATTTCAACATGCAGTGCCACCCCTCGGCTCACCATGGGCACTACTACCCAGTGCCGATCGGTATGAATGCCTACTATGCTTGGGCGTATGAGCTCTAGAGCGGCACGCCTGGTCCTGGTCGAAGACCAGACGATCTTCCGTGAGCTTCTCGCCGAGGTGCTCCAGGCCGATCGATCTCTCGAGATAGCTGCCCAATATAGCGAGGGGCTCGCCGCTTTGGAGGGCTGTCGTTCGGTGCAGCCCGATCTGGTGATCTTGGACGCGGTGCTGCCGGACATCGACGGTCTGGAGGTGTTGAAGCAGCTGCTGAGTTGGCGACCGAACTTACCGGTGGTGATGGTGACCGCCCACGCTCGTCCCGCGTTGGTTCGACGGGCGGTGCAGTCGGGCGCGCGCGGCTTCGTGACCAAGGCAACGCCGCTGAGTGAGCTCCGCACTGCGGTGGAGCGGGTTCTTGCCGGTGGTCGTTACTTCTGCTCGATCACGAGCCCGCTGCTCGCCGATGCGCTGCGCGAGCCCAACGTCGACAAGGCGCTGACCCCGAGGCAGCGACAGATCCTGCGTTTCGTGGCGCAGGGCAAGAGCTCCAAGGAGATCGCCAGCGAGCTCGGCATCAGTCTGAAGACCGTGGCCAACCATCGACTTCAAATCCGCGAGAAGTTGGGACTGTGTGACGTCGCTAGCTGGACACGCTACGCCATCGAGCAGGGGTTGATCGAGCCGACACTGTGAGGTGCTGAGTATGGAAAGCCCGTTTCGCGCGATCGCGGAATACACCTACGACTGGGAGAGCTGGATCGATCCCGAGGGTCAGTTGCGCTGGGTCAACGCTGCAGTCGAACGCATCACTGGCTACGGTGTGGCCGAGTGTTTGGAGATGGCGGACTACCCACTGCCGCTGGTGCACGCGGGGGATCGGCCGGCGGTCGCCCGCGTGTTGCAGCAAGCGCGCGCGGGCCAGTCGGGCAATCACTTCGAATTTCGGGTCTTGCGTAAGGACGGCGAGGTGCGCTGGGCAGCCATCTCGTGGCAACCCATCACGGTCGAGGGGCAGCGCGTCGGCTTTCGCAGTAGCGTGCGCGACATCCACCAGCGCAAAGAGATGGAGGCGGAGCTGCAGCAGGCCGTGCAGCGGGCGGAGGCGGCGAACCACGCCAAGTCCGAGTTCCTCGCCAACGTCACCCACGAGCTACGCACGCCCCTGCAGTCGATCATCGGCTACGCTCAGCTCCTGGCTGCGGCGGATCTGGCCCAACCTCACGCCGAGTACGTGCGCACTCTGCAGCAACAGAGTGAACACCTCGAACACCTGGTCTCCGACCTGCTCGACTATTCAGCGCTGCAAGGGGGGATGTTGGCTTTGCGGGCCGAGCGTCACGAGCCTGACCGGGTGTTGGTGCACGTCGTCGACGGCTTGATGCCTCTGGCGACGGCCAAGGGTTTGAAGCTGACGCGCAAGGGCGCAGTGGCTGCGAGTGCGGTCGGAGATGCGCGCCGCCTGGGCCAAGTGCTGACGAACCTGATCGGCAACGCCATCAAGTACACGCCCGAGGGGCGCGTGGAAGTCAGTGCGGGTCGCAGCCCCGAACGAGGCGAATACTGGATCTGTGTCGACGACACCGGGCCGGGGTTGCCTGCGGGCGAACTGTTTCAACCTTTCGTGCAAGGCAAGGCGCCGGAGGGGGGGCGCGGTGAGGGGGTGGGCTTGGGCTTGGCCATCAGTCACCAGTTTTGCACGCGCATGGGGGGCAGCTTGGAGCCCTCGACGAGCCCACTCGGTGGCGCGCGCTTGACGGTACGGCTGCCCCTGTCGGCCGCCGGCGATGCACACCACGTCGCTCACTTCGACGAGTCCGTCGCGCCTCTTCAGGTCAGCGGCGAGTTCGCTCGGCGACACCCTCTTTCGGTCTTGGTGGTCGACGACGTGGAGGCGCTGCGGACTTTCCTGGGCGAAGCACTGCGGGCATTGGGCTATCAGCCGCAGCTGGCGGCGGGCGCCGACGAGGCGTTTGCGATCGCAGAAGAACACGCCATCGATCTGGCCTTGGTGGACATTCAGATGCCGGGGGTGGACGGTTGGGGTGCCGCGCGCGGCCTGCGCGCACGTCTCGGCGAAGGCGCCTACCTGGTGGCGCTGACGGCGCAGTCCAGCGCCGACGATGCTGCTCGCCTCGAGCGCGCCGGGTTCGATGGCTACGCCAACAAGCCGATGCGCATGGGCACGCTCCAAGCGCTGTTGCAGCGCGCCCACGCTCGCCGAGTGCGCTTCGGAGCGGCGGAGTCCGGCGCTGGCGGTGAGGCCGGGACAGCGACGGACGATTCGCTCTTCGACGCGTCACGCTGGCAAGAGATGCGTCAGATCCGAACCCAGAGTGGCGGCACGTTGCTGGAGCTGATGCAGTCGCGTGTTGCGACGGCGCTGCCCGAAGTCTTACAACGCATCGACGCGGCGAAGGAGACGGAAGATCCGGCGGCCCTTCGCCGCGCCGTGCACGATGCTGGTGGCTTGTTCGCCCTGATCGGTGCTCGCGAAGCCCAGCATCTCGCCGAGCGCTGCGAAGAGCAGGACGCTCTGGTGTCGAGTGATGCCATCACTCGACTGATGGCGCTCGGAGAGCAAGTGGTGGCGCGCTTGACTGCTGGGTGGGAGTGGATGGCGGCGACCCAGGGCGAGG
>JBNKZR010000247.1:0-11178 GCA_050301735.1 Polyangiaceae bacterium | reverse complement strand
ATCGAGCACCAGCTTCCTGCCTTCTGGGAACTGGCGCAGGTACTCGTGGATTTCCGGCTCCACGGTGGCCTCGACCAGAAGCCCCCCAGTGCTGAAGACTCTGAGCGGCACGCGGAAGAGCTCGTAGAAGCTCGTCACCAGCTCAGCCATGGCGTCGCGATCGACCAGCTCTTCGAGACTGATCGAGCCCAACATCACCTGCTCGAGGCGTGACCCTTCGGCGTGCTCCATCAGCTCGTCTCCGCCGCCGCAGTTCCCCCCAGTCGGGCTGCCAACGCTTCGTCCAACCCACCGCGATGCCCGAGCCGCTCGGCGACTTCCGTGAGCAAGTGCCGTGCGTCGATGCCAAATTTGTGGCTGAGCTGGTGCTCCTTCTCGAGTCGTGCCCACGCCAGTTGCAGCACCGCCAGGAAGGTTTCGACCACGCCTTGCGCCTTGGTCGCCACGGCCAGGTACACCGGCTCCCTGCCTTTGGCGGCCATTTCCGAAAGCTCCTCCGTCGAACGCACGTTGGGCAGATCGCGCTTGTTGAATTGGATGACGACGGGCATCTCCTTCAGCGCAATCCCGTGGGCCTTGAGATTGGACTTGAGATCGATGAACGACGCCCCGTTGTTCTTCGTTTCGTCCACCTGGGAGTCAGCCACGAAAACCACGCCGTCGGCGCCCTGCACCACCAAACGACGCGTCGACGCGTGGATGACCTGACCGGGCACGGTAAACACCTTGAGCCTGACCGACACATCCCCTGCGCCTTTGAACGACAGGGGCAGGAGATCGAAGAAGAGAGTCCGATCGTCCCGGGTTTCGAGCGTCAGTAATCTGCCGGCAGTACCTTCCGTCGCGACCGAATGAAGAGCTTGCAGGTTTGTCGTCTTCCCGCTGAGTGCCGGACCGTAGTAGACCAGCTTGACGGTGATCTCACGCGCTGAGAAGTCGATCTGCACTTGTCGTTCCGGTTGCTGTCCCGCGGGCCATGTACGCACTGGCAGGACCGCGAGTTAAGCGTACGGCAAGGCGACCACTCGGACAAACTCAAACGCTCGCAATCACTGGCCTTCGACGGGGGCCAAACGATCGACGAGGTTCGTGTCACACGTGAACACACATGTATCCGTCGAACGAGCGTGCTGATGCTAGCCCGGCTCGCTCAGATCGCCCCAGCGCTCTCGCGCGGCGCGGATCGCGGACTCCACCGTCGCCTTGGCTGGCCCACCGACGAGGGAACGTCGCTCGACCGCTTGGCGGGGGTCCAACGCGGCCTTGGCCTCATCCGTCAAGAGCACGGGATGAAGTGGCTTCAGAGTCTCCTCGTCGAGCTCGCCCAATTGAACGCCGCGTTCCTCTGCCACGCGCACGAGCTGCCCGACAACGTGATGGGCTTCGCGAAATGGCACCCCTTGCGTGACCAACAGATCCGCCAAGTCAGTCGCACACACGTGGCCCCCACGCAATGCGCCCTCCAAGCGATCCACGTTGAAGGTGCACGTCGCCAGTGCTCCCGTCAACGCGCGCAGGCTTTGCTGAGCCCCCTCGAACGCGTCGAAGATGGGCAACTTGTCCTCTTGCAACTCGCGCCCGTAGCCGAAACACAGGCTCTTCTCCAGGATCAACAGCGTATTCGCGTCACCGATGATACGCGCGGCTTTGCCACGCACCAATTCGGCCACGTCGGGGTTCTTCTTTTGAGGCATCATCGACGAGCTCGTCGAGAACTCGTCGGACAGGCTGACGAAGCCGAATTCGTAGGTCGACCACAAGACCAGCTCCTCGCCGATGCGCGACAGATGCACCCCGGTGATGGCCAAGTCGGAAGCCACCTCCATCAAGAAGTCGCGACTCGCCGTGGCATCGAGCGAGTTCTGCATCGGCCGCTCGAACTCCAACTCCTGTGCCACCCATTGACGGTCGAGGGGAAAACCACTGCCAGCGACGGCACCCGCTCCCAACGGTGACTCGTTCACTCGACGCCTTGCATCCAACAAGCGATTGGCATCCCTCCACAACAGCTCTTGCCAGGCCATCAGGTGATGGGACAGGCGACTGGGCTGCCCGCGCTGCAGGTGCGTGTAGGCCGGCATCAACACATCCAAGTGCTCAGCGGCCCGGTCCAGCAGCACCGCCGCGAGCTCCACCATCGCCGTCACCGTCTCGTCCAACGCGGCTCGAGTCCACAGGCGTAGATCGGTCGCCACCTGATCGTTGCGCGAGCGCCCCGTGTGCAACTTGCCCCCAACGGGACCCACGATTTCGATCAGCCGGGCCTCGATGTTCATGTGCACGTCTTCGCGCACCGGGTCCCACTTCATCTCGCCGCGTTCGATCTCGTCGGCGACTTGCGTCAGGCCCCCGACGATGGTCTGCGCGTCCTCGTCGGAGATCACGCCCGCGCGGGCCAAACCTCGGGCATGAACGATCGAGCCTCGGATGTCGTGGCGCCACAGCTTCCAGTCGATGTCGACACTCTGGTTGAGCGCCTGCATGGCGTCGTTGATGGAGGCGGGCAGACGGCCGCCGCGAGCGATACTCATCGTGCTTGTCCTTGCTGTGGGTTCTGAAATAGCGAGCTGAAGGCTCCAGCCTCGATTGCCGCCAAGCGTGCCAAGAAGCGGCGGTAGTCGCGCACCGGAGGCTGCCCTGGGGCTGCCCGCATGTCGAAGTCGGTGATGCGGGTGGTCGCGAAACGCAAGCAGGCGAGCGCCCCCTCGGTGGGTGCGCCAGCCCGTTCGGCATCCGTCAACGGCCTCACCGACTCGTAGCCGGCCAGTAGCGCGCGCGCGTTGTCCATCTGGAATTCGTCCGCGTAGCACCAGGAAAGAATGCACACGGCGATGTCGTAGACGAAGGGCCCGTCGGAGGCGCTCTCGAAGTCCAGCAGAGCACTGATCTCGTCGCCCTGCCACAGGACGTTATCGCGAAACAGGTCGCCGTGCATCACGCCATGGGGCAACAAGCCGTCGCGCGCCGTCTCGTAGTGCTGCAAGCGCTCCCGAATGTGACCCACGTCGGCTTGGTAGTTCGAGGTCTGTTCGCTGATGAAGTCGAGGCGGGAACGGATCCCATCGAGGCCGAAGCGTCCACTCGGGATCTCGTCGACAGACGAGCTGGCCGCGTGCACGCGGGCCAACGCTTCGCCGAGACGTCGGGCGCGCACCGGAGTGACCATCCCGAGGCACAAGTCGTGCCCCCCAACCCAAGGAAAGACGGCCAACGGCTTGCCCAGGTGACGTGGCGGGTTCGCTGAGCCGGGCTGCGGCTCCAACGGCGGCACGGTGGCGACGCCAGCCCGAGCCAAAGCGCGCAGCAGGCGTGCTTCCGCCAGCGCTCCCGCCGCGTCTTGCTCTTCGTAGAGTCGAGCGAAGAACGTCTTTCCGTCCTCGGTCTTCAGGCGGAAATTCGAGTTGACCGAACCCGCCGTCAGCGCCTCGACTGCGCTGACCAAAAGTCCGAAGGCGCGACCGTGTTCCTGGGCGTCGCGAAGCTCGAAGGGGGTGAGCAATGCCATCGCGTGCTTGTCCCCGACCCCGTGCCGGGGGTCAAGTCCGGACGCACTGGCCGTGCTCGGCTGCGCCCTCAGCCGAGCACGGCCGCGCGCGAGTGCTGGCGCGGCGGGTGGGCGGCGTGTAAAGAGTGCTGCTTCGACCCGAATGCCTGAGATCGTCGGAAACACAGCCGGACTGTCCCCCAATGCGCGCCGCACCTTGGAGCGCATCTATCGACGCCGCGTCCCGTTGTCGCAAATCACGACGCCGGAGCTGGTTCGATCGTTGTGCGACGCTTCACGAGAAACGAAGCGTCAAGTGGGCGCCCTCGTGCATCGCTCGGGGGCCGTGGAATGGGTCGTCGTCGGCAGCGCCACTGGATTGATGCTGCCCGACATCGGGCGCTTGCGCGCCGCCCAGGGGCGCTTTCGGGCGCTGCGCCTGATTCACACGCACCTGTATGGCGAACCGCTCACCCACGACGATCTGGTCGACTTGACGCGACTGCGGCTCGATCTGGTGTGCGCGGTGCTCGTCAGCCCCAGCTTCGATCCCCGCTCCATCACCTGGGCGCACAACGTCCCGCGGAACGACCAGGACGGGCAGCCCGGCTACGAGGTGTCCGGGCCAATGCCCTTCGGGCGTCCGATGCCCGACTTCGAACAGCTCATCAGTTCCCTCGAGGCCGAATTCTCGCGCCAATCGAAGGTTCGGGAGGTCGAACGGCAGCGCGCGATCTTGGTGTACGTGGGAGAAAAGCGCGCCCGGGGAGCAATGGCCAAAGCGCGTGCCAGTCTTCAGGAGCTACACAGCCTGGCGCTGACGGCGGGTGTGACCGTCGTCGATAGCGTGCTGCAGCTGCGCGACCGCATCGACCCGAAGCTGGTGATGGGGCGAGGAAAACTGGAAGAGGTCGTGATGCGCGCCATCGATCTCGAAGCCGAGATCCTGATCTTCGATCGTGACCTGTCCCCCGCGCAGGCGAGTGGCATCGCCGCTCAGACGGACTTGCACGTGCTGGACCGCAGCCAGTTGATTCTCGACATCTTCGCGCAGCGCGCGGAGACGAAGGACGGCAAGCTGCAGGTCGAATTGGCACAGTTGAAGTACCGGCTGCCACGGCTGGCTCAGAAGGACGACTCTCTCAGTCGTCTCACGGGTGGCATCGGCGGCCGGGGCCCGGGCGAGACGACCCTGGAGATCGGGCGGCGCCGCGCCCGCGAACGCGTCACACGTCTCGAACGCGAGCTCACTCAGCTCGCGCGGCAGCGAGCTCAGCGACGCAACCGTCGTCAAAAGAGCGATCTGCCGGTCATCGCCATCGTGGGCTACACCAATGCCGGCAAGAGCACCCTGCTCAACACGCTGACGGGTGCGGGCGTGTTGGCGGAAGACAAGCTGTTCGCAACATTGGACACCCGAGCCCGGCGTCTGCATTTGCCCTCGGGCCGCTTTGCCATCCTGACGGACACGGTTGGCTTCATTCGCCACATGCCACGTGATCTGTTCGCTGCGTTCCGGGCAACCTTCGAGGAGGCGTCCGACGCCGATCTCCTGCTGGAGGTGGTGGACGCCAGCAACCCCGAGCTGGACGAGCACACGGAAACGACCGCCCAGTTGCTGCAGGAACTGGGTCTGGAGCACGTGCCTCGTTTGGTCGTGAAGAACAAGCTGGACCTCCTGAGTCCCGACGAGCGCAACGTCATCGCCGACGACCCAACCTGCGTCGGGATCTCGGCGCGGGACAAGGCCAGCGCGACGCGGCTGCTGACGAAGATCGAGGAAATGCTGCCCCCGGCGGGGACGGCCCAAGAAAATCCTGAAATGCCCAGCAACTCGGAGCAGGACGAGTCCGACACGTCGGCATGAGGCCGTGCTCCACTCCTGCCAATCAGCGTCCGCGCCCCAAACGCCATTGGCGGCTACCGCTCGCGTTGCTCTTCGGAGCCTCGCTGCTGGCATGTCAAGGTCCGTTCAGTAGCGGACTACGAGCCTTCGAAGAGTCGCGCTACCCCGACGCGGCGAGGGAGCTCCGACGCGTCGACCCGACGGACCTCTCACCGGACGAACGCACCCGCCTGGCGCTGTACGCCGGCTTGACGGAGCTCTCGCTCGGCAATCAGCAACACGCCATCGCGCGACTCCAGGAGGCGCGCTGCGGCGTGATGCGCGCACCGGAAAGCCTGACGCACGCGGAGTACGGCCGGTTGTCGAGCGCTTGGCAGAGCCTCGGCAGGATGCCCGGAGAACCACTGGCCCCGAGCTCGCAATGCAGCGTCGGGGAACGCTGAGCCTGCCGTCGCCCAAGGCTACTGCACGCGTCCTTCGATGCGGTCACCGGCGACGACTTCGTCCCACGACGCTTCGTGTCCGTCGTAGTGCACCTTGAAGCGGTTGGGACCGACCACCTTGACGACCGTAGCCTTGTAGACGGAGCCCCGCCAAGTCACGCGCACGCGAGCCCCTTCCTCGTAGGGGCTCACTCGGTCGTCGTCTTGCTTCTTGATGCCGAGCGCACGCGCAACTCGGTCGCACAGCGGGGGCATCGGCTCCGGCGGCGCCTCCAGTCGTGCCTTGATACTGTCGAAGGCAACGTCACTGTCCCAACGAGACTCGTAGCCGTCGAAATGCACGCGGTAGCGAGTGCTTCCTTTTCGTTCGAGAACGTACGCAGGGTACTCACCTTCGCACCACTCGACGAGCACGTAGTCTCCAACCCGGTAGGACTCCTTACACCCCGCGCACAGCAGAACGCCGAGCAAGGGCAACAGCAGCCGCACACCTGCGCTCAGCCCTGACCATCCAAACAGCAGCCGCACGCCTGCATTCACTCCTGACCATCCAATTTGGGCGTCCAAGAGAGCTCCTCGAGGGGCAGCTCGTTCTGCTCCAGCCAATGGCTGACGAGCTCACGCGTGTACAGGTAGGAGTATTCGAGAATCGCGCGCCGTGCCGCGAAGCTCGCCGGGTTGTGCATGAAGAGCGTGCCATCGGTCGCCTCGGGTTCGACCACGATCACTTTGGCCAAGTTGCGTTCACGCACGCGCTCGATGGACGACCACAACAGGCCGTGTAGCTTGATGCGATTGGCTTGGTTGGCCACCCACATCGCGCCCTTGTCGCGAACGCTGGCTCTGACACCGTGCCCGGTGGGGACGTAGCTGACGTTCAGGGGGACCAGGGGATTGACCACGATGATGAACTTGGCCCCCGCTTCCACCGCCGCGTCCACGTGCGACAGCTGGACCGGCGCGGGGTTGATGTAGTGGCTGTCCCCGATGCGTACGGGCGAGAACACCGGCGGCGTCGCCATCGACGCGACGCAGGCCCGGGTGATGGGCACGTGATCGAAACCCGGCGCGCCGAACGTCACTGGTGCACCGCTGTCCAAGTCGTGAGCCAGCACGCGCAGCCGTCGCGGCAGGTTGCTGAACTGGTTGGGCACGCCGCGCCTCAGGAAGTTCTCTTCCAGGAAACGCTCATACCCCTCCAAGGAGAACAACCCCGCCGGCAACGAATCGTAGAGGCGCGCCAGCTCTTCCCACAGTGCCGCAGGCGACGGAGCCAACGACTTGGAAAGCAGACTGCGGGAACCATGCCCGAGAGCGCGCGCCGCCGTCTGGATGGTACGGCGCCACTCGGCCAAGTCCATCTTGAGGATGTGGCGGCGCTCGAGAGAAAAGTAGTCGTCCGCTGGATCGAGGAAAGCCCGGTAGATGCGTTGCACGCTCTGGCCTGCGGCCAGCGCCGCAGCGACACTGGCACCACTCGACGTACCGACGTAGGTGTCGAAGCCGGTGCAGTCGAAACCTTCCAGGGCATGTTCCAACGCCGCCAAGGCAGCGATTTGAAACATGGCGCCCGGAGCGCCCCCTCCAGGCAAGCACAATGCGATGTGTGGTCGCTCCTCGGCCATAAGCGGCATCGAGACTTATCAGATCGGCGTCGAAGGATCATGCCCTGCCGACCAAGACCGACCCCAGCGGACTGCCGTCGTCGGCAGTCCTCAATCGGCAGCGCGCGCCAGCACCACCAGCAGCGCCGCCGAGCAGAGCGCTCCGCCCACGAGCAACAGCCAGCGACTAGCGGCGCCAGCGTCCGCCAGCGAATAGTCCCAAAATGCGAAGACCAGGGCAGAGGAATTGAAAGTCACGTGCGCGGCAACGGCCGCCCACACCCTGCCCGAGTTGGCCCGGGCCTGACCCAGCACCAGCGCGACCACGAACAGCGGCAACCAATCACGCGGACTGGCGTGAGACAGCGCAAAAAAAGCGCTCGTTGCGATGATCGCGACGCTCCGCCCTGCGCCTCGCTCGAAGAGTCGGAACGCGACGCCGCGGTAGTACGCCTCCTCCAACAGCGGTCCGATCAGCCCGATGAAGGCAAGCAACGCCACGGTCTGCCCGACGGTCTCGTGGCGCAGCAGCTCGGCCTGCGCCGCCAGCTGCACCTCCGGGGTGGGCCAGCGGGCCTCGATGGCCGAACGTAGCAGGTCCGCGGGCGGCTTGATGCTCAGCCCGATCAGGACTCCGACCAGCAGCTGAATGGGCTGCGCGGGACCCAACCCCAAAGCTCGCAAGGCCGCCGCAAACGACCACCCTGACGCGGGACGCACTTCGTGGCTGACCAGCACCAGATGCACGAATGCGCCCACGATCAACAAATGCGCGATACCGCGCGGCACGATTCCGGGCATGGGCCCAGCGACCGCGACGAGCGCGACCATCACGACGTTCAGCCCGAAGAACAACGCGACGCACCACAGCGCCGCCCAGACGGCGTTCCAGCTGCTGTGACGCATCAGCGCAAGTACGGCATGACCCCGCGTCGCGCCACGGTGTCGGTCGCGCCTCGTGGGATGGTCTCCGGATAGTCCGTCGTGTAGTGCAGCCCACGACTCTCGCGCCGAACCGAAGCGAAACCCACGATCAGCTGCGCCAAGGTCGCGATGTTGCGCAGCTCCAGCAGGTCGCGAGTCACGATGTTGTTCCAGTAGTACTCGCGGATCTCTTCTTCCAGCAGTGCCACGCGTCGGGCTGCCCTCCGCAAGCGGCTGTCGCTGCGCACGATGCCCACGTAGTTCCACATCGTGCGTCGCAACTCGTCCCAACTGTGGGAGACGACGACCGCCTCATCGCTGGGCGCCGCCGAACCGACCTCCCACTCGGGAACCGTCGGAACTGGCGACTTGCGCAGCTCGGCGATCTCTTCTCCGAGCTTGTCCGCGGCGCGCTTGCCGAACACCAGCCCCTCCAGCAGCGAGTTGGACGCCAAACGATTGGCACCGTGCAGGCCCGTGCAGGCGGTTTCACCCACTACCCACAACCCTGGCAACGTGCTGCGCCCATACAAGTCGGAGGTGACGCCGCCACACATGTAGTGAGCCGCCGGCACGACGGGAATGGCTTCGCTGGTGATGTCGATGCCGTACTTCGCGCAGCGCTCGGTGATACCTGGAAAACGATTGTGGATGAAGTCCGAGCTCTTGTCGGTGATGTCGAGCAGGACGTGCTCGGAACCAGTGCGCTTCATCTCGTGGTCGATGGCTCGTGCAACGACGTCACGCGGCGCCAAATCCCCCATCTCGTGATGCCGATGCATGAACGGTTCGCCGCTCGGCAACCGCAGCGTCGCCCCCTCCCCTCGCAGCGCTTCACTGATCAGAAAGCTCTTGGCACGAGGGTTGAACAAGCAAGTCGGGTGGAACTGGTAGAACTCCATGTTCGCCACTTCCGCGCCCGCGCGATAGGCCATCGCGACACCGTCGCCGGAGGCGACGTCGGGGTTGGAAGTGTAGAGGTAGACCTTGCCCGCACCACCTGTCGCCAAAATGGTGGCGCGCGCAAGCATGGTGCGAACCTCACCGGCCTTCTCGTCGAGCACGTAGGCACCAACGCAGCGCTCGGGACCACCCAGGCGGCTGAGCATGATGAGCTCCACCCCCATGTGCCAATCGAGCACGCGGATGTTCTCTTTCTCTGCCACGGCTGCGAGCAACGCCCGCTCGATTTCGCGACCCGTGATGTCCCCCGCATGCACGATGCGCCGCTCGTGATGGCCACCTTCGCGCCCGAGATCCAGCTCGCCCGCTTCGTCCCGCGAGAACTCGGCGCCCAAGCGCATCAACCATTCGATGGCGTCGCGACCACCTCGGACGCATACGTCGACGGCGTCGTCGTGGCACAAACCACATCCCACCTGAACGGTGTCGCGCCCATGCTCCTCGAAGGAGTCGGTGGGCGCGAACACGGCGGCCACCCCACCTTGGGCCCAGTTGGTGGCAGCGTCGGATTGACCGCGTTTGGTGACCAGCGTGACCTCGCCATGCTCCGCGGCGCGAAGTGCGAAGGTCAAACCAGCGACACCGCTTCCGAGCACAAGGTAGTCCGTGTGGATACCCATTGGACTGGTCATCATAGGGCCGTCGCCGCCGAGTTTGCTTTGGCAAAACTCGTCCTCGCTTTCGAGCCAGCCCGCCGGTCGCGCAGTTGGCAGCTGAGCGGCTGCTCCGTTCCTCGAGTTGCGGCGGGCACGACGACTCCTTATGTCAATGCGTGGGCCGAGCAAGGGCATGCGCACCGTCGACGCCATGAGTACCGAAAGCCGCCGCAGGCAGCATAGGACGCCGGCCCGCGGCCAATATCCGGCATCGAACCCGGCGCTTGCGCCTGGCCTGCGGCCGGCAGAAAGCATGGGCGCCGACTTGGGCCCGTGATACACGAAACCAACCAGGGATGAGGAATCGAAAAGGAGGCGTGAAGACGTGAAGATCCTCGTTGCAGTCAAGCGCGTTGCCGACCCGGACAACGCGAACCGTATCAAGATCAACACGAGCTCGATCGATACGACCGGACTCGAGTGGAAGCTCAACCCCTTCGACGAATACGCATTGGAAGCGGCTTTGCGACTGACGGAAGACGGCTCCAAACCGAAGCAGCGCGAAGGCGAGGTGGTCGTCGTCACTCTCGGTCCCAAGGACGCGGAAGCGAGCCTACGCTCCGCGCTCGCTACCGGTGCCGACCGCGCCATCCGCGTCGACACCACGGACGAGGCGCTCGACGGTCGCTTGGTTGCCAAAGCCCTCAAAGGCGTCGTCGAAAAAGAAAGCCCCGACCTGGTGCTCATGGGCAAGCAGGCGGTGGATGGCGACAGCAACTTCGTCGGTCAGGCGCTGGCCGAGCTGCTCGACTTCCCTATGGCCACCTTCGCGGCCACCATCAAAGAAGAAGACGGCGGTGTACTCGTCGCCCGAGAGGTCGATGGCGGAACGGCGACGCTACGCTTGCGCTTCCCCGCGTTGGTGACGGTCGACCTACGCATCGTGGCACCGACAAGCGTCTACTCCCAAAAGACTGACACCAGCTTCAAGTACAACGATGGTGTTCGCTTCGCACCGCTACCGGCGATCATGAAGGCGAAGCGCAAGCCGTTGGACGTCCTGACGCTCACGGACCTGGTAGGCAGCGACACGAAGACGTCCGAGTACATCGGCTTCGAAGCCCCCCCCGCACGCAAAGCCGGCGAGAAAGTGGATTCGGTCAAGACCCTAGTCGACAAGCTCGCCAACGAAGCCAAGGTGCTCTGAGAGAAAGGCAAGGACCATGACCGACATTCTGATCGTTTCCGAAATCGTCTCCGGCAAGGTCAAGGGCTCGACCCATTCGGCCATCACCTTTGCCAAGCAGGCCGTCGCAGC
>JBNKZR010000246.1:0-11240 GCA_050301735.1 Polyangiaceae bacterium | reverse complement strand
AGCGGGTTGGTTTGCGCGGACTCGAAACCCACGAGCAACGCCCCGCGCGCCTGCTCGGCGCGTAGGGCGACGTGTGGGCGGCCACCCAAGACTGTCTCGACCGCTCCCGCCCTTCGCCGCCATTTACAGCGCGCGTCGCCCGTGCGCACCATCGGCGCGCCCATGAGCTACGCGGAAAAACCCTTCGACATCAGTCGCATGCCTCCCGGCATCCCGTTCATCGTTTCGAACGAAACCGCCGAGCGCTTCAGCTACTACGGGATGAAGGCCATCTTGGTCATCTACATGACCGAGCACCTCCGAAACGCGGCTGGGCAGCTCGACTTGATGACCGATCCCGAGGCACGGGAGTACTTCCACCTGTTTAGCTCTGGCGTGTACTTCTTTCCACTGCTGGGAGCTCTGCTCTCGGACACGCTGCTCGGCAAGTATCGGACGATTCTCTGGGTCTCGCTCGTCTACTGCGCTGGACACCTGGCACTGGCCCTGGGCGATAC
Source organism: Polyangiaceae bacterium (assembly GCA_050301735.1). Lineage (GTDB taxonomy): Bacteria > Myxococcota_A > Polyangia > Polyangiales > Polyangiaceae > SZUA-265. The sequence continues at coordinate 10,743 of JBNKZR010000246.1, read as the reverse complement.
GGGTGCTGGCATCGCCCTCGGCCTATCACCGCGGGCCTGGCTGGTCACCGGCCTGACGTTGATCGCGATCGGCTCCGGGGGCATCAAGCCGTGCGTGTCGGCACACGTCGGGGACCAGTTCGGCGCGAAGAACCAGCACCTGCTACCTAGAGTTTTCGGCTGGTTCTACTTCGCCATCAACCTGGGAGCGTTCGCTTCGCAGTTGTTGATCCCGGTATTGCTCAAGCGCTTCGGTGCCTCCGTGGCGTTCGGGCTCCCCGGAGTCCTGATGGGCCTGGCGACCTTGGTGTTCTGGTCCGGGCGAAATCGCTTCGTTCACGTCCCGGCCGCCGGACGCGGCTTCATCAAGGAAGCCTTCAGTGGCGTCGGTCTGCAAGCCATGTTGCGATTGTTCGGCGTCTACGCGTTCGTGGCCGTGTTCTGGTCGCTGTTCGACCAAACGGGCAGCGCCTGGGTGTTGCAAGCCAAGCGCATGGACCGAGTGGTGTTTGGGGTCGAGCTCCTGCCCGATCAGATCCAAGCCATCAACCCACTTCTGATCATGCTGTTCATCCCAGCGTTCAACTACGGGCTCTATCCCCTCATCGAACGTGTTTTTCGTCTGACCGCCCTACGCAAGATCGCCGTCGGGATGTTCCTGACCATCCCATCCTTCCTGATCTCTGCCTGGATACAGTCGCGACTCGACGCCGGGCACAGCGTTCACGTCATGTGGCAATTCCTGGCGTTCGTGGTCTTGACCGCGGCGGAGGTCTTCGTCAGCATCACGTGTTTGGAGTTCTCCTACACCCAGGCGCCCAACCGCATGAAGTCGTTCGTCATGGCCTTGTTTCTCGTGTCCGTGTCGTTTGGCAACGCTTTCACGGCCGTGGTCAACTTGTTGATCCAGAAAGCCGATGGGAGCAGCCGACTGAACGACACCGAATACTACCTATTCTTCTCGTCCGTGATGGCAGCCGCAGCCGTCGGTTTCTCGGTCGTGGCCAAGTTCTATCGCGAGCACACCTACGTGCAGGGAGACGCCCTGGCGGAGACGACCGAGGCGGCCAGCGGGGATCCCCACGCGGCATGACGGCATTCGCGTGTTCTGCTGTGACGGATTGTCGGCACTTCAACAAATTTGGTGAGTCTCCCCCCCGGGGCTAGCATCCGCGTCGACTTCGCTTGCCATGGACGACCCACCCAGCCGCCAAGATGATGCCCCCCACTCCGAAGACGTGCTGCGCGTGCGCTGCTCACGCTTGGAGAGTCGACTGAACGCCGCTTTGTCCGAGTTGGACCTGAGTGCGCGCCAGCTGGCCACGCAACAGACTCGCCTCGACAAGCTGGAGCGTCAGGTCAGCGAGCTGCGCGCGCTGTTGGAACAGAGCCGCCAACAGGAACGCCGCCTGCTCGAGGAGCTGAGCGACGAGCGCCGCGGCAGCCTGCGCCTGCTGTCGGAAGCCCAAGAGCAGCGAGAGCAGCTGGAGGACGAATTGCGGGAAATGCGGGTGCAGTTGGAGCGCGTCGCGCCGGGCTCCGAGCCGCCCCGCCACAGTCAGGTGGTCCGTCGAGATCCCCCCAGCGAACGCACCGCCGATACCGTGCGGCCTCCGCCCATCAAGCACGAGTCTCGCTGAGACCTGCACCCTCCACCATCAAGCCCGGGTCTCCCTGAGACCCGGTTTGGGGTTGCCTCAGCCCTTCGTACGGGGGGGCCGGGCCGAGCTGCGGGCGCGGCTCGGCCGAAGTCGCGCGCCCTGGACAAAAAAATGCGCGGCGGCCCGAGGGAGGGGGGGTACCTCGAACCACCGCGCGAAGAAGTGCGCAGGGGGTGGGGAATGGGGGTGGGGAAGACCCCCTGCGCGTGACACACCGCGGCAGACCAGCGCGAGTCGAACGGCTGAGCGCTACCGCTGCAGGGTAGTATTGCAGGCTCCGTGCCACCTGACACATCGTGCTATTTCGACGCGTTACGGCATGACCCGAGTCAACCGCGGTGCATTTGTGAAGAATACGATTCACTTGTGAGACGAGGATGAAACCTTTTACCTGGTTCGCGTCTCACCTAGAACGGACACCCAGACAATCCTCGGACCAAGGCGGTCACGAAACGACCGTGCTTCCAGTGTAGTGACGGCACAGGCGCCTCGTCGGCCGTCGAAACCCTGTGATACCGTGCAATAGCCCGGGCCAACCCAGGGATCCAAGGTGACAGAAGCTCAGCAGTATTCGTCAGATCCTGGACAGGAAGAGCAGGACCCGCTCATCGGGACGATGATCGGCGAACGCTATCGGGTGGAGTCCGTGCTCGGCACCGGGGGTATGGGTACCGTCTACCTCGCTGAACACGTGCTGATGGAAAAGAAGGTGGCGCTCAAGGTGCTCCACCCCACCCTGGCCGTCGTCAGCAGCGTGATGGAGCGCTTTCAGCACGAGGCAGTCGCCCTCGCGCGCATCGACCACCCCAACGTGGTCAATGCCACCGACTTCGGCAAGCTGCCCAACGGGGCCTACTACCTAGCCCTGCAGTATGTGGAGGGGCGTGACCTGGCGCGAGTGATCGCCGAAGAGGGCGCCTTTGCCCCCGAGCGGGCCGCACGCATCGCCTACCAGGTGGCTCGAGCCCTGGAGGCGGCTCACTCCGAACTCATCGTGCATCGCGACCTGAAACCCCACAACGTCATGCTGACTTGGGGCAACGGAGATGACGGCGAGCAGGCCAAGGTGCTGGACTTCGGCCTTGCCAAGCTGCGCTCGAAGACGGGGGAAGGACGCTCCATCACCAAGGGCTCGGTGTTTGGCACCCCCCACTACATCTCACCTGAGCAGATCAGCGAGGCCGACGTCGACGGGCGTGCGGATCTCTACTGCCTAGGACTCATCCTCTACGAGATGCTGAGCGGGAAGCGCGCCTACGAGGGCCGCGACGTGAAGGACGTGTTGCGACGCCAGCTGACGGAAGCTGCCGAACCGCTGAGCGACGAGGTGCCTGCCCCGTTACGGGCGCTGGCCGAGCAACTGATGCAGAAGGAGCCGGACGCGCGCCCCGAGTCTGCGACCGTCGTGGCCAGCACGCTCGAGGCGATGCTGGTACCAGCTCGCGAACCCACGCTGCGCGACGTACTCGTGCGCAGCGTGCGGATCGGTCGACTCGAAGTGCCGCGTTGGGCACTGGTGTTGCCCGCGGCCGTGTTCGCTCTGATCTTCGTGATTGGGCTGATCGCTTCGAACGATGCCCGCGCACCCCAGAAGGTGACGGAGATCATCGTGCAGGAGGCGCCGGCTCGAACGCCGGAGCCCGTCGATCTTCCGCAACCGGACGAGTGGCTCGCCATCATGTCAGCGGCCGAGTTCGGAGAAGAATCGGCCATGAAGCGCCTGCTCGAAGTCCCACCCCGCCAACGCGACAAAGAGGTGTGGCTCGTGCTCGGCCAGGGCTACATGAAGACGCAACAGACGGAGCAGGCGCTGGACATCTACACCCAAGCCATTGCTCACAAACCCGAGCTACGGGACAACGAACAGATCGCCGAGCACGTCCGTCTGGCGACGAAAGACGCAGCAACCGCGGTCAAAGCGGTAACCGTCGCCGCGGAGTCGCTGGGCGAGCGTGGCGTGAACATCCTGTTCAGCACCTGGGCAGACACGGCACGCCGCACCAACGCGACCGCGCTCGCGGAACGCTATCTCAAGCAAGACGACGTGCTATCCAAGGCGTCCACTGCGGTCAAGCTCGCCCTGGAGGTACGCGAGGTCGAGGGCTGCGACCAGGTGCGCAAACTGCTGGCCTCGGTACGCGACGAGGGCGACACGCGCACCCTTCGACCCTTGGCCAAGATGCGAGCAACCAAGGGTTGTGGCGACCACCAGCGAGACGACTGCTGGCCCTGTCTGCGCGAAGACAATCTGCTCGAAGATGCCATCGCGGCCGCCGCCAAGCGGATCGGCCCGAAGAACTGAATTGGAACGCTCGCCAGATTTTCCAGCGTTCGTAGGGAAGCTTCCTCTGCATCCCACGGAGCACGTGGACCGCACACCACGCGAGGTGTCTTTGCGGCCACACCGGACAACCCGCGGCACGCCGATGTAGCCCTTTTGGGAGCCCCGGGAGGTGGCACGGCCCTTGTTACTGGATGGGCATGCCCTTCCGACCGAAACCCGCGACCCCAGCGCAACAGACAGGAGCGGAGGCGCCAGGCCGGCGACGAGCCCGACGCCATGTTCGCCAAAAGCTCGCGCTGAGCTCGGGCATGGCGCTGCTTCTGCTGCTCGGCTGGCTGCGTTCGCTCAGTTATCCTATAGCCCTCCTAGACCCAGCGACGGCCACGTCCACACGTTGGCTAGACCGCCGGGGCGAAGTCATCTACGAACGACGCTCGGCGCAGGGGGGATACAGCCAGTGGGTCACACTGGAGCAAGTTTCGCCCGAGCTGATCGCCGCCACTTTAGCCGGCGAAGACCATCGCTTCTACGATCACGCCGGCATCGATCCCCTGGGCGTCGCTCGTGCGCTGTGGCTCGACGTCCGCGCTGGAGGTCTCGCCTACGGTGGCTCGACCATCACCCAGCAGTTGGCAAAACTGCTGCGCGGCGCACCGCGCACGCTGCACAACAAATTGCTGGAAGCTCGCGACGCGCTGGCGCTGGAGCGCACCCTCGACAAGGACGCCATCCTGACCCAGTATCTGAATCGCGCCTACTACGGTCGCCTTGCCTACGGCGTCGAAGCCGCGTCTCGGCGCTTTTTCGGCAAGCCGGCACGAGAGCTCGAGCTGCACGAGGCCAGCCTGCTCGCCATCTTGCCGCGAGCCCCCACCGCCTACGACCCACAGAAGCACCCGGAGCGGGCCCGTGCCCGACGTGCCCACGTGCTGCAAAAGATGGTCGAGCGAGGCAGCATCACGCAACGCCAAGCCGACGCCGCTGCCGCGGCCCCCATCGCGCTTTCTGAACAGAGCAATCACCCCGCGGACGGGCACCTCGTCGACTGGCTTCTGCTTCATTCACCTGAAACAGGCATTCAAACGACGACCTTCGATCTGGAACTGCAACGCAAACTAGCCCTTCAACTGGACCAACACCTCAGCGACATCCGTCGGTTCGGAGCCACCCAAGCCGGTGTCGTTGTGCTCGACAACGACAGTAGCGGGGTCTTGGCCATGGTCGGCTCGCGCGACTACGACGACACCGCCGCACGTGGCGCCAACAACGCGGCGCTCGCCCGTCGCAGCGCCGGCTCCACGCTCAAGCCATTCGCCTATGCGTTGGCCCTCGAAGCAGGGCGATCGATGAACGACCTCGTGCTCGACGCCCCTTCGGAATGGGTCTCTTATCAACCGCGCAACATCAACGGGCATCACCTCGGACCCGTTACCCTAGCAGACGCATTGGGCTCGTCTCTCAATCTGCCCGCCGTGCGTCTGGTCGCCGAACTCGGCCCTGACCGCTTCGCCGCTAGACTCCAACGACTGGGCTTCTCTTCCGTCGACCCGACGGCGGAGAGGCACGGGCTGGCTCTGGCCCTGGGGGGCTGCGAGGTCACTCTGCTAGAGCTGGCCGCTGCCTACGCCAGTCTGGCGCGCAGCGGCCTCTACCAGCCGCCGCGTTGGCTCGATGCGCAGCCGACGAGCGAAGACCGAGTCTTCGAAGAAAGCGCGGCGCGCGAGGTCGCCCGTGTGCTCGAAGATCCGACGGCGCGACAGTTGGAGTTCGGCCTCGAATCTCCCCTCGACTTGCCGTTCACCGCTGGCGCCAAGACCGGCACATCGTCGGGATTCTCCGACAATTGGGCCGTCGGCTTTGCTCGAGATGTGACGGTGGCAGTCTGGGTCGGCAACTTCGACGGGCGACCACTACGCGGAAGCCTCGCCATGACTGGCGCAGCTCCGCTCTTGGCTGACGCCCTGACCTTGGCAACCGGCGACACCTCGAGGTCGCTGCCGCGCCACCGACGCACCGGCGAGAAGCCTCCGCCAGAGCCCTTCGTCGTGACGAGCCCCCGGGACGGTGCTCGCTTCGTCATCGATCCGCTCCTGCCGCGACCAATGCAACGCATCGCTCTGCTCACCCGGGGAGCGCCACGCTCCGACTCCAGGCATGGGCAACCCGCCGCCCCGTGTCGCCGACAGGTGCGATTCGTCGTCGACGGCAAGACCGCGCCCACGTCGAGCCTCGCTCTCGAGCCAGGTCGACACCAATTGTTCGCCGAGCACGAGGATTGCTCGGGCCATCTCATGCGAACTCCCAATGTGAGTTTTTCCGTGGAGGAAACCACCGATGCGTCTTGATAGAGTTTTTGGATTGTTGTTGCTTGTCGTCCTGGCTCTGAACTGCCAGCGCAGCGTGCCCCTGGGGAGCGAGCCAACGCCCGTCGAACGTGCCGAGTCGGCGTCAGGAGACGGTGCCCCGGACGATGGCTCCTCGTCTGCGCCAGGTGACCGCGCCGAGCAGAGCTCTCACAGGGAAGCTGGCCAGAGCCGGCTGTCCCAAGTGCAGCCCGCCGCGCTCTACATGCCCACGGGGCATCGGGTGCTCGGCGTGGGGCAGAAGCTCCCGGTGACCTTGCGCAACTTGAAGCTGGCTGAACTGCTCGTTGCTCCGGTCGCAGCCGAGGACGTACATCGCTTATCCCGGGTGTTGGGAACCCACCCACCGGATAGAGACCCCCTGTACTCGCTTCCACGGCACGTCAAACTGGACTTCGAGGCTTTGGTCGTTTCAGCCTCCAATACCGAGGCACCGGAGGAGACTCGTCGAATCGACGTCTTCTCCGAAGTTCCTGGAGACATCGCTTTGGTGGTTGCGCGGGCACCTGGCACGTTCAGTCGTGTAGCCTTGGTCCAACGCGGCGCACTCAACGTGCTGATGAAGTTGAGCAAGACGCGCGGATTGGTGTGGGTTACCGACGGTCGCAGTGGCAAACCCGTCGCTGATTCTTTGGTGCAGGTCAAGCTCGGAGAACACCAGAGCTTCAAGGGCAAGACCAACCGCCACGGCATCGTCTATCTGCCATCCAGCGAGCAGTTGCGCAAAGCGCCCAAAGAAAAGGCCCAGGACGAGCGCGGGTGGCACTACGAGTTGACGGCGTTTGCCAGCAAGGATCAAAAGACCGGTTTTGCGAGTGAGTACTGGCAAACGGGGCTCGCGCCCTGGGAGTTCGGCATGGCGGCCAGCTACTACTCGGCCGAGCGGCGCCTCGTCGGCAGCGTCAACACCGAGCGGGGGATCTATCGAGCGGGAGACGCGGTGCACATCCTCGGTGTCTTGCGCGAGCGCGAAGGCGACGGTTCTCTTTCCGTCCCCCGCGGCCCCGTGGAAGTCACCGTCAAAGACGCCGAGCAGTCCCCGATAGCCACGTTCGAGACTCATCTGACGCGCTTCGGCACGTTCCGTAGCGAAGTGACCCTGCCCAAGACGGCAACCCTCGGCCGCTACACCATAGCCGTCCGCCATGACGACGTGTCGCTCCATCAACGCTTCAAGGTGGCCGAGTATCGGCCCATCCGTTTCGAGGTAAAAGTGGGTCAGGGCGAGCCTGAACCACTGGTGCTTTCGCAGCTGCGCGATGACGTGGTGATCCCCGTGGAGGCTCGCTTTCTGTACGGCGCGCCCGTCGCGGGCGCAAAGCTGCAATACAGTGTCAGTCTGCGACGCGACGATCCGTGGGACAGCAACGACTACGACGGCGAGTACGGCTACGACGAGTACGCCCATGAGTACGAGTATGGCTACGGCGGCGCGGAGCTCGTACCACTCGAGTCGGAAGAGCTCGTTTTGAACGCCGACGGTAAGGCGGAGATCCGACTGCGCCCTGACACGCTGAAGCCGAGCATACTGCAGCACGCACAGCGCATACGACTGATCGTCGAAGCGACCGCTCTCGACGCCACGGGAGAGAGCGTCTCCGCGCACCACTCGCTCGCCGTGTTCCAGAACCCGACCACGGTGGACGTCGAATCGAAGAGCTGGGTGGTCGATGCCAAGAAGGGTTGGGACGTGGACGTGTCCGTGAAGGGGGTCGACGGCAAGGCCGCCAATGAAGCCGTCGAACTGCGCTTGATGCGCCGGGAGTGGGTCAGCGCAGTGTACGAAAACGGCCACGGGCGACGCACCAGCGGCCACTACGAGCGCCGCTTGGTCCAATCTCGCAGCCTGAGCATCCACGGCACGACGCGGGTGCACTTCGCCCTGCAAGACGCTGGCGACTATTTCGTAACTGCTCGCCCGAAGGGAAAGATGGGCCAGAGCGTGGCCAGCGTTTGGGCTTGGGGTAATGGCGCCTACGGTCGTTTCAGCGACCACCCTCGAGTCGATCTGCACGCAGACAAGCAGGAGTACGAACCCGGTGAGGACGCCACGCTTATGGTCGAGTCCCCCTACGAACGCGCTTGGAGTCTGCTGACGCTCGAGCGGGAAGGTGTGCTTGAAGCACACGTGCAGGAGCTACACGGCGCAAGTGATCCCCTGCCCGTTTCACTGACGCGACACCATCTACCCAACGTCTATGCCAGCGTCGCGATCGTGCCGCCACTGGGCTGGGGCAAAACGAATCTCGTCGGCTCGCCGCTGCGTGTCGGCTACCGGGAGTTGAAGGTCAGCCCCCGCTCTCGGCGCCTGAACGTCGAAGTTCTGCCCAGCCGCGAGGTAGCGGAGCCCGGCCAAAGCGTGCCTGTCTCGGTTCGGGTTCGCGACCACGAAGGCAGACCGGTGCGCGCCGAGGTCACCCTTTGGGCCGCCGACGACGGCGTGCTGCAACTGACCGGCTACGAAACGCCAGACATCTTCAGCCCGGCCTATCCTGACAGCCTGCTCGGCGTCACCACCGCCGCGAGCCTCCTCCGCTTGACCCCCAGCGAATACGAAGACGAAACTGGCGGCGATGGTGCTGGCGCGCCGCCCTTCGGAATGGCAATGCGCTCGCGCTTCTTGGATACGGCGTTCTTCTCTCAGGGCGTCGTCACCGGCACTGATGGCACAGCCACCCTGCTGGTCGAGCTTCCCGATAACCTGACACGTTGGCGACTAGTCGCCGCCGTCGCGGACACCAAACATCGCTTCGGTTCAGCCGATGCTCGGCTGACAGCCAGAAAACAGCTGCAGATCGAACCCGTCACGCCGCGCTTCCTCACTCGCGGCGACCACTTCGAACTCGCCGTCGACGTGCAGAACAACAGCCAACACAAGCGCCTGGCTCGAGTGGAGTTGAGCTCATCGGAACTCGCACTGGGGCGAACACAGCAGGAGCTGGAGCTGGCCGCGAAACAGCGGGTGACCCTGCACTTCCCTGCCGCTATCGGCTTCGAATCCGAGGCCCATCTGCGTGCAACGGTGGTCGCGGGTGATCTGCGCGACGGCATCGACGTGTCGATCCCAGTTCATTCCGCATCGGAGACGCTAACCAACCTCGTCTACGAAGGCCCAGCCAACGCCAAAGCCGAGGTGATCGTGCCCACCGTCGCCGAACCGGGCTCCGCACGCTTGATCGTCGAATCCGGCCCGCGAGAGGTCGTCACACTGAGCGCTGCTTTCGAGGCGCTCGTCGACTACCCCCACGGTTGCTTGGAGCAGACGACCTCACGTCTGATCCCGATGGCCAAACTCGGCACCCTGTTGCGCGGCCATCCAGCGTTTGCCGACGGTCGGCACCAGCGCAAGATGCAGGCCGCCGTGACTCACCTGCTACGCAACCAGAACGCCGACGGAGGTTTCAGCCTGTGGCCCAACGGCGAATCCAAACCCTTCTTGACGGCCTACGCGTTGTGGGGGCTCTCCATCGCGCGCGAGAGCGGTTTGGACGTGCCCGATCGGGTATTCACCCGAGCGCTCAACTACGTACAGAGGTCAAGCGGCAAGGTTGACGGCTACGGCACGATCGGAGGCAGCGACGCCGGCCCCTTCAGTCATTTCGTTCAGGCGGCGTTGGGCAGAAAGGACCCAGCACGCGGCGAGCGGTTGTGGGCGGAGTCGAGCGACACCTCATTCTTCGCACGAGCGCTGTTGAGCGCCAGCCAGCCCCGAGGTGACAGCGCAACGCGCCGCATTCGGGCGCTCTTCGAGCAAGCGACCCCGCGCGGAGAAGGGCGCTTTCTACAAGGCGCGCACGACTCGGGCTACGACTGGGCGTACGGCGCCGAGATCCGTGCAACATCGGCACTCGCGCTGGCAGCGAGTGAACACGGCGAGCACGAGACTGCGGCAAGTCTGATCCAGGGGCTACTCGCGACGCGTTCCGTCTCCGGCACTTGGGGCACGACCCAGAACAATCTGTGGGCCCTGATGGCGCTGTCACGTCACGCGGAGCACTCACTGCCGACGAGCGACTCCAATGTGATCGTCAGCGTCACAGGTGCGCCCGCCACTCGACTGCGTTCGACCGGCTCGCAACCCCTGGCCCGAACGGTGGTCGATGGACTGCGAACAGGCACCAACGCTTTCACGGTCGAGGCCAGCTCCCAACGGTTGTCGACCGTCGCCCGACTGAGCTACGAAGTGGCGGTCGAACACCAACGGCAGGCTTCGAACGGCCTGACTATCGAGCGCCGCATCGTCGACGCCAAGACAGGCAAAGGGGTTTCCAAAGCGAAAGTCGGTCAGCTCCTGCGGGTGGAGCTGAGCGTCACAACGCCGCAAACCCGTCATCAGATCGCCCTGGTGGACCGTGTAGCAGCCGGCGTGACGCCGGTGGACACCGAACTCGCGACCGCCCAACGTTCGCACCGGGGTAGCCAGGGTTGGCAGTGGGTGCACCGCGAGCTGCACGAC
>JBNKZR010000245.1:0-11274 GCA_050301735.1 Polyangiaceae bacterium | reverse complement strand
GTGCCTCCGTCGTTGGCTCCAGATGAGGATTCTTCGTCGCCGCCGGACTCCGGCTCGACATCGTCTTGTGGCTTGCTGAACCCATCGGGCGACTCTTGTTCCTCTGACGGGATCATCTCGTCGGCAGCCGCGACCATGCCTTCTGGGGAGGCACCCTGTTGGACTGCGCCGTCGAGCTGGCCGCCTTCATCGCCTGTAGTGCTAGCGGCATCCGTTGGTGTGGTGCGTTCCCGGTCGGTCGCCGCGGGTGAATTCGCGCACCCGAATGCGAGCGCAACCCAGCTCAGCACCGACGCGACGTGCATAGCTGCATTGGAGCTGCGATTGGTTGTCAATCCGACGACAGCACGAACTCCCACGAGCAAAGTCCACCACACGAGAGGCTCAGCGTCAACCTCACGCCCGACCGAGCCGCGGCCTGCCTCTCGGACCCGACACATGATATTGCTATCCTCCGTGCTTTCCGGAAAGCAGGTGTGCGCTTGAGCGCGCGGCCATAGGCTCCGCTCCCGGTGTGGCGGGCAGGGCGCTCGAACTCTGGGACAGCGTGGTTGGGGCTCCCGGAACGCCACATGACGAAGCCCTGGGCAGCGGCCGCTCTGTGGTTGTGACGGCGTCGACTATTGCGCGGCTGTCTGGGGCAGCGGCGAGGAGTGGAAGTACGGCGCGGCAGTGCCGTTTACCGATGCGCCCTTTGACTTGGAAACCGGCTGCACGGTCGCGGAGGGCGGTTCGACGGTGAACGACGCTGCGTCCACGGAAGCGGGTGCTGATCCGGATGCAGGCGCCCCGCAGTGAGCGCTCGGCGCCGTTGGTCGACACGTGGACGGCTTCTGATAGGGGGGATTCGTTGCCCGCTGCGTCTAGCGCGGAGAGGAGGGCGCCCCTGCCCGTTGTTCTGAGGGCCTCAACGGCAACCGTGAGCTGTGTTTCACCGAGTTTCGACTTGCCGTGCGCTCGATGGGTGAGGTGGGCAGCAAGAGCTGGACTCATTCCGTGCGTCGTTGCCGTCCGGGCGCGCAGAGCTAGCAGCGCTCCTCGTCGACCAAGGCGCTGACGTTTGCACCGCGCACCCGTGGCTCGAGGTGGGCGCTCGTCATCTTCGTCGCGCAGTTTCAAGCGTGCTCACGTGGCCGAGCATGGGGAACGGTCGGCGATTTGTGTGCGCGCGCAGTGTGATCCGAATTGTCTGTAGGAGTCCTTGGTCAACGTAATCTTAGGGTCGTCGGGGGTCGTGGGAGCGGCGCGAGTTTGCAGCGTGCCGCGAATGGCGTGGTCGAAGAGCTAGCGATCGGGTTCATACAACCGGACAGCCTTCTCGGTGATAGGCTGACTCGATGCGTTCTCTGTGGCTCATGCCAGCTACTCTTGCTCTGTGCACCTCCTGCGTTGGTGGGCGATCGGGGGTGGGTGAGATCGGGAGTCGTCGAGCGACGCCGGATGACGGTGTCGATGCTTCGGCAGCCAGCGATGGGTTGAACGGACCAGCTCGGAGCGAAATGCCCGACACGAGGGGCGATGCCGGGCCCAGTGCCGCGGCAGGGGCCCCGGGCGTCGAGGCGACTGAACGTGCCGAGACAGGAGGCGACACCTCTGAAGAGCCAGACGGCAAGGGGTCGGGAGGCTCCGATGCGATCGGAGCAGATCCGGGCGGCAACGATGCGGCAGCGGGTTCGGGCGGTATGCGGCCTGGGGGCTCCGATGGGGCCGGCGCAGGCGGGGCCGGAGGCGCGTCGAACACGGGAACCCTGGGCGGCGCTGGTGGAGACGGAGGCTTCGGAGGGGCGGTCAGTGAAGAAGGGAGCGCACCGGCCTGCGGTAGCGGACTGCAAGAGTGCGATGCCGAGTGTATCGATGTCAGCGTGGATCGTTTTCATTGCGGCAGCTGCAACGCTTCGTGCGATCGCGGGAACGTTTGCGAGTCGGGAAGTTGCACAGCGCCCAGGCCCGTCTTGCTGGTGCCGAGTGACAACGACCGCGCCGCCGTTTCCGTCGGCCTGGATGGCGACATCGCGGTCGTTGGCACGGAAGGCGACGACAACGGCTACAGCACCGGGGCTGCCTACGTGTTCGAGCGGTCGGGAGCGAACTGGGTCGAAGTGCAGAAGCTCCTCCCGTCTGACAGCGCAGCAGGTGACGACTTTGGCGATCTCGCTGCAGTGAGTGGCGATACGCTCGTCGTTGGCGCCAGTTTTGGCCAGGGCCACAGCGCCCAAAGTGCGGCGTACGTGTTCGTGCGGACCAACTCCAACTGGATAGAGCAGCAGAAGCTCGTGCCGGATGGCGAAACGAGCCAGTCCCTCGCGCTGAGCGGCGATACGGTGATCATGGGCGTCCCTTACTCGGGCTCCGGTTTGGCTCAGGTGTTCGTGCGCTCGGGAGAGACGTGGACGGAGCAGCAGACGCTGGTCACCACTGACGGCACTGCGGACGACTTTGGTTACGCCGTTGCTGTGAGCGGAGATACTGCCATGGTGGGCGCCCGCCGCGCTACGGGCCGCGAGGACGACCTCTTCGAGGCAGGTGCCGTGTACGTGTTTGAACGTTCAGGGTCGACGTGGGTCGAGCAACAGAAACTCACGGCGTCCGATGGTGCGATAACCAATCACTTCGGGTACGCCGTTGCGTTGAGCGGGGATACAGCAGTGGTCAGTCCTTTCTGGGACCAAGAAAACGATGATCGCGGGGCGGCGTACGTCTTCAGACAAAGCGATTCCGGGTGGATTCAGGAGCAAAAACTTGCAGCGTCGGACGCCGCAGCAGGCGACGGATTCGGCCACGCCGTGGCCACGAGCGCCAATCTCGTCGTCGTTGGCGCCCCTGGGGACGACCCTCCCGCAGGCTCCAACGACGGGGTGGCCGTTGGATCAGCCTACGTCTTCTCGCACACTGGTTCGAGCTGGACCGAAGAGCTCAAGGTCGTTTCGCCGGCCAACAGATACACCCCGGGGGGCAGCGAGTTTGGTAGCTCGATTGCCGTCAGCGGGGATACCGCGCTCATCTCGACCAGTGGCTGGGTGTACACCATCGACGTCGGCCTCGAAGGGTTCTAGCAACACGCGGCCGCGGGCCATCGTCAGCGCGAGATGCCGCCCAGTGATACGTGGTGCTGGCATTGAGCCCGAGCCGTTGACGGCTGGTGTGTTCTCATCTCGGACTCACTCGAAGCGGCTCACGGGATGGGGCAGAGACAGTTTGGACACCGCGTGGATGGTCTCGTTTGGCGCGTGTGTCGGCGACGTCTTTTTCCACCAACTTCTTCAGACCTTCGAGTTCTTCGACCAAGTGCCGATGCCACTCGTTGTCGTCACTTTGTGAGGCGATGACGTCGATGAGGAATTTGACCACGAAGTTCGGCATCTGCACGACGAGTGTCTGCGCGACGCGGGTCGAGCCGGCTTCTTCTTTCAGGTCGAAGTAGACGTGGGCATCACAGGTGCCGACCTGCTTCAGTTCGCCATCGCTGCGCTCGAAGATGGTGCTCGGGGTAGACGCCATGTAAATGAGCTCGTTCGGGACCAGCTTGCGAACCACGTAGCGATTGGACACTCCTTCATTGCCGGTGAATTCTTCGGACACGAAGACTGCACCCTCCGTCAGGAAGTCGGCGCCGATGATCTCGAAATGCTCGTGCGCGTTGGCGGTTGCCGTGTACTCGTCTCGAAGGCGATGGGTGATGAAGTGGAAAACCTGTTCGGGCCTGGCGTCGACCGTCACCTCGTGGGTCATCAGGTAACTGTTGGGGAGACTGCGGGGGTTGTTGGCGTCGTGGCTCCGCATGGACACCAGCTTCATCACGCCGAGCGACGCGAGCAGCACCGCACCACCGACGAAGAGCCAACGCGACCAGCGACGAGTATCGGTGCGCCTGTCGTTGGCCCGCGCCTCAGACGGTTGCTTCACGGCGCCGTCTCCTTTGCGTGACGAGGATTGCAATGCAGTAGGGGATAACCAGTAGTCCGCTGAGCGCGAGGCCCCACCCAGTGTTGCTGGAGAGCAGTGTGCATTCTAGCCAACCGAGTAGACCCACCGCACCACTTGCAAACAGAAGAGAGGTCACCCACTTCGAGATCGTCGGCGGAGTGCTAGTGGGAAAGCCGACGAGGACGGACGCAAGAGAACAGAATGTGTAACCCACGAGTTTGAGCAGCCCCGTCGCCGAGCTGGGTGCGTCGAGATAGAGCATCGACATCCACGCGGCATCGAGTGAATCGTCGTCGAGCCAGGATGCGACGAGTACGTACTGTGACGCGTACGCGACGCTGACCAGGACCAGGTAAACCACCAGGCTGATGACACCGAAGACCAGCCCGGCGTCCACTTGACCACTGCGCCGCCGCTGGTCTGCGATCCAGCCGATCAGCATGATTGAGGGAAGTGTCAACAGGGCGCCGGTCACGTTCTCGAGCTTGAACAGCCAGACGTGCTCTCGAACGTAGTTTAGCTGCGCAGCGATCTCGCCGGCGCCGATGCGAGCGCCCTGGGTTGTGGCGAAGATGACGATACCTGTGAGCAGCAGGGTTGCGTTTCGGGTAGCAAGGTTCGCATCCCGCGAGTGTTGCACCGATTGATGGTCGCGCCTGGTGACCGTTGGCGAAGGGATGGCATGCTCAACAGACATGAGGCGCTTCGGATAGCAACCGCCATGCCACTCGGGAGCGCCCTCGCCGCTGTGCCTTCGTCCAGCGAAAGACGCAGTTCTTTTCTTCTCAGCCAGTAGACGCCGCACGGGTTGCGTCGAACCGTGGGCAGATTGCAGGACCGGTCTCGCTCGACCCATCGGCGCCGTCACGAACATCATGTCCAGTTACGCGCTCTGCCGGCTCGATCTGATGACTGTCATCCGCGGACCCGAAATCAGCTCTGTCCGACGCCACCCGCCGCGGGTGAGACCATCTCCATGCCCACCGAGCTCGACGCCGCGATCGCCGCAGTGGCGGCGCAGTACTCGGAGCAGGTGTCCGTCGCGCCAGCCGCTCGCCTGCTCGCCCAGAAAGCGGGGTCAGTCCCGGCACACCTCTCCCGTCACCGTGATGGCAACACTCTCCCTCAGATCCGCGTCGCGAAGCGATTGTCCGAGCGAGGCAACGACTGCGTCGACATCACCCCAGGACTCGAGAAGGATGGCGGGGCCAGTGCCCGTACACGTGGCAGTCGCGCCGCTGAGTACCAGTGCGGGAACACCCCCGATCGCAGGGATGAGCACCTCGGACGAAAATGCTTCGAGACTCTCCGCCCGGTTGGGCGCGCCGGGTTCGACGCCCATGAACCACTGCTGCCCAAGCCCGCGAACCTCGAAATCCAGGCTGGCTCGTTCCGGACACTCCAGAAGTTCGAAACCATCGTGGGTTCCCAGATCGGTAGTGACGTCGCCGGACTCCCCGCGAGGCCCGTCGCACTCGGAGTCGCTGCTGCAGCCCCAGCAGGATGCCACCAGCATGAGCCCGATCGCGTGGAGTCTGACCGGCTTCACGTTCCCCCCCGTCGGCGCAACTCCTCTTCGAGCTCCTTGACACGTTGCTCCGCAACCCGCCGCGCCTCTGCTTCGGCCTGTCGCGCTTCCTTCTCCGTTTTTACGAGCTCACCCCGGTGTTCGATCCGCAGAGCCCGCGGCATGCCGTCCGCAGGCGCCACGACCCAGTCCAACTGCAGCACGAGTGAGGCAGCGCGGCTTCGGGCTAGCTCCCGCTCGGTCAACGCACCATCAACGCGGTCCCAAACGCGCAGCGGCCGTCGTTCATCGTCGACGTCGAAGCGGATCAGCTCGCTGACTCCGAGCCGCTGGTAGCGCATCAGCTTGTCCCGCCACGCCAGCTCGGAGGCATCACTGTTGCTAGTTACCTCCACCGCCACGACAGGCGCGCCCCGTTCCCATACCTTCCACGTGCGGATCCTCTCTTTGGACGGCACGAGAGCGACAAAGACGTCCGGCGCGAGGCACACCGATGGATCGGCAGCGTCGAAGTAGACGAATTGCTCGGAGCCCACGCTCGCCTGCTCGCCCAAAAAGCTCTGCAACAGGTGGTAGAGGAGCGTTCGCAGATCGAGGTGCAGTTGGGTTTCAGGCACCTCGGCCGACTCCGGAAACACCACGGGCACCGGCCGCTCGATATAGCGCGGGCGCTCTACAAGGGGGTTCGCAGGATCGCGCGTTACCATCGACATCCAGACTATCTCCAATCGCCAGAATCAGCCACAAGGACATGGACCGCCGCAGAGCAACACGCGAGCCAGCCTACGACGCCACGCAAGTCCCAGGTTTCATTGACCAAAGCTTCAGGCGTTGCGCTCAGATCAGCTGACGCCCGCTGACCGGCGCCGGCCTAGGCCAGCCCGCGCTACCCCTCTCCCGGGAGGCGGCGAGTCGGATTGACTGGGAATTCCGTGTAGTAGATCCCCAGTTCGGAGTCTTCGGCGTCTCGCAAAACCTCGAAGCGACCGCTCCGCACGTGAGAGAGTTGGTCTCGTCGTCGGTCGTAGGTCAGCACCCAAAAGCGGTCGGGAGCGCTCAAGACGTCGTCCAGCTCGCGTGGTCGTTCGATGTTCAGGTGCATCAACCCGACGTGACGTGCGAAAGCATTGGTCACGGCAATCGCCGAACGACCGAGAGTCTGACGTGCGATAGCCTTCCAACCCAGTTCCACGACCCGCTCGGCGAGTTCATCGAGGCTTTCCGAGGTCCTTCCCGGCATGCGAATGCTTCGGTCCGAGAGATGCGCCAGGCCGAGGAAGGCTTTCGGGAAGCGCTGGATGGCTTGTTGTCGTGTGAGACCCGCTGCTTCACCCAGGTCAATCTCCGTCAGGTGCTCGTTGGTCGACAACTGCGTGGGAGCCAACGCACCACCGAAGATGTCCGCGATCACACCGGCGGATTGTGCCGCTCGTCGTGTTGGCCCCGAGACGATGAGATCCGGCACTGCCGCCAACACACCCTGAAGCCGCAAGTAGCGGACGAGCGACACCAGGTTGTGTCCGAGCGAAATCGCTTCTTCGAACCCCAACCGACTCAGCCCCGGATCGACGTACGACAGCACCCGTGGGTGTCTCTCAGCACGTAGCTGTCCTCCTGTGGTGAGTGAGCGTAGCATTGGTGAATCAGCGCTCGCTCGTCTGCATCCGCTCCCTCCAAGTAGTGCAGGACGCGGTCGGACCGAAGCTTGTACGCCCTCAAGTCCCACGCTGGGTCATTCTCCTCGGCTTCGCGTGGTGCGTAGAACGTGCGGAACACGGACTCGTCGGCGTGCGTCAGGTGGTGGCCGTCGAGCAGGACGCCCGAGCCGGGCAGAGTGACCGGCAGCCCAGGCGTGATGGTCGAGATCAAGACGTTTCGTGCATGGCGCTTGTGAACGAAGCGTTTTTGTACGGCTCTCAGCATCCTTCCGTCCCCCCGTTGTCGCTGCAGTTGCAGGACTGACCCACCTGCATCGCGACGGCCTCTGCTTGACACTGGGGCAGCTCCGGGTGCTCGTAGAAGCGAACCTCGCCGCCCACGAATTCGAGTGACGGCAAGCTCACCTCCGCTAGAGCGGGATTGCGTGCCACGTAGAGCTGGGCGAGGTTCGGTCCCTCGACGTACGGGTTGTCCAGTCCGCCGCCTCCGATCGACTCGAGAGCAGCAAACTTCAGCGAAACCAGCGACTGATTGTCGGCGACCGAAAGTTCACTTCCGATTTCTCGTAGTCGCTCCGCACCCGCCGTCGACGTGAGTCCGGCGGTGTCTTGAATCATCACGCTCCCGAACACCTGCTCCAGTGCACCGAAGCCCTCCAAGTCTGAGAGCTTCTCGCATTCGGATACGGAGAGTGACCCTTGCAGCACGCGCAAACTCTCGAAGTCGAGCTCGGTCAGAGCTCGACCACTAACCCACAGCCCACCTACCTGCGTCAGCGCCGCCATCGACAGCCGTGTCGCTCGATCCCCGCCCGAAGCGTCGATGTGCCCACCGACCCGCTCGAGGGACGGCAGCTCGACCGCTAACATCTCGGGTCCAGCTGCCACCGACAGGTTTCTCCCGACTTCTTCCAATGCGCTCAACCCAACCAGATCGACCAGTACAGGGTTCGCTTCGAGCTCCAGGTAGCCTCCGACGAATTCGAGGTGCTCGAGTCCTCGGAGGTCGCGCAGCTCTTCGTTTTGCCTGATCACGAGTGAGCCGTCGATCCTGGTCAGGCTCTCCAGTCCCGAGGTGCTCTCGAGCAGACTCCGCCGCACGATCAGATCGCCTGTGATGTGGGTGCAGCCCACCAAACGTTCCAGCTGCACCTCATTCGCAATGCTCACGCTGCCGCTGGGACATGCGCTGGAGTCCGCTGCGTCAGGTAGTTTCAGTTCCCCAGGGTGGGGCTCACATGCGGGTTCGGGTGGCGGCTCGGGAGGGGCGCAGCGCCACTCTTCATCCTCGTCGCGGTCGTCCGGGTAGAAGGGCTTGCAGTAGTTGCTCTCACATTGTTCGTCCGAGTCACAGTATTCGTCCAGTTCGAGCGGTGGTGTACACCAGCCGTCACAACCCTGACATGGAGAGTCCCCGTCCTCGCCAATGCAACGGGCGCCATCACATTCGAAGTGCTCCTGGCACAACTCACCGACCGGGCGCAGTGCCTCCAGCCACTGTTCTGGCTCCAAGCAGCGCAGTTGCTCGCTGGTCGCGAGGCAACCCGCGGCTTCAATCGACTCCAGGCACTGGGTCAAACGTTCGCCTCGGTAGCGTGCGCTACCTGCTGCGATCGACTCGAGAATCGGCGGAAGCTGAAACTGCACCAGCGAGGTCAGGCCGTCCCGGCACTCTGCCTCGCTGGCACCGAGGCGCGGCTCTGCCTCCCCGCAGCACTGAAACGCGAACGCGCAGCTCAGCGTCGCCGCGTAGTAGGGCCAATCTTCGACGACCACTTCCCCCTCGATGAAGCGGGATCCGACGGCTGTGGACGATTGCATGTCGCCGTCACCCGTGTCCCCTCCCGCGCAGGATGGCAGCAAGCAGCAGGTGAACACCAGAACGAGACGATGAAGAACGACCCACCCTCCACCGAAACGCCAGACGGCACGTCGAGCGGGAACTGATTTGATGCAGTGTGTAACAAGCATTGAGAGCCTCCTCGTCGCTCGTGCAAAAAGAGCGACTCGACGAAGCCCAAGCAATCGACATGCCAGCAGCGAGCACCACGACCATTCGCCGGGCTGTCACTGCTTCAGTCGAAGCGCCCGACGTTCACACCGCCCTTTCTCCCAATGTTCACCCACATCGCGAACTGCGGATAACAGGTGACTTCCAAGACACGTAGGAGCGAACACGAGCACGCCTCCCAAGACCAAGACGGGCAGCCCAATGCCGCTGCTAGTGAACAACAGAGTGTGCAACGATACCCGGCTGTGAAACTAAACTGTGGCACCCATGTCACACCTGCACGACCAGTGGCGCTGAACGGGTGCGGGGGTGACGGGGTGCACCGGCGGGCACGCGCGGGTCATTGCTGCGGACTCGAGGATCTGTGGGAAGCTAGCCGCTGGCGACGACGCGACGGCAACATCGGAGCGCGCGGAGATATTCCTGGGGCAGAAGAATTGCCGGGGCTGACTCACCTCCGAGGCCACCCCGTTTCAATGTCATTGTCGCTGGATCAACGAGTCTGCAGCAGACGGCATGCGTTGCCCGACGGCTCCCAGCCGTTGTCCCTGCGCCCTCCTGCCCGGGGCTTGACAGTGGCAGAAACGTGCCCACGCCTGTTTCTACTGGGATCCAGACGGAAGATGGATCCGGACACATTGGAGGCAAGCGATGGTTTACGATTGCGTTGAATGTGGGATCGAGGTCGAGCCTGAGGAGTCCGGTACCTGCCCAGAGTGCGGCGGCTCCCTGACTCCAGGCAATGACGACTTGGACTGGGTGACGCGGCTGAGAGTCATGGGCCTGGAAGACGTCGAAGACGATGACGACCTCGGCGATAGTCCGCGAGACCGCTGGCTGCTCGAAGGCGCCGATCTACCCTTCTCGCCGCTGTTGCTGGAGTCCCGGCACCCCGCAACCCCCTCGAAGCGCGACCCGACACGAAGTTGACGGCAGCTCGGCAGAGTTGGACGGACGGCTCGGGCCTCGTGCAACGACCTATCGGGACGCCGCCCCGCCCAACCTTTCGACACGAGTCACGAGGCGTCGAGTGCTACCCTGCCGAGTCCGCGTCGACTTTTCGGCGCCCGGTTCCTCATCGTGCGCAAAGTGCTCCTACATGTCGCGGCCGTGCTCGCGTTCATCGCAGCGGTGGCGATGTCCGCCCGGCTTTCACGACCCGACGTGCGACTCGCGTCCCTCGAGCAGCTGCTCAGCGTGCAACCCGCGGCAGACCAGTTGTTCGAGCTTCGTGGGGTCACACTCGTGCCTGGCTCGCTGCGGGACACCCCGGGCGACAACCTCGTTCGCTTCGACGTGCAGCACCAAGTCGACGGAGAGTTGGTCGGTCCGACGCTTTCGGTCGTCGCAGCCCGTCGCTCGTTGGGTCCCTGCTTCTGTGACCCGGATGCGCCCACGCCGCCACTCGTGCGAGTGCCGGGGATGCGGCGACAGCTCGTTCTGCGCGGAAGGCGGCCGGCGGTCGCCGCGCCGTTCGTTGCCAGCACCGTCACCGTCCGTGTACCAGGTTACCCCATCGTCGACGCGTGCTGCCCCGAGCTGACCCGTTGCCCACCCGGTACGCTGTCAAGCTCGGACGCCGGCTGTCTTCCGACGACTCGACGCGCCGTGGGTACGCGCCCCGACGCTGACGCGGGTCCTTGAACTGGGCGACAGAGTGACCCCTGGGCCCTAAAACCAAAAAAGACAAACAACGCACCCTCGCTCTCGAACCTCTCCCACCACGGGGGCCGAACCACAGAGCAATGGGCTCTCTGTATACTGGCCGTATACGGCGATTGCGCGCCGAACCGCGGCAATCGTGCCGGACGCCGAGCGGCCGTGGCACACTGCGCACAGCAGAAGGAGCTCGGACAATGTTACGCACTCGCACGGATCTTTGGAGAATCGCACTGATGGGCAGCCTCGGCTGGTTCCCCAACGCTTGTACGGACTCGGCAACCGAAAGCGCCACCAATAGCTCAGGGCAATCCAGCACCAACGAGACCGATGATGGTGCGAGCGCCACCGACACCACGGATGCAACGGCGACCGACGCGACGGACGGCGACGCGACCGAAGCCACGGATGCAACGGCGACCGACGCGACGGACAGCAACGCGACCGACGGGAGCGCCACCGACGAGACGAGCGCCGCCACCGATCCAAACACG
>JBNKZR010000244.1:0-11279 GCA_050301735.1 Polyangiaceae bacterium | reverse complement strand
GAGTCCGACGTGTAGAAGGGATCGAAGATACGTTCCAAACGATCGCCGTCGATGCCCGCACCATTGTCGGAAACCGAGAGCAGCCAACGTCTGTCTTCCTGTGCGCAGGAGACCCGCACCACAGGCGGTGCAGCCGAACGGAACTTCAGAGCATTGGACAGCAGATTCTGCAACAGCTGACGCAACAGCGGACGATGTCCCACGATATTCGGCAGCTGCTCACCGGCAATCACCGCTTGCTCTCGATTGACGACGGCGCCCAAGTCCAACCGCACCTCGTCGAGCAACTCGTTGAGATCGACTTGACCCGGATTCGTCGTCCCGCGCGTCTTCCAGAATGCCAGCAGGGAGTCGATCATGCTCCTGCCTCGCCTAGCGCCATCGGCAGCGAAATCGAGATACTGACGCGCCTCCCCTTCCACTCGCTCACCGTACTCTGCCATGAACAAGCGGATGAATGAATCCACTGTGCGCAGGGGCTCCTGCAGGTCGTGGGAGAGCGACGAAACGATGTGTTCGAGCTCGCTGCACTTGTCGGCCAGCTGCTCCCGGGCAAGGCGCAGCTCCTGGACACCTCGACGCAACTCCAGCTGAGCGTTCACCTGTCGCGCAAGCCTTCGAAGCGCGTCCAGTTGTTGCGGCTTCAGACTACGCGGGACATGATCGATGACACACAATGTACCGATACGGTGTTGTCCGCTGTGCAGGGGAAACCCAGCGTAGGAGATGACATAGGGTGGACCGGTCACGAGCGGGTTGTCCTGAAACCGCTCATCCTCCCGCGCATCGGGAACGATCAGGGGCTCGTCGCGCAGGATCGCGTGCGCACAGAACGCGACGTCTCGGGGAGTCTGCTGCGGCTCGAGCCCAACCCGCGCCTTGAACCACTGCCGGTCCGAATCCACCAACGACACCAAGGCAATGGGCGTTGCGGCAACTTGGCTGGCCAGAGCCACCACGTCGTCGAAACCGGGCTCTGGTTCAGTGTCGAGCACCTGACATGCTCTGAGCTCCGACATCCGCTCCGTCTCGTCGGGCGGAGTTGGTGCCTTACTCGTCGAGATCGTTGAAACCACTGCCGCAGAACGGCCCTTTTCCGAACCAGGTTTAGCCTGCTGTACCCATTTGGCAAGGGTTCAATGTAGCGGGTGACTACCGTTCGTAGTGGTTCAGCACGCGCCTTCTGGCTTCAGTTATTCCGTGAATGGTCGTTCTGGCGAGCTACCGTTCATGGCTGACGTTTCCCTCGTTCGACAGCGACGCAGCGCCGAAGATTCCCGCACGTTGGGGCCAAGTCGTCGCAATCGCATCTTGTTCGTCGATGATGACCCGCTGATGGGCACGGCGTTCAAGCGCTGCGTCGCCAAGGCCGGCTACGATGTCGTCTTGTGTACGAGTCCGCTTGAAGCCCTCTCTTGTGCTTCGAAGAGCAGATTCGGTGTCGTCGTCACCGATCTACGCATGCCGGGCATGGACGGGCTCACGTTGCTCGAAGAGCTGCGCGAGTTGGACCGCGAAACGGTCTCGATACTCATCACGGGGATCCCGGAGGTCGACCTGCCACGCAGCCCCACGACGGATGGATCATTACTGGCGGTGTTCGGCAAGCCGTGGGACGAAACGCTCCTACTCGACGCGATTGCCAGAGCGTTCTCATTATGCGAGCGGCGCGCCAGCGTCAACGAGCTCTGCGCCGTATCGCTGCGGGCACTGTTGGTCGAGGACAACGAAGCCGACGCATTCTTGACCCGTCGCGCATTGGAGAAGGGCTGCGCCGCGCACGTCGAGCTGGTTTCGACCCTACGGGATGCCGAACTGATGCTCGATTCCTGCGAGTTCGACGTCGTAATCTCCGACTTGTCCTTGCCGGATGGCCGTGGCATCGACTGCATTCGACGTCTGCGCGAGGTTGCGGGCGACGCGCCCCTCATCGTCCTGACGGGACTCCACGACGACGCGGTTGCCGGTCAAGCGTTGGAGAGTGGCGCGCAGGAGTTCTTGGCCAAGGGCGAGCTGAGGCCGGAGGAGCTGCAACGGGTGATCACGTTCGCCCGACACCGCGGTCGATTCGTCTCCCAACTCTCCCGTCTGGCATCCTTCGACGCACTCACCGGCCTGGCCAACCGCCGTACGCTCCGTGCCAGACTCGCCCACGCCCAAGCAGTTGCCCACGCCGAGGGAACGCACGTGGCGTTGTTGTGCATCGACCTGGACCGCTTCAAGACCATCAACGACACATTGGGTCACGACGCCGGCGACGCGCTACTGCAGATCGTTGCAGAGCGGCTCCAGGAGGTGACGTGTGAGCACGACACGGTGGCGCGTCTGAGCGGGGATGAGTTCGCCGTGGTGCTGGGACGTCTCTCGAGCCCAGACGAGGCAGCGCGGATCGTCGAGCGATTGCACGGAACGATGGCACGACCGGTGGACTTGTCACAGGCATCCGTGACCGTATCGATGAGCATCGGCAGCGTGCTGAGCACGACGCCGCGAGACACGCTGGACGACCTGCTGCGAGCCGCCGACGAAGCCATGTACGTCTCCAAGCGCGGTGGACGGAGTCGTCGTTCCGCCATGCCCGAACAGGGCTTGGAGCGGCTCAGTCTGGAAGTAGAGCTGCGTGAGGCCGCAAGAGTCAAAGCTTTCGACATTCACTACCAGCCCCAATTCCGGCTCTACGATGGAGCCCTCGTTGGTTTCGAAGCACTGCTGCGTTGGCAGCGACACGACAAAGGCACGGTCTCGCCCGGCACCTTCATTCCATTGCTGGAGGATCTCGGCTTGATTGCCGACGTGGGCGCTTGGGTGGCGCGAGAGGCGTGCACCGCCTTGGCAACGTGGCGACGCGTGACGGGCGACTCCGGCGTGCGTATGTCGGTGAACGTTTCAGGGCAGCAGTTCGAACACGCCGGGCTGGAAGACGTCGTTCGAGATGCGCTGAGCCGTGCCTCGCTGCAGCCCGACGACCTGGAGCTGGAAATCACCGAGAACCTACTGATGCGCGACACCTCCCACAGTAGGGCCACGTTGATGGCATTGAGAAAGCTCGGAGTGCGGATCGCCATCGATGACTTCGGAACGGGGTACTCGTCGCTCGCCTACCTCAAACGCTTCAGGGTCAACACACTGAAGATCGATCGCTCGTTCGTGTCGGACATCGACCACGAAACCTCCGCCTGCATCGCCAGCGCCATCATCACGCTGGGGCAGCAGCTGGGCATGGGCGTCGTCGCGGAAGGGGTGGAGACGCAGCGTCAAGCCGAGTACCTGGCGCAGGCCCACGGCCTCATCGTGCAGGGCTACCTGTACGGGAACCCGGGACCAAGACTGCTGGACCTTCCCAGGGGCATCGCTGCTCACGGCAAGTCGGTACGATGCCTGGCCTGAATCAGACGCCGAAACCCAGACGGGAATCATCCACGCCGCCGCTTCGGGAAGGCCGCGCCGAGTGCCCTTGCCCGCAACCAGTTCGAGCACCGCTCATGTTTCACCATCCTGTGGGAGGCCAAGGACCGTTGCTTTTCGACGGGCGTGTCGTACCGTATTTGGCATGGTAGCGAAAAAGGAGGGTCCCAAGGGTGCGATCGTCATCGACGATCGCTACGCGCCGCTCATCGTCTCTTCGTTCATTGGTGACGTTGATCTCAGTGTCGGCGTTTGGTACGAAGAAACCGTCCAGCGCATCATCCAACAGCAGACCCTCGATGGTCGGCGCGTGGTGAACGTGCACGATGCCAGTCGCTCCACCCGCACCAGTCCGGAGATGCGGAAGTTCTGGGCGGACATGAGCGCACGCAATGCGGCAACGATCGAGGCACGGACACTGGCCAACGTGGTGGTGGTCACCAACCCCTTGATCCGCGGCGTGCTCACGGCAGTGGGCTGGATGAATCCTCGAGTAGCCAGCATGAAGATCTTTTCGACGTTGGACGGGGCCATCAACGAGGCGATCGTGATGCTCGACGAGGCGGGAACTCCCGCCCCGCTCCCCCCGCAAGGCTACCAGCCCCCAGACGCCTCACTCAGGACGTCCGCAACACTCTGAACCGCGGCGCTCTGACCAGGAGGCCGCGTGCTCAGTCACCCTGGCGTCGAGTGAGAGCGGACAGCTCAGGCGTTCCCGGAGCCTGGGCGGATCTCGTCGCGCGCGCCCCACGTACCCGCTCTTCGCTCTCGGGCAAAGCCTCGAGCTCGCTCATCAGTCGAGCGAGCTGCTGACGAGCGAGGCGCAATCGCGAGTAAGCCGTGTTGAGCTTCATGTGAAGGCGTGCGGCGATCTCGGGACCCGACAACTCTCCAAACTCGGATAAGACGAACACGGCTCGGCGATCGGCGTCGAGCGTATCGAGAAACTGCTCCACTCGACGCATGAGTTCGACGCACAGCACGGCATTGTAGGGGTCGAGCGTGGGAGCGTGCAGGTCTGCCGCGTGCTCCAAAGCGACGTGGCGACCTTTGCGCGCCGCGCGACGGCGATAGTCGCTGGCGACGCGCGCGGCGACCGCGAATAGCCACGTCTTGTAGGAGGCGTCGGGTACGAACTCCGCCAGCCGCCGGTGCACGACGATGAATACGTCTTGCACCGCATCCTCGACGAGATCGGGGGGAACCCCGAGACCGCGCACGACTCGCCAAACATAGTCGAAACGCTCGACGTACAGGTCCGAAAACTTGGCTTGCCGTGAATGGACCTCGACGAAGGCTCGCTCCTTCGTAGGAGAGCCGGGAGCCTTCACGTCGAGATCCGTCACGATATTGCTAGGTGGTCGTTACCCCCTGTTTCCGTGTCGGAAGATCACCGCTCGTCCGGTCCACCGCGAACTTTCTCCAATTCTGTCATGAGCGACGGCAACGCGTTGAAGACGGCGCCCAGAGCAAGCGCCGACATCATCGTTCGCCGTACTTGGTTACCAGTTCGATACCGAATCCTTTGAGCAGGTCGCCTGGAGGGGTGCCTCCCAGCTGTGCGATGACGGCATCGTTGGGGATTTGGGTCTCCGCGTCCCGATGCCGCAACGCGACGTGATCCGAGGCAATGCGAGTGACCTCACTGGGCAGCAAAGCCGAAACGGAACCCGCTGCGATGGCGGCATCGATGCGCTGCCGATTCTCCGGGCGACAGCGGGCAAACTGATTGCGCCGATAGCTGATCGACACGGAAGCGCACGCTCCGAAGTCGGCCAACGACAGAGCACTCTCCACGGCACTGTTGCCTCCGCCGACGACGAGCACGTGTTTGCCTTCGAACTCCTTCGGCTCCAGCAGACGGTAAGCGACCTTGCTCTGCTCTTCGCCGGGCACACCGAGTTTTCGCGGAGAGCCGCGGATCCCCAGCGCCAACACGACGTTCGCTCCCCGAAAACTCTGGGATGCCCCCTTTGCCTCCCACATGCCGTCAGGGCACGCGTGCAGCTCACGCACGAGTTGCCCCTTGACGAAGGGCAAGGCACAGCGCGCTTGGATTTCGTCCCAGAGTTCGACCAGCGCCTCTTTGGACATCGTGCGTCGCTTGACGCGACCGAACAGCGGCAGGTTCAAGTCGCCCGTCATCACGACTTTCGCACGCGGGTAGTGGGTGACGGTGCCGCCCAGCGCTTCGGCGTCCAACAGGACGACGCTGAGCCCCGCCTCCATCAAGCGCAGGGTAGCGCTGATACCTGCAGGCCCTGCTCCAACGACCACCGCGTCGAGAGCGCCACCGACCCCGCGCCGCAGAGGGGCGTCCGGCGATCCGTTGACGATGTGGTCCGCCGCCTGCGCGCCCTGATTGACGGCATTTCGGATCAGCCCCATCCCGCCCAATTCACCGGCAATGTAGACACCGGGCTGATTGGTCTGGAAGTTCGGATCGATGCGGGGCAACTCCAAGCCACGCTGCTTCGTTCCGTAGACCAGTGATATCGCGCCGGCGGGACAGGCCGCTTCACAGACGCCATGCCCGATACAACCCAACGGATTGACCAGCCTCGCACGACCTTGGACGAGCCCGAGTGGGGAGTGCTCTGGGCAACTCCGAACGCACGCACCGGAACCAATGCACTTCCATGGATCGATCACCGGATGCAACGTTTGCGGAACCGCATCACCGAGCGCGGCGATCTCTTCCGCCTGAGCGGTCGCCTTGCGCTCTGCGCGACTGTCCAGGTGGCTCCACGCCCAGTAGATGAGGCCAGCCGCGCTCGAGGCGAGCGCTACGAGAAACCAGGTGCTCGTCAATCGCCCTCTTCGCGACCGCTGGGGTGACAATCCAGACAGAAATTCGGGGGTGCGTCAGGTCCGGGATAGTTGCGCACTTCGTCGTGCTCACCATCGATGCGTGCCCGGGAGTGCACACCTTCGTGGCAGCCAACGCAGTCGGCATTGCCGCGCCCATTCGGACCCAGGCTCGGGTTGTGGCAATCGTTGCACGGATAGTTGTGGCGTCCGGTGATCGGGAAACGATTCTCCGGATGGGCGCCGCCTGACGCCGGTCGCCAGGCATCGGTGGAATGGCAATCCTGACACGTCGTGGGGAACGTCTCGTGCCCAGGGTACGGACTCGCATCGTAATCCGTGCGATGGCAGCCCACGCAGTCCTGTGGCGTCCCTTGATACACCGGCGGATTGCCCACGTGGCAGCTCGCACACTGTGCCATCGCATGCGCCCCAAGCAGAGGCCACGGGTGCTCAGGCATGTTCGCGGGTTTCCATGCCGTCGTCGTGTGGCAATCTTGGCACGTCGTCGGGTACGTCTCGTGACCCGGCAGTGGACTCGAGTCGTAGTCCTCACGATGACAGCCCACGCACTCTTGCGGCGTGCCCTGATACACCGGTGGATTGCCCACGTGGCAACTCGCGCACTCCGTCATCGCGTGCGCTCCGACGAGCGGCCACGGGTGCTCCGGCAGCGTCGCCGGCTTCCACGCCGTCGTCGTGTGGCAATCCTGGCACGTCGTCGGATACGTCTCGTGACCCGGCAGTGGACTCGAGTCGTAGTCCGCACGATGGCAACCGACGCACTCTTGCGGTGTACCTTGATACACCGGTGGGTCTCCCACGTGACAGCTCGCGCACTCCGCCACCGCATGGGCTCCCAACAAGGGCCACTCGTGCTCCGGCAACGTTGCCGGCTTCCACGCTGTCGTCGTGTGGCAATCTTGGCACGTCGTCGGGTACGCCTCATGGCCCGGAAACGGACTCGTCTCGTAGTCGGCCTGGTGGCAACCAACGCAGTCTTGCGGCGTGCCCTGGTACACCGGCGGGTCGCCCGTGTGACAACTTGCGCAGGGCGTCATGGCGTGAGCCCCTTCGAGAGGCGTCGGGTGTTGCCAGGTCGCCGGATGCCACGTTTCATTGGAGTGGCAGTCGCCGCAGCTCTCCGGGAAAATTCCAACGTGCAGCGGGTCCTTGGCCTTCTCGAAGTCGGGGCGATGACAAGACACGCATTCGCCCGAGTTCACCATCGCGTGTTCGGCGATCGTGTCCTGACTCAAACTGCTGAAGTCGCAGGCCCCAGCAAAAGCGGCTGCCACGACGAGCCCCGCGATCAATAGGACGCTCATGTTGATCGATCGGTCGACGTTCATGCTGCTTCGTCCTGACCCTGAGTGATTCCAAAAAGATCCGCGCGACGTTGATGGCTCCCACCTGTCGCCAAGTCATGCGAAGCCTGAGCACGCATGAGCACCTGTGCCCTTAATGGCCACCCGTCGCCGTTTCCGTGTGACGGCCAGTCGATTTTGTCCAGGTGACCGAGAGGCCTGGTGAAATACTGGCGTCATCGAGGAAAATGGAGTCGCCCTTCACGGAAGTACTCACCGCCGTCCATTAGGTGTGGACTGTGTCTCAGTCTCGACACCTGCCTCAGGTTCACGTCCAATCCGCAACCGCCAGCCCGTCGACCCATCGCGCCAGCAAGGTGGGTTGGATCGGCCTCATTTTGTTGACCCTGGGTTTGGGCGTAGCGCTATTTTTGCGCGGGCAGGACTACTACCTGCTGACTCACGAGGCGCGGGTCGATCATCCAGACTACCAGATGCTCGCCCCGGGACGATTGATCGGTCACGGCTACGGTATCGTCGGTACGGCGCTGATTCTCACCAACCTGCTCTACCTAGCCCGCCGGCGTTTGGTGCGCTTTCGCCTCGGCAGCATGAGCGCGTGGCTCAACTTGCACGTCGCCACGGGGCTGATCGGCGGCTTGCTGATACTGTTTCATTCCACCTTTCAGATGCGCAACGCGATGACGACGGCCAGCATGTGGGCCCTCGTCGTGGTGCTGGTGACGGGCCTGATCGGCAGATTCATCTTCTCGTTGGTCCCGAAGCCCGACTTCGCGCGCCTGCGGCAGCATTGCGAAGCCTTCGACGCGATCGTTCCGGGATTGGGGCCGTGGCTGATGACCGAGCTGGTGGAGACGCCGGTGCCCGGCATTGCTGGACGGGTGACGCCCCTCAAGGTGTTACGTATGCTGCCGAAGTGGCGAGCGGAAGCCGTCCGCAGGCGGCAGCTCGTGCGCGACACTATCGCGAACTACAGACGAACGCTCGATGCGGAGTTCGCTCTGCTCGACGCCTGTGTTGCTGAAACGGCGGCGATCGCCTTCAGCATGCCGCGAGCGGTTGCCATGGACAGCGTCATGCGCTCTTGGCGCGGCCTGCACCGCTTCTTCGCGCTGTTGATGGTGCTGCTCGTTGGCGTGCACGTGGGGGTCGCCTGGTACTACGGCTACCGGTGGATATTCTCGGAGCCGACGAGCGGTGGTTTCTAGACTTCTGCTGGTCGTGTGCGGGGCGGCGCTCGTCTTGTGCTCGGGGCGCGAGGCGGCCGCGCAGTTTTTGGCGCCTGGTCCGCTCGCTGCCGCACACGCACGACTCGAAGGCGACGACAAGTGCGGCGAATGTCACAGCGCCGGGCGCGGCATTGCGACGCAGAAGTGCACGGGCTGCCACGACAAGATAGGAGCGTCCATCGCCGCTGGGCGCGGCCTGCATGGACGGAGTTTCAAGGGACAACCCTGCGCCAAGTGCCACTCCGATCATCATGGCCGCGGGTTCTCACTCATCCGCTGGGATCCCAAAGCCCTCAATCATGCGGACACTGGCTGGCCGCTGCGCGGAGCCCACGCGAAGGCCGAGTGCTCCGATTGCCACAAGACCCGCAGCTACATCGGCTTGAGCCAGAACTGTTCTTCTTGCCACGACGATCCTCATGCCAACCGTTTCGGATCGCGTTGCACCAACTGCCACGACGAGCAGAGCTGGTCTTCCCTCCAGCTCGATGACTTCAATCACACGCAAGCCCGTTTTGCGCTACGCGGCGCTCACGCGAAGGTCGAATGCGGCGAATGCCACGGCAAACCGCCGAAGTATCGCGGCCTCGCTTTCGCGTCCTGCACGAACTGCCACGACGACCCGCACAAGGGCAAACTCGGCGCCAAGTGTGAAGGCTGCCACTCGGAAGCCGACTGGCACCGCGTTCGCTTCGAACCCGGCGCTCACCGCTGGCTCAGCCTCGCCAATGGCCATGCGCGCGTTGGGTGTAAACAGTGTCACGACCGCGGCTCGCTCCTGCCCCCGTCTCGTGGACGAGCTTGCGTCGGCTGCCATTCCCCCGTGCATGAAGCGAATTTCGGCAAGCAGTGCGCCCAATGTCACGCGAGCATCCTGTGGACGGGACTGCCGCGCAAGGTCGGACTGGCCGCCCACGAGAAGACGCCCTACCCGCTCGAAGGACAACACGAACGAGTCGCGTGCAAGCTCTGCCATCTACCCGAACTGCCTCCGGCAGAGCGCTATCGAAAGCTCTCTTTCGCTCGTTGCACCGATTGCCACGACGACGCCCACGAGGGGCGTTTTGCATCACGCGACGGCGGCGAATGCGCCACCTGCCACACGGTATCCGGCTTCAAGCCAACGTTGTTCGGCATAGCGTTGCACGACAGCACCGGCTTTTCGCTCACGGGAGGACACGGTGCCGTGCCCTGCTCCGCTTGCCACGACAACGCCCCTCAGAAGGGCAAACGACTCGACTGGCACACTGATAAGGTCGCTTGCGCCGATTGCCACGAAAACCCCCATGGCGATCAATTCGCAGACGAAATGCAGCGGGGTGGGTGCGCGACGTGTCACTCGCCAGCGGGGTGGAACTTACCGAACATCGACCACAGCACTTGGCCCCTCGAGGGCGCACACGCGTCGACGCCTTGTGCCTCCTGCCATACGCCGACGGAGGCGGACCGCAAGCTCGGTCACGGCGCTAGCTACGAGAACACGCCACGTGAATGCTCCGGATGTCACGAGGACATTCATCGCGCGCAGTTCCGATTGAGCGATCCCAAACGCGCCTGCGACTTCTGCCACACGCCCCACGAGTTCAAGATCCCCCGCTTCGCCCACGACAAACTGACGGGCTACGCCCTCGAAGGGAGTCACCGCAAGTTGCCCTGCGAGAAGTGTCACGCCCAATCGGAGTTCGGCGCAGGCAAGACTGCCCTTCGCTATCGGCTGGGCTACCGCGGGTGCCGTGATTGCCACGCCGATCCACACCGCGAGGCCGCTCGATGACGCCGCGACAACGTTTGCCATCGATCGTCCTGTTCGGCTTGCTGACCCTCGCCAGTTGGCTCGCGTTGACCGCACCCGACGCGGCTCACGCGGAGGCGACGAGCAGCGGCCACGATCCGTCCATCACCGGCAACCTCGAGTGCTCGGAGT
The DNA here is from genome assembly GCA_050301735.1 of Polyangiaceae bacterium. Taxonomy (GTDB): domain Bacteria; phylum Myxococcota_A; class Polyangia; order Polyangiales; family Polyangiaceae; genus SZUA-265. The sequence goes on along the minus strand of JBNKZR010000244.1, from coordinate 585 downwards.
GCCACACCCAAGACGGCTGGACGATCCGCAACGATGGCACGGCGGGTGGCTTCGACCACTCGCGCACGGGCTTTCCTCTGACGGGTCGCCACGATCAGATCGCGTGTGTCGGATGCCACCGCGCCGACAAGGTGTTGACCCGCCAGTGCTCCGGGTGCCACGTCGACACCCACCGCGGCGAGCGGGGCACGGCCTGCGACAACTGCCACTCGGCGCGGAATTGGCAAGACGTCTCCGCCATCGAGCTGCATCGAATGACGCAGCTACCGCTCACCGGCATGCACGTGCTGGCACCGTGCACGAGCTGCCATCGGCGCCTGGACGAGCAGCAGTTCACCGTACCTGCCAACTGTTTCGCCTGTCACGCGGATGACTACCGTCGCCAGGACATTCACCCCCTGCACACGGGCAATCCCAGCGACCCCACGCAGCCGGCCCTGCCGCGAGACTGCGCCTTGTGCCATCGAGCCACGGGCTGGCGACCGGCGTTCCCACCGGTGAGCTTCACCTTCCGCATGACGTCGTCGGCACTGCGTAGCGCGCCCGAGTCGAAAGCCGCGCGCCCCCAGATGACCCTCGAAGCGC
>JBNKZR010000243.1:0-11323 GCA_050301735.1 Polyangiaceae bacterium | reverse complement strand
GCCTGGAGGAGACGCTGGGAGTCATCCTGTTGGAGCGGGATAGGCGCCGCGTGCTGCTCACGGCCGTAGGTGAGGAGGTCGTCAAACGAGCTCAACGCGTGCTCAGCGACATGGACGACCTCGCTGAAGCCGCAGCGGCACACAGTGAACCTCTGGCGGGGGTGTTGCGCATGGGGGTCATCCCGACGGTGGCACCCTATCTCGTGCCTCGTGCGCTGGCGGGCCTCAGGCGCCGCTTGCCGAAGCTCGAGATACTGCTGCGCGAAGAACAGACGTCACGTCTCGTGGAGTTGGCAGAGACAGGCCAGCTCGACGTACTCCTCCTCGCCCTGGAAGCCGATCTCGGTGACCTGCAGACGTTGCCCGTGTTTCGGGACCCCTTCGTGTTTGCCTGCAACAAGCAACACGCGCTGTGTGCTCGCCAGACGATCCGCGAGGGTGACTTGGCCGATCAGCGTGTGCTGTTGTTGGATGACGGACACTGCCTGAAAGACCAAGCCTGGGCCATCTGCAAGGCGCGCGGAGCAAAGCAAGCCGTGGACTTTCGAGCGACCAGCCTGGGGACGCTCGCGCAGATGGTCTCCAGCGGAAACGGTGTGACGCTGCTGCCGGCCATCTCGCTGCGCACGGAAGGTCGCCTACCCGGGCTTGCGGTCCGACCATTCCAGAAGCCAGTGCCCTATCGCACCATCGGATTGGCCTGGCGCAGCACCTCACCACGGGGTGAGCTGTTCCAAGCGATCGCGGAGTGCCTGAGCGGGTTGGCTCCAGAGAGCACTTGAAGGTGTCCGCCGCCGAGTCGGGAGCAAGGCCAACTGTTGGGCCGTCCGTGCGGTACGCTCACCGGCTGAACAAGTGGCCAGCTCGCTGCCTCATGCTGAGCGGCCCTACGGCTGCGCGCAGGCGGCGTGACCAGCGTCGTTCTGGAGTCTGCGGAGAGAGTGGGATTCGAACCCACGGTACCCTTGCGAGTACACATGATTTCCAGTCATGCACCTTCGACCACTCGGTCATCTCTCCAGCGCCGAAACGCGTCCGGCGGGACCGGAGGAATAGTGGAGAACTGGGACGAGGGCGAGAGATTTTTCGTCTGCCAGTCACCTCCTTTCCGCGGACAGGCTATCGTCGTGTCCACGGGAGGTTCTAGCGATCGGTCATGGTAGTGACGGAAGAGTTGATACAAGCGGACGTGCTCGAGCAGCTCGAGCTCATCGTGCGGCAGCGCTTGGCTGGCGCCGAGGCAAGCCTCGTCAGTCGCTTCATTCGCGGCATGTATAGGGCCGTGCCCCCCGGGGACGTGGTCAAGCAGCGCCCCGAGCACCTGTACGCCGCAGGTCTGTCGTTGTTGGCGTTTGCGCGTCAACGAATGCCGCAGCAGACCTTGGTCCGCGTCTATCGTCCGACGCTGGACGAGCATGGCTGGCAGTCGCGCCACACGATCGTGGAAGTCGTGACCGACGACATGCCCTTCCTGGTGGATTCGTTGGGCGCACGCCTGCAGCAGCTCGATGCGGAGGTTCAGCTCTTCGTGCACCCGATTTTCGTGGTCGAGCGTTCGGAGCAAGGCGAGCTCCAGGATGTGCACCTCGCCGACTTCGAGCAGCGGGCAGGGCAAGAGTCCTGCATGCAAATCCAGGTTCGAGCCCAACCCAATGACTTCTTCCCTCGCATCGAAGACTCCCTACGGCAGGTCTTGGCGGACGTGCGGGCAGCGGTCGAAGACTTTCCCGCAATGCGGGCTCGCAGCGCCGAGCTGTCTCGTGTCTTGTCGTCTCGAGATTTGGCCACTTTGGAGAGCGCCGATGAAGTCGTCGCGTTTCTCGACTGGCTCAACGCCGATCACTTCACCTACGTCGGCTATCGTCGCTACTCACAACAACGGCGCGAGGGTGGTCCGGTGCTGCAGTCGACGCCGGAATCTGGGCTCGGGATCTTGCGGGACTCGACCCGCGAAGTGCTGGAGCAGCTGCAGCCTTTGGGTGAGCGAGAGGCACTCCGGATCTTCAAGGCCAACGTGCGCTCCACGGTGCACCGCCCCGTGCATCTCGATGCGCTCGTGTTGCCCGACTTCTCGTCCGAGCAGGCGACGGACTCGGAGGTCGCCGGCTTCCACCTATTCGTAGGTCTCTTCACGCTCTCTGCCTACGCCAAGAGTACGGACTCGATCCCTCTGTTGCGTCACAAGATCGAGCAAACGTTGGGGCGGTCGGGCTTGGCGCGCAATAGCCACGACGGCAAAGCGCTTCGGTACATTCTAGAGACGTACCCGCGCGATGAGCTGTTTCAGACGGACATCGACACGCTCTTGTCGATCAGTCTAGGTATCCTCCACATTCAGAACCGTCAGCGCGTCGCGCTCTTCGTGCGGACTGACCCGTTCAATCGTTTCGTCTCCTGCCTCGTTTATCTGCCACGAGATCGGATGGATACGACGCTGCGCCTGCGGATCCAGGACATCCTCGCGTCGGCATTTCGCGGCTCCATCAGCGCCTACTACACGTTGCTCGGGGACCAGCCGCTCGCGCGTCTACACCTGATCGTCAAGACGCCGGGCACAGGCTCGGTCCACATCGATCACGCAGCTCTGGAACGGAAGCTGTGGGAAGCCACCCGCTCTTGGGGCGACCGTCTCCAAGCGGCGCTCATCAACGAACATGGCGAAGAGAAGGGTATGGCGATGACACGTCGCTACGTCGGCGCGTTGCCCACGAGCTACTGCGCGACGTTCGACGAGCACACGGCGGTCGTCGACATCGACATGATCGAGCAGGCCATCGAACACAAGCGTCGAGAGATACACCTGTATCGCAGGGCTGGAGCGCAGCCCCACGAGCTTTGGCTCAAGCTCTACAACCCGACTGGTTTCGTGCAGCTCAGTGACGTGCTGCCGATGCTGGAGAACATGGGGCTTCGTGTGGTGAGCGAAGTCCCGTTCGACATTCGCCTGGAGCAGATGGGCGTCGATGTGTGGGTGCACGATTTTGCGCTTCTGACCGACGACCAGGTGCCGGTGGATCTGGACGCCGTGCGTCACAACTTCACTCAAGTCTTCGGCTGCACTCTCGAAGGGGAGCTGGAGAACGACGGTTTCAACCGTTTGGTACTCCACGCTGGTTTGACGTCGAGCGAAGTGCGGCTGATTCGGACCTACGCCAAATTCCTACGGCAGGCAGGCGTCCCGTTCTCGTTGACGTACATGCAGGCGACGCTCAAACGGAACCCGAAAGTCTCCAAGGCGTTGGTCGAGCTGTTCGCGGCGAAGTTCCGGCCTCCCGGAGCCAATCGCGCTTCGCGTCCACCGCGCTTGCCCGAAGACGACACTCGGGCGGAAATCTTGCAGGCGCTCGATGCAGTGGACAGTCTCGACGAGGACCGCATCCTACGTCGCTTCTTGAGCGCGATTGACGCGAGTCTGCGCACCAACTTCTACCAGCACGATGCCGAGGGGCGCGCCAAGAGCTACGTCTCCATCAAGTTCGACTCCCAGCGCCTTCAAGGGTTGCCCGAGCCCCGGCCCTACCGCGAGATATTCGTGTTCAGCTCGCGTGTGGAAGGCGTACACCTCCGTTTCGGGCCCGTCGCGCGTGGAGGTCTGCGTTGGTCCGATCGACTGGAGGACTTCCGTACCGAGGTGCTCGGTCTGGTCAAGGCCCAACGAGTGAAGAACTCCGTGATCGTGCCCGTGGGTTCCAAGGGGGGCTTTGTCGTCAAGCGACCGCCCCCTGCAGATGCGGGCAGAGACGCGGTTCTGAAGGAGGGCATTGCCTGCTACCAGACGTTCATCCGAGGTCTACTCGACGTGACCGACAACCGTGAGGGTGACAAGATCGTCTCCCCGCGGGGGGTCGTGTGTCTGGATGAGCCGGATCCGTATTTGGTCGTCGCTGCTGACAAAGGTACCGCGACGTTTTCGGACATCGCCAACGAGATATCGCAGAGCTACGGGTTCTGGCTCGACGACGCCTTCGCTTCGGGTGGATCTGCCGGCTACGACCACAAGAAGATGGCTATTACTGCTCGCGGAGCTTGGGAATCCGTCAAGCGTCACTTCCGTGAGCTGGGCAAGGACATTCAGAAGGAGCCCTTCACGGTCGTCGGCGTGGGCGACATGAGCGGAGACGTGTTTGGCAACGGCATGCTGCTGTCCGAGCAAATCCGCCTGGTCGCCGCGTTCAACCACCTGCACATCTTCCTCGATCCGGATCCCAATCCCGCCACGTCGTTTGCGGAACGAAAGCGCTTGTTCGAGCTCGCGCGCAGCAGTTGGGCTGACTACGATTCGAAGCTCATCTCCAAGGGTGGCGGTGTCTTCGACCGCAAGGCGAAGTCGATTCAGCTTTCAGCCGAAAACCGCCGAGTGCTGGGTATCAAGGAAACGTCGGTCACCCCCAACGAGCTGATCTCACACATCTTGCGCGCCAAGGTGGAGTTGCTGTTCTTCGGCGGCATTGGAACGTACGTAAAAGCCAAGGACGAGAGCCACGCCCAGGTCGGCGATCGAGCGAACGATGCGGTGCGTATCGACGCCAACGAGCTTCACGCCAGAGTGATCGGAGAGGGTGCCAACCTGGGCATGACGCAACGGGGGCGGGTTCAGTTCGCGTTACATGGCGGTCACTGCAACACGGACTTCATCGACAATTCAGCGGGCGTGGATTGTTCGGACCACGAGGTCAACATCAAGATCCTGCTCGGCGAGGTGGAGCGAGCAGGTCGACTGACGCGCGCACAGCGCAACACCTTGCTGCACGAGATGACGGACGAGGTCGCAGCCTTGGTCTTGCGGGATAACTACCTACAAACCCAGACGCTCACGGTCACCCAGCACGTGGGGGCGCGCTATACGGACCGTCTTGCGCGCTACATGCGGCAATTGGAACAAGAGGCGGGCCTCGACCGAGAGCTCGAGTGCCTGCCGGATCAAGAGACGCTGTTGGACCGAACCCACGCTGGGGTCGGTTTCGTTCGACCCGAACTGTGTGTGTTGGTCTCCTACGCCAAGAACTTTCTCTTTGAGGAGCTGCTCGCGTCGGAGTTGCCGGACGAACCGTTCTTCGAGCAAGAGCTGATCGAGTACTTCCCGACTCCGCTACGTGTCACCTACCGCGACTGGATCGTCAAGCACCGTCTGCGGCGAGAGCTGATCGCGACCATCGTGGCCAACGACTTGATCAATCGTGTGGGCGTCACCTTCCTACTCGAGATTGGTGAACGCGTGGGAATGCCCATGCCCCAGGTAGCCCAGGCCTACGTGGTTGCCCGCGAGTTGTATGCAATGCCCGACCTGTGGCGTCGTATCGAAGAGCTCGACAACGTCGTGCCCGCGTCGGCGCAGGCAACCATGTTGATGGAGGCAGGGCGTTTGCTCGTCAGTACGAGCGCTTGGTTGTTGCGCAGCCACGGGCAGGATCTGAGTGTTTCGAAACACGTCGCAGCCTACAGCGACGGGGTGTCTGCCCTGGCCGAGCAGTTAGACACGTTGATCGGTCCCGAAGAAAAGGCTTTGCTCGATGGGCGAATCAAGAGCCTGCAAAAGAAGGGCGTGCCGGCGGAGATGGCAAGGGCGGCTGCGCGCCTGCCGCTGTTGAGTAGCGCGTGCGACATCGTATCGGTGAGTCGCGAGGTGAATCGTAGCGTCGACATCGTCGCGCGTCTCTACTATCGCGTGGGGCAGAGCTTCGGCTTCGAGTGGTTGCGACGTATGGCGCGCACCTTGCCGAGTGACCGCGCGTGGGACAAGCAGGCTATCGCTTCGGTAACCGACGAACTGCTCAGCACGCAGCGTGGACTGGTGTGCAGCATGTTGGCCGATGGCCACGACGACTCGAAGATGGGCGAGCTCATCCAACGCTGGGGCGAGGCGAGAGGATCCTTGTTTTTGAGGACCCAACACCTGATGGCAGAGCTGCAGGCAACGCCCAGTCCCGATTTTGCGATGCTCGCGGTCGCCAATCAACAGCTCAAAGCCATGCTCACCGGGACTCTGGCCACTTGAAAGCTCGCGCGCTGTGGGGGCGAAGTGCGCGAGCGGGCGTCGCTGATTCGGTCGAAGCGTGGGAGAGCGTGCCGTGACTCCGCTCCGCTCGCTGCCCACGTCGTTTCTCACCGCTCGCTGCATCGTCAGAAGGGTCGAACCCAATGATGCGGCTGCGCTCTTCGAAGCAGCTCGAACGAACGGTTTCAGTCGTTGGCTCAGCTGGGATCCGCCGGATGACGTCCGAACCATCGCGAACAAGTTCCGACGCCAACACAAGGCTTGGGCTCGAGGGGAGGTGTTCTCGTTCACGGCGCTGCTGCAGGATGACGGCACCATCGTGGGGGGGGCGGATTTGAAACCCGACCGCTTCGAACCGCATCCACGAGAGTTCAACCTGGGCTACTGGACGCACCCTCGCCACCAAGGGTCTGGCTACGCTGGTGAGTTCGTGGCGGGCGTCGTAGAGTGGGCGTTCGAAGAACTCGGCGCGCGGCGCTTGATCGCCGGCGTTGGGCTCGACAACATCGCAAGTCACCGGGTGCTTCGACGTCTAGGATTCACGCCCTTCGAGCGGAAGTCTGTTTGCTCGTCGACCAAGGCCTTCGAGAACATCCGCTACGAGTTGCGTGCGAAGGCGTCCGGTGTGTGACCTCGGAGTCTGGGTAGGCACGAATGCGATGGCCCCCTCGGGTGATCGATTGCTTCCCTGGGAGTAACAGGCATACATCTCGCGATGTGTGACCACTGGGTCATTCGTCGCCGGCGTGCAATGTGGCTGTTCCGCTCTGGTTGGCGGACCTGTACAACAGCGCCGACCAGGCACGGTCTTGGCGTCCGCAGCGAGATACTGCCAGCGTTGGTGGCTTCGCCGTGGGAGATTTCTGAGGAGCACCGGGGAACGCTGTCAGTTTTTTGATGGGCAGGTTTCGTTTGGTGCAGTCGTGGCCGTTCTGGACGAGCAACGGTCAGGACGAAACGGACGACACCCCAACAACCCAAAAAACAGCGATTCGAAGCAAGTGACGGCACCCCCCCCAATGCGTCATAGGCGCAGCAAGCATCTCGCCAGCGCCAACAGCGCAGTGACAGCACGGCCCCCGCAGATGCCTGGCGAGCATCAGCTAGCGCTTCTCAGTTCTCCTCGTGGGCTCATCAAGGCCCCCAGTTCGATCCCCGTTCCCCTGGACGGAGGTGGCGTCGGCCTGAGCTGGGACTTCATTCGAACGGGAGCAGCGGTTGGTCTCCCGGTGGCGCTGCGCTCCTTGTTGCAGGTCATCAACACGCTTGCGGTGCGGCACCGTGACCTCACCAAGCCGCCCAAGGAGCGCTCCTTTGGAGCTTTGTGTCCAGCAAATCTTCTGTTCACTCGTGACGGCTCAGCACTCCTGCCGGCAGAGCAGCAAACCGTCGAGCAACCGATTCGCTATGCTGCACCCGAGTGTCGTGCTGGGCTGCCTCCGGATCAGCATTCCGACATTTTCGCGTTGGGCGTGATGCTGCTCGAGACCCTCATCGGACGGGAGCTGGGCGACAACGAAGCGACCGACCTGACGCCGGAGCGGGCTGCGAAAGACCCTGAGTTGGCAACCTTATCGTCGGATGGGCTGTTCGACGTGGCGTTGAAGGCTCTGGCGGCAAAGCCCGAGGCTCGGTGGAGTGGCGTGGGCGATCTCGCTGAGGCGCTGGTCGCGGCATCTGACGGGCGACTGGCGCCCAGGTCATCCTTGGCGTCGGCCGTCGCGGCGGCGCTTTCGCGACAAGGAGAACGCGCGACCCCCGTCGTGCAGGGGCCCGATGTGCCCAAGGCTCCCGCCGCTCCGGTCTTCGATCTCACGAGCAGCGGTACCTACGAGCACGTCGATCTGCTCGGGGCGATGGAAGATGAGTTGGCGGCGAGCGACAGGATCACCTCGGTGCAGGTCCAGGTCGATCGCCGTTCCGCCGTCGACGCAGTGGCGCCCAGCAGATCAGCACCGCTCTCCGAAGCGGATTTCGGAGATATCGAGGCGCAGCCGAACGGAAGAGAACTGCCGCCTTTGCCGATCCCGTTTCCGAAAGCGCCGCCCACCCGGTTCGAGCCACCGACGGCTGCGCGAACCGAGTTGGTTGTGCTCTCCGCGCCGCCGAACGCAGTGAGCGCGATTTCTGGGGCACACGAGCTTTCGATGGCCGTCGGCAGGGGAAGGAGCCGACGCCGCTGGCTGACGTTGCTTGCCGTCGGGTTGTCCGTTGCCGCGTGCCTCGCCTTCTGGGCTAGCACGCGACAGGGAGCGGACGAGGACACTGGTTTGGCGGCAGCCGCTCCGAAGCCGGGCGATGTTGCAGAGCCAGCGAAGGGCGCGCCCAAAGCGGAGCTGCCCGAGGCGGCGCGGTCAGGTGAGGTGACGCAACAGCCCGCTGCGACGGTCGCACGTCAAGTGGCTCCCTCCGCGCCGCGCGGCCAAGTTGCCGATCCAGAGCCGGATGAGTTGGGTGCGAAGCCCCCACTGCCGTCGACATTGGCCAAACCCGTGCGCACGGCGCCGAAGAAGGAAGCGCCTGGCAGCAAGCCCAGAGCAGCAGCGCGAAAGCCGAACGTCGCGACGACGACGCCGGCTGCACGTCGGTATGACCCCGAAGGGATCTGACACGATGATTCGACTTACTTGGATTTTCCATTGGTGCGCTGCGTTGAGTGCAGCGTGGCTTTTCGCTTCGAGCCCGGTCCTGGCGGACGAAGCCGTGCACGGCGAGGGTGCTGATCCGATGACGGCCAGCAACGTGCAGTTGGAACAGGCACAAGCGCGTTTTGCGCGAGCCAAGGAGCTCTACGAAGCCAACGAGTACGAACAAGCGATGGAGGAATTCAACGCCTCACGCGCGATCGTCGCCAGTCCCAACACCCGCCTGTATCAGGCCCGCTGCCTGCGCGAATTGGGACGACTCTTGGAAGCCTACGCCATCTACGGCCGCACCATGATCGATGCGATGGAGCTCGCGAAGATGGAGGCGCGCTATGGTCGCACGGCCGATGCTGCGCGCACGGAGCGAGAGGAGCTCGAGGCCAGGCTCAGCTTCGTCAAGCTCAACGTGCACAACGCGACCCCGCGCACCAAACTCGCCGTCAATGGAGAAGAAATCCGTCGCACGGCATGGAGTGAGCCTGTGGTGGCGCTACCTGGGAAGGTCCAAGTCGAGCTCGCGACGGAAGGGCAGCCGACTCAATCGCGCTTGCTGGAACTGCAACCTGGCGAGACGCAAGAGATCACGCTCAGCGTCGAGGGCCAACCCCAAGCGACCCAAGCGAAGCAACTGGAGTCAGCGACGTCACCGGCCAAGCCTGCCGAAGAACGGCAGCCACCGGCCTCCTTGGCGCCCTACGCGTACACGGCGGCTGCCGTCGGTGTCGTGGGCTTCGGAGCCTTCGGAGCTTTCGGACTGTCGAGCAAGCAAAAGTACGACGAACTCAACGACGCTTGCGTGAGCGGTGCCTGCCCATCGGACCAGGCCCAGACGCTGGACGATGGCAAGAAAGAACAGCTCTGGGCAAACATCGGCTTGGCGGTGGGCGTGGTGGGTTCGCTCGCCGCCGTCACGCTGTTCATTCTCGACCCTGACGAGGACGAGTCCTCGGTTGCCCTGGTCGTTGCACCGGGCGCTTTGACGCTGCGAGGGACGCTATGAGGTTCATGCTTCCGGGCGCCACGCTCGTCGTTCTTGCGGCAGTTGTGGCGTGCACTCAAGACTTCGATCAATTCGCCGTCGATGATTCAGTGGTACGCTCCGGCGAGCAATTGGGCACGGAAGACGGTACCGACTCGAGCGATGAAGCAGCCTCCGATGCCACGGACGCTGACGAAACGGCCTCCGATCCCGAAGTGACCGCGGAGAGCGAAGTCGGCGACGAGACGACCGACACCGAGCCTGCCGCGGACGAACCCGACGTCGACTCGCCTGCGACCGATCCGGCGAGCGCGTCGACAGAAGACAGCGTCGACGTGACGGACGCGGTGGTTACGGAGATGGCGCCGGTCGAGACGGAGGGCACTCCGGTCGACGTGGCAGAGACGGACGTCGTCGAGCCCGTTCTACAGGTGGCCGATGCCGGGAGCAGCCAAACGACGACCGACACCGGCGAAGCCTTCGATGCCGGGCCGCCAGCTTGTTCGTTTCCCGCCTGTGACGAACCACGTGCGGCGTGTGACCTCACGTGCTCTCGCGATCAGGACGAGTGTGAGCTCACTTGCACAGGCAACCCCGGTGAGTGTCGGCGTGTCTGTCGCGACGCCTACGACTTGTGCGCTCTCGAGTGCCTGCGTGTCTGCGACGATTGTTACGCGTCCGAAGGGTGCTCTCTGGGCTGTACCCCCTGATCGGCTTTTCCACGCCCCATGGGGCAGTGGCCACCTCATGTCACATGAGTCGGGCTTTGCGCTGGTCCTACCGCGCAGCGGCGCTTTTTGCGTGTGTCACCGCGGCAGCGCGCCGCTGGGACTGAAAGGCTGCACGGAGCGCTATGGTTTGAGCTCTGCCGGCCGTCTTGCTTCATGCACGCTCGGAACAAAGCACCGGGCGACCGCGTAGTACCGACAACTGCCGCCTGCAGACGAGGTCGACATCGTGAAACCTCCGCCACCCATTCAGCACCCAGTCTCGGCTCCGGTCAGCGCCAGCGTTTCCGAGCGCGACAAAGAGACGCTGCGCCCGCCCGCCTTCTGCGCACAGGAGCGCCCCAGTGGCATCCGTCAGCATGCGAAACGCGGCGCGTCGGAGAATGTCTCCGTCGCGATCAGTTCCATTCCGGTGCCCATGGCCGATGGCACTCTGGCTTTGACTTGGGAGCTCATCCACCGTGGCGCTGACGATAGTGGTGTGCCGGAGCGTTTGGCGCTCAAGGGTCTGGTCGAGATAGGCCGCGCCGTGGCCCAGTTGCTCGACGGGGAATCGACCCCGAGCGAGGTGCGGGGGTTCGGGGCGACGTGCCCCGCCAACGTGTTGTTCACGAAGGACGGCCAAGCGCATTTGCCTCGAAAAGCCCAGTCCATCTTGCCACAGCCTCGCCGCTACACGCCTCCAGAGCGCGAAGCTGGAGGCGCTGTAACGCCCACGACGGATGTCTACGCGCTCGGGGTGATGCTCCTGGAGACGCTGGCGCGGCGAGAATTGACGTTGGAGGAAGTGCGCACGCTCGAAGCCAGAACGGTCAGGTACAATCCCATTTGGCGGGAGCATCTTTCCGATCCGCTGCTCATGGTGGCATTGCGGGCGACCGCGCGACAACCGGAGCACCGCTGGCCCGATGCTGCTCAACTCGCTGATGCCATCGCTCGACGCGGCGGAGGACGCGTTGCTCGCCGTGAAGAACTC
>JBNKZR010000242.1:0-11337 GCA_050301735.1 Polyangiaceae bacterium | reverse complement strand
CACAGGGTTACGCATCGAGGTCGTGAAATGCCGCTGTCCGTGTAAGCCGCAGGAGCCGGAAGGCGCCGACTGCGGGCGTTGCCGTGATCCTTATGTTGAGGCTCCGGGGAGCGGTGCTGCAGCTCACCGCCTGCGCTATAGTCGGCGACAGAAGTTTGATGTCGACGTGTCCGGTTTGCGGGAGGGACCACGAGCACGAAGTGTCCTGCGCCGACCAACCCCGCGATAGCCGGGTTGGGCAGGTAATCTGCGACAAGTATCGGGTCACGCGTCGCATTGGCGAAGGTGGCATGGCCAGCGTCTACGAAGCGCGGCACATGAAGCTCGACCGCCCGTTCGCGCTGAAATTCCTGCACCCTTGGCTCTCCGCTGACGAGGAGTGGTTGGAGCGCTTTCAGCGAGAGGGTCTCACCGGGGGCGCTCTCGTCAGTGAGCACATCAGTGCGATTCTCGATACCGGTCTGACCCACGATGATGCGCCGTACATCCTGATGGAGTTGTTGAGGGGCGAGGATCTGGGCCAGCGTCTGGCTCGCGAAGGCACGCTCAAGCCCCAAGACGCCATCGAGATCATCACCCAGGCATGCCACGGCTTGGCGGTGGCGCACCGTGCGGGAGTGATCCATCGGGATCTGAAACCCGAGAACATCTTCCTCTGCGATCGTGAGCTGGGCGGCATTCTGGTCAAAGTTCTGGACTTCGGGATCGCCAAGCTGCGCAACGCCCAGCAGACGCGTGCAACCAAGGCCGGCATGGTCATGGGCACGCCCTACTACATGTCTCCCGAGCAAGCCGCGGGCCGCGGCGGTATCGACCACCGTAGTGATCTGTACGCGCTTGGAGTCATGCTGTACGAGCTCTTGAGCGGCGAAAAGCCGTTCACGGCCGAAGATCACGGCGCGGTGTTGAACAAGATCGTCGGCGCGCCGACCCCGCAATTGAGCGAGCTCTGCCCGATGTTGTCGGCGGAGCTATCCGCGGTCGTGCAGCGGGCGATCGCCAAAGACCCGTCCGAACGCTATCAAAGCGCAGAGCTGTTCGCCGACGAGCTGCTGCGGTTCTGGCCTCACACGCGTCAAGCGTCGCGTTCGACCAGCGCTTTCAGTCTGGCGCGAGCTCGACGTCGAACGGAGGACGTGGCCCACATCACCAGCGCCGAGCCGCGCATCACGGTTCGCGTTACGGGCACTCGCAACACGGAGCCGTCCCCGGTCACTGCGTTCGCGCCGCCCGAGTCATCACGACTGGAACTGCTGTCCGGCACGGGAGCGGCGGCTCGAACGAGCACTGGTCCCATTGCCGTGCAGCGGGTCATCGCCGTTTCTGCCGAGTCGCCGACGGAGTCGGAGCGGGAGCTTCCGGAGTTTGGTGATCCCACGGAGCCGGACGCGCTCTTGAGCTTGGAAGAGGAACGCGCGATGCGCAGTCCCCAGACGCGCGGTGCGCCGCCGAAGCCCGATGCGACGCCGACCGCCAGCGAAGTGGCGCCCACGTCCGAGCGACAGCGAGAAAACGTCGGCCGTTACCGCGCCGCGACCGAACGAGCGGAATCCGAGCCCCCGCCGGTACAGAGTGACACCCGCGTCGACGACGACACCCCGGTGCCCACCGCCATCCAGAAGGTTAGCCTCGGGCGTACGCTCGCGCCTGTGTTCCTGGGTGCCGCTGCGGTCGTCTTGTTTCTCGTGAGCGTCTTTTCCAGGCCCGACCAAGCACCTCGAGCGGACACCCCGCCACCGGAGCCATCTGCAGCTTCGGCCTCTGGCAACGATGCGACACCTCGCTTGTTCGAAGAATCCGCGCTTCCGAGCGCACCCGCGGAAGAGCCAGTGGAGCTGGGAGTCGCGAACGACACTCCGCCGACGGAGCCCTTGGTCGCGGAGGGGGCGGAAGACGAGGGGGCGGAAGGCGAGGGAGCAGCGCCCGGAGCTGAGCAGCGCGAGGCCAAGAGGCCAGTCGCGGAAGACGGCGCTGGGCTGGGTACCCTCAACGTCACCTCGAAGCCAGCCGCGATGCTGCGTATCGGCGGTCAGCTCATCGGGCGTACGCCCAAGGTGGGGGTCGAGCTGCCGGTGGGAGATTACCGATTGGAGTTGTGGCACGACCTGCTCGGTAGCCAGTTCAAGAGCGTGAAGATCCACGAAGGCACCACCACGTCGGTCAACATCGACATGAGGCGCGAACCTCCTGCGCCGAGTGCATCCGTTGCCAGTGCTGGCACCTCGACATCGAGTCCGGAATTGGCAGCACCGCAGCCTTCCGCTGCGCCCAGTGCGAGTCCACAGGGGGCTGATCGTTGTTCTCCGAGTTACTACGTCGATGCTCAGGGCGTGCGGCGGGTCAAACCCGAGTGCCTCTGAGGGTGCCGCAGTCGGGGCGTCGCTGGTTTCTTCGCCGATAGCGAGTGGGTTCGGGCCCACGGCAAGGCTGGCCAGAGCGCGTTGGGCCGTGGTATGCGCTTGTGATGTCTGATCAGGTTCGCGCATCGCACATTCTTCTCATGTACGCTGGCTCCGAGCGCTCGACGGCGACTCGCTCCAAGGCCGAAGCATCACAGCAGATCGAGCAAATCGCTTCTCAGCTGGCCAGCGGGGCAGACTTTGCGGCCCTGGCGCAGCAGCACTCGGACTGTCCCTCCAGTGCGCGCGGGGGTGATCTCGGAAGCTTCGGGCGCGGGATGATGGTCGGCGCGTTCGAAGACGCGGCATTCGGCCTGGAGGTGGGTGCAACCAGTGGCGTCGTGGAGACGCCTTTCGGTTATCACTTGATCCAGCGCACTGCGTAGTTGCTCGAGTGTGAGGGGGCGGGGGTCGCGGCACTGCCGCATCGAACACGACGCCGCGCGCGGGCGGCGCTGCTGCATCTCATTCGTCAGCGGGCGTTGCGGTTCGGCGCACCCGCTCCAATCCGTATTGGAAGTAGGTGGGGTCCAGCTCCGCACCGAAGGCGCGTCTGCCGAGGTTTCTCGCTGCAATGCTGGCGCTGAACAACCCTCCGAAGGGTTCCCAAACTGCGTCGCCTGGTTCAGAGCTGGCGCCGATGATGCGCTCCATCAAGTCCAGCGGTTTCTGGTTCAGGTGAACGGCGCGCCCGCGTGGTCCGCGGACTCGAACGCGCTCGTTGCCGCGAACCGCGGAACGTTCCCAAACGTTGGTCACCCCGTGAGGGCAATCGAACTTCGCTCGCATCAGACGCCACTGTTCCGAGGTCACGGGTGAGTGCCCGTCCAAGCTGTAGTAAGGGCGCCCGGTGGCGTCGCCGTGAGCGTTGGCATAGCTGCTCAAGCGCTGCATGGCTTCCGGGGGAGGGCAGTACCAGAGGTGTCCTTGGTCGAAGTACTTGCGCACGGCAGCGTTCTTGACGCCGCAAGCGTCGTTGGCTGCGTTGAGGGGCAGTCCCGAGCGCTTCCACTCTCGAAGTAGCCACTCCTTGACGGACGAGCCCGCGACGCTCGTCTCTTTGACGTATTGCACGCACACCTCGGTGACCACTGGGAAGCGCCGGATGGTGCGGGTGTTGACGTTGCCGGCAATGTGGCTCGTGCCCTTGTTCCAGATGTTGCAATTGACGTAGCGAAAGCCATTTCGCTCCAGCACCGGGTGCGCTGCCGCCCACCCGATTTCCGAATTCCAGAACCACAAGGTCGTCGAAGGAATGGCGTGTCTTGCCCAGGCCGCGGCGTGGGCTTCGTACCACTCAGGAAGAGCGTGGTGGTCGGGCGTATCACCGTCGAACCCGAGCACGCCGTAGGCGCCGTCGGAAACGATGACGGTCGGTGCCGGCCAATGCCTGTACAGCTCCAGACTGTCGCCGTGGGCGATCGAGACCAGTTCGTCGCCGTAGCTCGTCTGGTCGGGCGCGGCGTCTCGAGTGACGGCCTTGCTGCGCCCCACGGTGCTCGTCGGGACTGCGGGTTCCTGGGTCCGGATGGGCGGGCTCACAGCTGAGAGAGAATGTCGTCAGTCGACCAGGCGCCGGGGATCGTCAAACCGAATACCCCGAGGCACATCTCGTCCAAGGAGCCTTCGCCGAGGTAGACGTCCACGGGCGCATCCAGTCCCTGTTCAGCCAGGGCCGTGGCCGTGCCTTCGTTAGCCATCGTGTTGTCGTAGGTGCAGCGCATGGTCAGGATGTCGCCGACGGCCAGCCCCACGCCCTGCCCCGAGGGCACGTCGTAGGTGTACGCTCGCTGCCAATCGAAGTCCCAGTCGGGGGTCTGCAACAGGCAAAGTTCCGAACCGTCCTCTCGCTCCAGGCTCATCTTCATGTCGGTGCCGAGCAAGTGCATGTGCGTTCCAACGGACCAAATCCGGGCGCCCAGCGCGATGAGCGGGAGGCTGACTGGGACCTCTTGCAGCTCCGTATGTCCAGACACCCCTGCAGGGATGCGAAACTCGGGCTCATCGGTGCGGTCGTTGGGGCCAGGCATCAAGCCGCTGTTGCCGTTGGCGAAGTTGCCGACCAGGAGCATGACCGCGGTTTGCTCCGGTGCTTCGGTTTGCAGGTTGAAGTCGACGCTGGTGCTGGAGTCCGTCTCCGCTCGTCCGTTGGGGTGGTAGTGCACGTTCAGGACGAGGCGGGAACCCGCTGCCACGTGCATAGCGCTACCCTCCGGCGTTCGCCACGGGACGGAGCCGGGCGCCCAAGCGCCGAGCAACTGTGTGCGACTCAGCATCGGTCCACCGAAACAAGGATAGCTGCCGTTTTCGTCCGCGAGCTCGGCCGACTCTCCCCGCGGATCGGCAAAGACCAGCACGTGGTGCACGATGGCACTGTTGCCGGCGTTGATCTGTGAGGCCGTCAGCCAGACGTCTTCGTCGAAGCCGGGATCGATCGAGAAGCAGTAGAACTCGTCTTCGTTGCCATCCACCGTGACTTCCTGGTTGATGCCGACGTTCAGGGTCGGGTTTTCCAGGCGCAGCGAGGGCAAGTTGGGCAAGGGGGCGGCTGTGTCGGGGTCACCTTCGGGCGCGCCAGCAGCGACCCAATCCTGGAATAGAGAGCGCTCCGCGCTGGAGAGACTCACGTCGTCTTTGAATGCGTGGGGTGGTGTGCATTCGTCCGTGCTACGCGCTCCCCAGGGCGGCATGCGTTGCGCCTCGATCTCTTCGAGCATCAACCCAGCCAAGGGCTTTGCCACTTCGTACGTCAGCAGCGAGAAAGGCGCGATACCCGACTCGCCATGACAACTGCCGCAGTTCTCGTGCACCAGCGGCGCGATGTTCTGGTGCCAAGTGACGTCCCCGGTGGCGGCGGTGTCTAGCTCTTCGGGAGTCTCGGCTTCGTCGCTCGGGTCCGTCGAAGAGACGGGGGTGGAGGTGACGTCGCCCTCGGAGCTGACGTCGCTCTCCACCGCGTCGTCGGTTTCCGTCGGGCTGGTCGGGGAGCTGTCGCTGGCGCTGGCATCCCCCTCGTCGCTTGCGGGTGCGGCGTCGGTGTCCAGGTTCGTCGGCTCGGCCGCGGCGTCTGGCGTCGCATCCGACGAGTCTGTCGCGGCGGTACTCTCGGTCGAGCTCTGCTGGCGACACGCCGAAGCGCTGACGAACACAGTCACGAAGCAGGCACGTTGCAGGAACTGAACAGCAAGTCTCGGGCAGATCATGAATGGGCCCGATGAGCATCGCACAGAAGTGAGCGCGCGCGCACCCCTGGTGACTCTGGTGTTCGGGTCTCTGGAGCAAGCTGGGGTTGCTGTCCGTCCTGCGTGGAAGGCTTCATGCTGGACCCCGTCCAGCGGACGCGTGCTAGCGTTTCGACCTCATGTCTCACAAGTGCAACGTCTTGATGCTTCACGGTTTTCGCATGAACGGGGAGATGATGCGGCAGATGCTGGCAGACGTGATCGAAGCCACGCAGCACGTCGCGAATTGGCACTTCGTCGACGCTCCGCTGGCCGCAACTGGCCCAGCGTCGCCCTTCATCCGCCGGCGGTTTCGTGGCTTGCCTTGTTTCGAGTGGTGGAACGCGATGGAGCGAGCGGAGGGGACGGTCTCCTATCAGGGCTTGGAGCACAGCCTGCAACGCGCGAGCGACGTCTTGGCGCAGCGACGTTTTGACGTGGTGGCGGGTTACTCGCAGGGGGCTGCCATGACCGCCATCTTGACGGCGATGTTGGAGACGGGTCGCTTGAAGACGCATGCTGGCTGGCATGCCGCCGTGCTGTTCAACAGCGGTCCGCCGCCGCGCGATCCGATGGTGGCGGGCTGGTTCGACCTTCCGCTACGAACGCCATCGCTGCACGTGCTGGGTGGGCCGAGCGACACGACCCATCAGTGGCAAGGACCGATGTGCGAGATGTGGTCCCCCGCAGTCCGCACCAAAGTCGAGCACCAGCAAGGCCACACGCCGCCCGGCAATACCCAAAGCCCCGAAGCGCTCAGCGCGCTCGTGCGTTGGTTCGAGGCTCAGTCGACGCACTGAGCCTCGAGGGAAGGAAAGTACGTTCAGGGGTCGAGGGCGTGAGCAGCGGCGACGTCGACGCTGCTGCCTGGCCCATGACATGTCGAGCAGGATTCGGCGGACGTGGTCGGGGAGGTGTTGACTTCGGCATGTACCGCCGTTGCTGGCGCGCTGTGGCAACTGATGCACGCGGCGGTCTCTGGAGGTGTCAGGGTAAACGAGCTGACTGCGACCATGTCGGAGGCGCATTCCGTGTCTTCGTCGACTCCGGCGTCTTCGAAGCAGTCATGGGTTTCCGTGCGGCTCGGTCGTGTGGTCGCCGCCAGTGGTAACTGAGTCGTGCCCTCGATGTGGCAATGGGCGCAATTGGCCAGCGTGTCGGGATACTCGCTCGACGCGTGCAGGCTGTGAATGAGATCCTTGAAGTTACCGGCCGCGGCGAAGAAGCCAGTCTCGTCTTCTTCGAGCTCTCCGGTGACGAGGTTTGCCGTGTGGCACATGGTGCAGTACTGCACGCTGCGCCGGTTGTTGCCGTGCGCGGACAAGTCCTGGTGGCACGAGTTGCATTGCTCTTGGGTCACGATTTGGCGTCGCTCCACCGCCTCGTCACCCGTGACGGTGAATGCGAGGGTGGGGTTGAGCGCCGCGTGGCGCTCCTCGTCGATGACCACACGTCCTTCCATGCCGACGGTGTAGGAGCCTTCAGCGTCGACGGGGATGGGGGTTTCGGCGTGGAAGATGAAGTCGTCGCCGTCCCGCTCGAGGCAGGGTGGCTCCGCGGGGTCGTCGCACTCGATGGCGCCGCTCACGTCTTCTCGGAAGTAACCGGCGTAGTCCGAGTTCGGTCCCGAGATGAGCATGCGGAGACGATCCGGCGGCTCGTTGATGACGTCGACGGGGGCGCCATCGAGGGTCACGTTGAACGATACCTGGGGCAAGTCGCCGGGTGAGGTCTGCTCGATCCCCAACAGGTTGATGACGAACTCGGGGCGTTCCGGGTCCGTGAGTGCGACTCGGTGCCGCTCCCAGACGGGGGAGATCGAATCGTCCGTGTGACAGACGATGCACTCGGATTCGTCTCGCGGACCACCTCCATGCGCGGTCCAACCCGCGGGTGGGTCGCCGGCACCGTAGTACGTACGGTCGTGGCAGGAGGCGCAGCTAGCGACGCTCAGTCGCGTTTCCCAGCGGCCGCCTTGTGAACCCGCGTGGCAGGCATTGCAGTTGGCGAGTTCTCCGGGGTAGTGCACCTCGCTGTAGTCGTGAACCGACTGCCGATAGCCGACGATCTGGTAGGGCTCCCCGTCTTGCACGCTCGGGAGATTGGCGCCGCGATGGATCTTGTGAATCATCACGTGAAAGTCGATGGTCTCTCCGGTGTCGGGGTCGATGGAGTCTCCCGGTGTGTGGCACAAGTTGCACATCAGCACGCCGCGACGCGCTCCGCCGTGGGCTTCGATCGTTCGCCCGTGACAGTTGGCGCAAGCCTCGTCGGTGACGACGTCGAGGACCGTCGTGACCTCGTCGCCATCGGGCACGAAGGAGAAGGTCGCGTTGGAGACGTAGCGTAGACCGCGGAACGTGCGGGTCGCGTAGATGCCGAGGGTGTGTGTCTTGTCGCTCTGGCCCTCGGTGTCGATTTCAGTGCCCAAGGTGTAGCGGTACCGACCCGTGCCGAGGCTCACGGTGTCGCCGTCGCTGTCGGTTGCGGACTGCAGCTCGGTTTCGCCCGTATCGGGGCTCGTTGCTTCTCGTAGGGTGTAGGTGGTGTATTGCTTCGACTCGCCTTCCTCGTCTTCGTCCAGCCACGCGAGGATGAAGCTGGTCGATACCTCGCCTTCGGTTCGGAAACCGGACTGGTCGAGGGGGCGCCCGTCCAGGTCGCTGAGGGAGTAGTCGACGGAGGCGACGCCGTCGTCGATGCTCACGTCGTCAATCGTGACGACCAGTCCGGGGCCGGTGAACAGCGTGCCCCCTCCCGGCTCCCCTGAGGGGCCGACTGCACCAGGACCAGCATCGATGATCGTCGGGTTTCCGCCCATTCCTGGAGGTCCTTCGGGTCCTTCGGGTCCCTCTGGTCCTTCGGGTCCCTCTGGTCCTTCGGGTCCCTCTGGGCCGCGCTCGCCTTGGAGGCCAGCGTCACCAGGGACTCCGGGGGGCCCCTGTTCACCGTCGGCACCATCGGAGCCGGAGCAAGCAGCGGCAAGGACCAGAAACAGGAGGAGCGAACCGAACTGCCGAAATTTGTCAAACTCGAGCGGGCGGCGCGAGCGCGGGACGGTGCGGTGCGACGTTGAGAGAGTGGGCATGACGCCGCGCGATACACACATCGTGCCAACGGCGTGCGTGCACCAAGGCAGAGCCGGCGACAGCGAGAGACACGCGCCGGGTGGCGCTGGCGGCAGCAGGAAGTGGCCTAGATCCTTTGCGAAAAGCGACCGTCACAGCGCCGTTACGCAATTCGGGCGGACTGCCGAGGTCGGAACGCCAATCTTGCGTGCTTCGCTCGATCGCCGCCGTAGCGCCTTGCTCGAAAGCCGCCTCGGAGAGCGCTCACGAGGTTCCTGGAGTTCCGACCGGTGCGATATTGGGTTCCGGCACGCCACCTGCACACCGGCGGGCGGCGTGCCGCCTCATCGGCAGGCATCGTCGCCTGAGACGTGCTGAACTTCCTTGCTCAAATCCGACCATCGTTGCCTCCGCGCTTCGGAGCAGCGCTGTCTGCGACGCTGGCATCCTGGGCCACGACGGGCGCGGCGCAAGAAGCCGAGTCGCCCTCCAGTGCCGTCGTCTCGGCCAGATCGGAGACCACACTTCGCGTCTTTCAGCGCGCGCTGCTCCCGGGTCCCAACGGTTCGCTGGTGCAGGCCGATACCTTGGTACCCGTGCTCGAGTACTGGTCGCTGGGCGCTGCCGGGGTTGCCACGCCCTGGTCGAAGGAAGCGGCTTCGATCGAACTCTCGGGTTGGGTGGACGCGACGTTCGGAGAGCGCCAATACGAGCGGCCCATTACCGGAGACATCAGCTCGGCGTGGGTGCGGCAGCCTTGGGGCCCGCTGAGCGTCACCGTGGGGCGTCAAGCCAGCTTTGGGGGTGCCGCCCGCTATGCGCGCTTCGATGGCTTGCAGTTGCGGCTGGAACAAACTCCGGGATCGGGGCTCTGGGGTTGGGCAGAGGCTTACGGGGGCTACACGGTGCTGCCGCGCTGGGATCAACGCTTCGGCTACCATCACCTGGGCTCGACCACCGAGTCGTTGGTGCGCGAGCCGCAGGCTCTCGACCCAGCCGAACGCGCCGGCAACCGCCTCTACGGCGCGCGTGGGCGTCTGCATTGGGGCAAGCTCGCGTCCGCCGGACTGTCGTTTCACGAGCAGCGGGCGGCGCACGACTTGGAGCGCCGCAACTTCGGCGTCGATGCGACGCTGACGCCCCTGCGCGAACTCGCCGTCAACGCCGACGTCGTGTTCGAAGCCGATAGCCGCGCTGTGATGGACGCCGGGGTCTGGGTCGACGTGTTGCCAGACACATGGTGGTACGCGACTGCGTCCTACTCCCACGTGCAGCCGCAGCTCTATCTTTCTCGTCAATCGGTGCTGAGCGTTTTCGATACGGGCGGGTTCGACGAGGCGGGGGTCGACTTCGTGCTTTCACCGCTGAGCTACGTTTCGACGACCGCCCGAGGTTTCTTGCAATGGCTCTCGGAAGACAGCCTGGGCGCCAGGGGAGAGCTCCAGTTGCGCGCGGACGTCGACCGCGCCCGCACGACGCGCTTGGGTCTGACCTACGGTAGGGTCGTCGTACCGGGAGGGGGTTACCACCTGGTCCGCAACTCGCTTCGGCGACGCTTGCTGGAGCCACTGACCGCGGTGGGGGAGGCGTACTTCTACTGGTACGATCGGGCCATCGCCGAGCGGCGGTCGTCGTCGGTGTTCGCGGCGAACCTGGAGTGGTCGTGGTCCAGACAGTTGCGTCTGTTGGCTGGGGCGTCCTTGGCGCAGACGCCCTACGCCGCCCAGGACTTGCAGGCGTTGCTGCGCTTGACCTACCAAGCTGCTGTCTTGCGCGGAGGTGCTCGATGAGTCGCCACGGTTGGCCCTCCGTTTTGCTCCCCGTCGCACTCGCGTTTGCCGTGGTTTTCGCTTGCCACGAGCGGGCGCCGACGCGGTTCCCTCACGAGCTGCACTTGACCGGGATCTCGTGCGGAAAGCCGGGCCAGGGGGCTTGCTTGACCTGCACCAGCTGCCACCGGGATCCGGAAGTCTCGTTGCCACAGACGATGACCGCAGTGGAGCCGGAGCCAAGCTCTGTAAACCGCCCAGGCCCCAAGCGCCCCGACGTGACGACTTGCTCCCCCTGTCATCGCGATGACGCCGAGGCCCTGGCTGCGCGGTCGTTCCGTCCACCCTTGGAGCCAGCGCCGACGGCCTACCAAATCCAATTCGACCACCAGCGACACCTGCAGATGCGCGGCATCCGCGGTCAGTGCGTGCCTTGCCACAGCGGCGTGGTGCGGCAAGAGAGCTCGCTTTTCCCCCCTATGGACCGCTGCTTCGAGTGTCACGAGCACCAACAACAGTTCGACCGCGGGCAATGCGGTCCCTGTCACGACGCACTCGAAGTCAAACAGCTCGTGCCCCGCACGTTCATTCGTCACGACCGCAGCTTTCTGACGTTGCACGGGTCGGAAGCTGAGCGTCAGCCGCGAGTTTGCCAGAGCTGTCACTCGCAGCAGCAGTGCGACGATTGCCACGACATGACACAGACGAGCCTCGTCGAGCAGCGTCACCCCGAGGCGTTCGAACGTCAATGGACCCACCCGCCGGACTTCATCTCGCGCCGGTACTCTTCGCCTTCCTTATCAAGGTCGACCCCGAGCACATAGCGCACGCCCAGCATGGTCAGAAGGATACCGACGATCCCGAACGGATAGGCCACGGC
>JBNKZR010000241.1:0-11339 GCA_050301735.1 Polyangiaceae bacterium | reverse complement strand
GGCGATGCTCATCGCCGCTGCAGGGTTGACCATCTGCCTGACGTCCTCGGCGGAGACATACAAACCGAAGTCACCCAGCACCTCGGTCGCATGACCCAGGGCCTGATTGAGCCGATTCTGGTAGCGTGGGACCGCCGCAACGAACGAATTGACGGAGCTGCCGAAGACCGTTCCCAAGCCGACCAAGGCGATGACCACGGCCACGACCACCACACCGACGGCCACCCAAGACGGCCAACGCTTCTGCTGCAAGAACAGGACGGCGGGAGCCGTCAATACCGCAAGGAAGCCGGCAAACACCAATGGGACGAGCAACTCCTGCGCGGCTTTCATACCCGCGAGCAGAATGATCAGCGCGGCGGCCATCACCAAAACCCGCAAGCCGTTGTGCCCGCCACCCGAAGACGAGTTGGGCATTGCGCTGAACACGTCTGAAATGGGTCAGCTCCCGTGCTCGGACTCTTGCGCCGACGTGTCCGTCGTCAGAAAGACTTCGTGCACCTCGAGTTTGCTCGCGCCGCGAAACATCTCCTTGGGCGGGCGATTCTTGTGAGCTTCCGCAAACGCCTCGCTTTTCGTCCACGCTTCGAAGTCTTCGAAGCGGCGCCACCAGGTCTTGACCTCGTAGTAGCCCTGCGCCTCTGGGTCGTCTTCGAACCCGCCTGATTCGTGGTTGAACCGCTTCGGTGTAGGTCGATGCACCTCGTTGCGCACGAAGCCCGGGGCTTGATCCACCAAGTGGCGGCGCCGCTTGAATCGATCCTCGAAGTCCTCTTCGAAGCCTTCTGCTACTGGTATGCGATTGGTTACCACGAACATGTCAACTTGCCTCCTTGTGGTCGCTTCCGCACGCGCCAGGGGCCGCGCCTGGCGTCGAAGTGCTTCGATGCTGGCAACACGGTCGGTCTGTTCGTTGGCGCTCGGAAGGCGCCGCTGGCAGTGTGCTTCCACATCGTAACTACACGTAGCTAGCAAGCGCGCGTACGTCAAAACAGCGCAGCACTCTGGCGCACGGCATCCTCCGCCCGCGAGCACCGGACAACCCAAACGGCGCACCGAGCGCGGCAAGGAGCAAGCGCTGAGGCCAGTGTATTCCATCGACCTACAGCCGCCCCCGCGGCACAGTGTCGGAAGGTAACGGAGTTCGTGCGGGAGTGGCACGAATCGCGCTCATCCTGACGGGACTCAGTAGAGAAAAGGCGCGCCTCCGACACCCGCACCGTCGACGCCTGCCCTTCCGAGTGCAATCGCCCAACAATTGGATATTGCTCGGATATTCAAGTCGGCAAGACGGCGGAGCCAGCCTCGACGCCAGCTGGCGTTGCAGGGACGCGAGCACCAAATCAGCTCTCGACACACCGCTACAAGCAGCTCAACAACTCATTATTACTAGTGAATAATACCGCTAGCCCCAACTTGGTGCAGTGCAGCACGGCAGGTGCGCAAACGCTCGCCAAAAACCCCGAGTTGTGAGAAAAGTGACTAGCTCGGGGCCCCGGGGGGACCTGATGTACGCGATCTGCTAGCGTAGGTAAGGGACGGTTCGTGAAGCATTTCCTAAAAACCAGACAGCCAGAGCACTCCGAGAGCTCTGAGGATAGCGCGGCCAGCGGTGAGGTTCGACTCGCCGAAGCACCCGCGGACGAGTTCGAGACATCCGAGTCCGTCGTGGTGCGCAAGAATGCTCGCTTGAGGGCAAAGGTCGAGGCTGCGCGGGCTCACCTGCAGAAGTTGCCCAAGAGCGATCGCCGCTCTCGGCTCCTGCACGCAGCCGTCGTCCGTCGGGACGAAGTGTTGCTGGACGCCTTGCTGCAAGACCTCGAAGCCTGAGCCGCGTACATGCCGCCCGAATTCACGGACGGAGCCGGAAAGCTCTCGTCCGGTCATTGGGCACGTCGCGATCGCGCCCCAGGCGCCACTGTGCCATCGCTGACTTTGGCCGATGGCTACGGCGGTCCGTGCCGCTGGTGTGTGTAGTAGGGTGCAGCGATGATCCTCGAACGACGACCGAGCGCCGCAATCTTCGATCTGGACGGTGTGCTTCTCGACACCGAGCCCCTGTACAGCCAAGCCACGCAGTCAATCACCGAACGCTACGGAAAGACCTTCGACTGGGAACTGAAGCGCAAGATGATGGGCGGCGACGCAGTCACCGGAGCGCGCTTGGTTTTGGACACACTGGGACTGCCCATGAGTGTGGACGAGTACCTCGAGGAGCGTCGACAGTTGTTGGAGCAGCTCTTCGTTGCCGCCCCTGCCATGCCTGGCGTCGAGCAGTGGGTGCAAGCTCTGCAAGGGCGTGGACTGCGCATTGCCGTGGGCACGAGCAGCATAAGACCCTTGTGCGAAATCAAGTGGGGCTCCCACACTTGGCTTCGTGAGCTCGAACCCAAGGTCTGCGGTGACGACCCTGCCGTAGAGCACCGCAAACCCGAACCGGACATCTTCCTGGTTGCCGCGGCACGCCTGGGCGTCGAGCCCGCAGATTGCGTCGTGTTCGAGGATTCCCCCGCTGGCGTGAGCGCGGCGCGCTGCGCGGGCATGCAGGTCATCGCCCTACGTGCTCAACAGCTCGACCCGAGCTATCTCGCCGAAGCGGACTTGGTCGTCGACGGCTACCACGAGCTCAGTCTGGGCACCCTACGTCTCTGAGCGCAGTCTCAGTCAACCGTCGAACCACGCGAAGAAGGTCGCCAGCTGTTCCCGTTGGTTCGGCGGCATGTATTCGAAGTTGCGCCCGCGGTCGATGATCTCCCAGAAGTCCTTGCTACGCACGATCTCGAGCTGCTGACGGATCGCGGAGATGCGCTCCTTCGGCTCTGACGCCATGTCCTTGGCGATGTCTTTGGCGCGCTGCTCTTCTCCATTGGCCAGGTAGAAGCAACCCAATTTGACTTGAGCTTTGCGTACCCCAAGCAAAGCCTTTTCTTGTGCCTGCACCAAGAGCGGTCGATCGAGCTCCAAGAACTCCACCAGCATGGCCCGTTCGTGCTCCAAGCCGAGGCCATAAGCGATCTCACACAGCGTCGAGACGTCGTAGGCGACCGTCTCCGTGATGAAAGTCAGCCGCTGGTCGAAACTCACATGGCCGTAGTACTTCATGTGCCGCACGCCTTCGAGCGCCATGTCGGGAGCTCCCCCACGAAGCATGGCCTCGACCAGCAAGCGGTACTGGTTGAGAACGTTGTAGGCGGTGCGCACGTCCTTGGCGTTCAACGTCGCGCGCAAATACGAATTCATGTAGCGGTAGACGAGTCGCAGCAGCTCCTCGTCCCCCCGAGCAAGAGCCGCCTCGCCAATGTAGCGTGTGTCGATCGCGACCAGGTAGTTGATGTCGCGCATCTGCGCGAGTGCCTCGTTGTAGATCCCGAGGTACTGCCGCATCACCTTCCACTCGACCCAAGTGCGGCGCTGCTCCAGCTCCACCAGCGACTCGGGGTCCATCGCGACGAAGTCGGGATTGTTGCGGATCTCGGGACCGATGCTGAACCACGTATCGCTAGCCGACACCTTCCTCTCCACGTACTCCAGCGCAAAGTCCTTGAGCGCATCGACGGCCCCGCTGGCGATGATCTTGTCTTTGCCGCCAATGGAGTTGCTGGAGATGTCCGTGAGTTCCTCCATGCTGGCAAGCACGCGCGCTTGGGCCGCGAACGCCCGGGTATCGTCCGCGTGATGGGCATCTTTCTGCACGGCATTCAACGCACGGGAGCGGATGCGCGCGATGATGTTCATCGGCTCCAGAAACCAGAACACGTAGCCGAAGTAGGGGGCCATCATCGCCAGACCGACGGTGCTCATCGTCAGCATCACGACCAGCGCTGCTCGCGGCACATGCTCGGCGTGGAGCGAGGTACTGAGCCACACGCCGTAGACGCACAGCACGATGTAGAACGTCATCACGGCGAGATTGCGGCGGTCCGCAAAGAACATGCGTGTGACGCCAGTGAAGCGATCGGCGGACAACTGCACGATGATGCTGACGACGGTGATCACGATTCCGAAGACTGCGAGACACAAGCCAGCGAGTGCTCCGGTCGCGTCGGCAATGGCCGCGGTCTCGAAGTCGAAGTAGAGCTTCCACGCTCTATC
Source organism: Polyangiaceae bacterium (assembly GCA_050301735.1). Lineage (GTDB taxonomy): Bacteria > Myxococcota_A > Polyangia > Polyangiales > Polyangiaceae > SZUA-265. The sequence continues at coordinate 7,247 of JBNKZR010000241.1, read as the reverse complement.
AAAGCCGAGCTCCCACGAGTAGAGGGCCACGAACAGCAGCAATGCCCCCGCAGACAATCCTCCAATCTGAAGCAGCCAGCGCCGAACGAAGCTGGGAGACGACTCCGCCATCGGCCCACTCTACCGCCTGTACCCACCGCGACACCAAAAAAGCGTCGGCTTCGGGCGCTGGCAGCGCCTCCTTCAACGCACCTGGACGAAGCGAGTCATCAGCTCGACGTGTTCCGTGTGTGGGAACATGTCGGCGAGACATACCTCACTCAGCCGGTATCCACTTTGAAGCAACCGAACGACGTCCCGCTCGAAACCAGACCACGCGCAGGACAGAAGCACGACCTGCGGCGCGCGCAATCGAGCGACCTGTGCTGCGGTCTCTTTCAAACCGGCGCGCGGAGGATCGACGACGACGACATCGAAGCGCCCCGGTTCCCAGTCGGACAGCCAGCGCTCGGCGTCACATGCGCGATAGCCGTCGGCCTCCAAGCCCTGCTCCGCGGCGGCACGATGCAACCCCGCAATGGCCGTGGCGTCCTCCTCCACTCCGTCCCCCCGAAACCCTCGTGCGAGCAACGGCATCCCGAAGTTGCCGGCACCAGCGTATACATCAGCGAACTGTTGCACGTGTCCGGCCTCGAACCAGGTGCCGAGATGAGCGACCAGGGTGGCATTGAGCGTCGTGTTTACCTGTCGAAAGGAGCCCAAAGGAATGAAGGTGTAGACCTGCTTCGTGATGGGGTAACGCTGAAGAGGAGCACGTCCGCAACCCCGCACCCAGCGGACGAAGCCGTGCAAAAGCGCGTCTTGCACCCTGGCACTCAGACTCGCGCAAGTGGCCTGATCCGTTCCAGGAGGCGGCGCCAGAACGAGACCGGCGACTCCGTCCAGGTCGGGCGTGCGGATCTCGGCGTGGACGAAACAAGCAAGCAGCCGGCGATGCGCAACTGCCCAATCGCGAAAACGCGACAGGGCCTCATGCAGCGCCGGCTCGAGCACGGCGCAATCGGGACGCTTGTCTGGGTTGAAAAACCGCGGAACGCCTTCGTCGAGACGCAGGCGCACGCGGTTGCGGTAGCCGCCGGGGGCAGCGACGGCCAGCCATTCGATGGGCACGGGCCCCAAGCCGAGGGTTCGCAAGGAGGCTTCGAGCCTTTCCTGCTTGAGCTTGCGCTGAACCAACCGCGGCAGCCCGATCAAGGGGCAGCCCCCGCAGCGCGCAGCGGCGTCGCAACGAAGCTCGAGCATACTCAGCTTGTATACAGTCCGGCTTTTTGCATTGCCAGCGGGCACTCGTCTCGGTAGTCCTCGACCATGCCCCAACTCGGCAGAGCTGCGCTGCCCTTGGTAACCATCCTGAGCGCGGCGTGCGCGGCGATTGCCGGCTGGGGGTTCACGGTCGACGACGCCCTCATTTCGACGCGAGTCGCCCACCACATTGCCACCGGCAGCGGCTACCGCTTCAACCCCACCGGGCCCCTCACCGACTGTGTGACGCCCTTGGGCTGGGCCTATCTGCTGGTTCCGTTTGCAGGGGGGGGACCGTGGACGGGCCTGTTGGGGGCACGCTGGCTGGGTGTGTTCTGCCACGTGTCCGCCGCTGGCGTACTGGGTTTGGCCTGGCTCAAGACCCGAGTACCGGTGCAGGTCGCACTGCTCGCGACGCTGCCATTGACACTCTGCCTGCCGTGGGGCGCGTGGGCCAGCGCAGGCATGGAGACCCCGATGGTCACCTTGCTGTGCACGGGCACGCTGCTCGGCGGCGTCTGGCTTCTGCCTTGCGCCTCCCTCGCGGCTGCCCTGCGACCCGAGCTCATCCCATGGGCCTTCACGCTCGCGGTCGTTGCTGAGGCCGATCACCCGGCGCGACGTGTGACCCGGGTCGCGTTGGTCTTGTCGGGGCCGCTACTGGTCGCCCTGCTGCGAGTCTGGGCGTTTGGTTCTCCGACTCCGCTAGCCGTCTTCGCCAAGCCGTCCGACTTCGAACACGGTGTCAGCTACGTGCTGCGAGGAGTGCTGCTGTGTGGACTGCCGCTGCTGCTGCTCGGTTGGAGCGCGTACGCTCGAGTGGATTCGTCGGTGCGCCGCTTGGCCTTGGGTGTGGCAGCCCATCTCGGCGCCATCGTCGTTGCCGGAGGCGATTGGATGGCCCTCTTTCGTCTCTTGGTACCCCTGCTGCCGACCTGCGCCTTCGTCGGTGCGGCGCTCTTGGCGCAGCAAGCGCGCTGGACCCGAGTCGTCAAGACCGCGCTGGCGACGGTGATCTGTGCCGCGCTCGGGGTTTCCTATCTCGCTAGTACTCGAGGAGTCCTTGCGGCACGCCACGCTCTCGTCGTGGATTCGGCAGACGCGCTATCAGGCCGAGTCGTCGCCACGCTGGACGTGGGTTGGGTGGGCGCCGTACCCAACACCTACGTCGTCGATCTTGCGGGGGTGACCGACCCCGAGGTCGCGTGGTTACCTGGAGGCCACACGAGCAAGAGACTCCCGAAGGACTTCTTGCTGCGACGGGACGTCGACGCCTTGGTGCTGCTCCTCGCCCCGGGCGTCTCTGCGACCAGCGTGGAGCACACCGACTGGCGCATGCTGCAGTACTCTCGAGTCGTCGAGCAGCGAGTCACACGCCTCGAGGGAGCGCACGCCTTCGTGCCCATCCAAGTCTTGCCGTTGGGGGGAGGCAAGCAACACTATCTGATCCTCCAGCGCGTCACTCAGCGGGCGGCCAGCCTCTGAAGAGGCCCGCAGCCGTTCGGCATCACTGCCAGCGAAACCAGCGCAGAGCAACGAAGAACGCGCCGACGGTCCAAGATCCGAGCACAGCCAACTGTGGCGCCGTGGCAAGCAGCGATGCCCCCTCGTTGCCGATCGCACGCAGCGCGTCGTTGAGCGCCGTCAGCGGCAACAAGCGGATGAAGGGCAGCATCTCATCGGGAAAACGCTCGTAGGTGAAGAAGCTGCCGGAGAGCAGCCACATCGGCAGCTGAATGAAGTTGAGCCAACCGTTGGCGGCCTCGAGACTCTGTACGCGCGCTGCGATCAGCAGCGAAACGCCCGCAAAACAGACCGCCCCGAGCACGGCCACGAGAGCGTAGCTCACGACCGAACCTTGAATCGCAACATCGAAGACGATTCTGCCGAAGATGACCAGGAAGGCCAGCTCGGCCGTTAGGAATACGAGACGCGAAAGCATGTAGGCCGCCATGAAGTGCGTGCGGCGAAGCGGAGTCGCGGCAAAGCGCCGAAGCATGCGGCGCTTTCGCGCCAATACGACCGAATACCCAATGCCCCACATGCTGCTGCCCATCAGATTCAACCCGATGATGCCAGGCAACAGAAAGTCCACGTATCTCGCGCCGGGCTCGGTGATGGCTAAGTCCTCCGTCACGACGACGTCTCGACGCCCTCGCGCGCGTTGGAGCGCGTCGTCCACTCGCTCCCGTGCCATGCGCGACTCGGGGCGCTCGGGATCGAACTCGTAGCTGAGCCCGTCCGGACCCGAACCTGCCCGCAAGGTGAGATCGGCCTTGCCCGAGCGCAAACGTTCGCGCGCCTGCTCTGGCGTCACGCGGGATGAGTCCGCCACCTCTGCGATGGCCGGCTCAACCCAAACGGGAGTGCCCTCCACGATGCTGACTTGCGGCTTCGGCTCGGGTGCATTGCGAAAGGCCAAGCCTAGGACGACCACCATCAACATCGGAAAGCCGAAGACCCAGAAGACCGCACCGGGTTCTCGATAGAACTCTCGCAGGCGCGACTTGGTCAGTTCGGCGAGCGCGGAATAGTCAGACATCGCGCAGCTCCTTGCCGGTCAAGTGCAAGAACACGTCATCGAGAGTCGGTTCGTGAGTCCTCAGGGAGACGAGCTCCAGGTTGGCGGCCCCCACCACCGCCAGCAACGCCGTCAAGGACTCGCCGACTCGCGTCGAGTGGGCGACCCACCACGGCCCTCGACGTTGAAGCTCTCCCATCGCCTGCGACAGTCGCGAGCGCGCGTCTTCGGAGAGTCCGCCGTCTTCGCCGGCTGGTGTCGACTCTGCACTGGCGTGCACAGCGGGGTCCCGCAGCTGAAACTCGATGATCTGGGCGACGCCCAAGGAAGCGACGAGTTCGTCTGGAGAGCCTCGAGCGATCACCTTACCATGGTCCATGATGGCGAGGCGGTCGCAAAGGTACGCGGCCTCTTCCATGTAGTGAGTCGTCAGCAGCGCCGTCCCGCCTTGCTGTTTGAAGTCGTTCACCAATTGCCAGACCTTCTGGCGTGCCTGAGGGTCCAAGCCTGTCGTGGGCTCGTCCAAGAACAGCAACTCCGGGTCGCTGACCAGTGCACACGCGAGCGTGAGGCGTTGCTTCTGCCCCCCACTGAGGCGGTGAAAACGAGTTTGGCGTTTGCCTTCGAGCTCGAACCAGCGCAGCACCTGCTCCGGGTCGCGCCCCTTGTCGTAGAGGCTTCGAAACAGCACCAGCACTTCCCACACGGTCAGCTTGTCGGCGATCTGGTTGTCCTGCAGCTGAACGCCGATACGCTCTTTGATCTCGCGGTCGTGACGCCCACCCCAGGGCAGACCCAATACCTCTATCGTTCCGCCGTCGGGCTCGCTCAACCCCTCCAGCATTTCGATCGTGGTCGTCTTGCCCGCCCCGTTGGGCCCGAGCAAGCCAAAACACTCCCCGGGCCTCAGCGTGAGCTCGACCCCATCCACTGCGGTCAGCTCACCGAAACGCTTGACCAGGCCTCGGCATTGCAGCGCGGCGTTGGATTGCTCGACCATGGCTGGCTCGCCGTATGGTGCAAACCGTGCGCTGGGTCAACGGTGAAGGAAAACGCTGGGTCGGCATCCGGCGACGGCGCCGCCCCAGCGCCCCGAACGCCGTCGTGGTACTCCGTCCAGCACACCGAACGCCAACGAGGTCCGACTCGCACGATGAATGGCACACTTTGGCAACCCGGGGAGCGGGCAGATGCAGTCCGGAGCAGCTGGTACGTCGCTTGCTTCCGCACCGCGAGCGATGTCGAAGTCTTGCTCATCCGGACGCGCCTTCCGCGGGGCGCTGTGTCTTTCACTCGCATTCGTCGCGGGATGCGACTCGGGGGATAGCCCCTGGCCCAGAACCGGGGGGACTCCGGGCGGCACCTACGGCGAGGAGCGCATCGGCTACAAGCTTCAGCGCAGCACCGATGAGGCAACAGCGACAGACGCGCCTGACGGTCAGAACGCTGGCGCCGCGGACTCCATGGCAGGTGCCCCGTTGGACGAGGCAGACGAAGAGACCGACGAGTTCGAACCGCCGGAAGATACCGATGTGGAGCTCGCCTCCGCCGACAGCAATGACGCTGGCGCTGGCGCTGGCGACGCGGGTGTCGTCGACGCTGGCACCGGCATCTCAGGAGCTGACGACGCCGGACTCATGTCCCTCCCCACACTCGACGGAGGCAGTTCATCGGACGCCGGCATCGACGCAGGCACAGTCAGCGCCGCCGATGACCAACTCGACGACATGCCGGGATTGCAGTGCGACATCCCAGACTTCGACGACATCCCCGAAACCGAGCGCTTGGAAGAAAACCCCTTCCGAGTGGCCAAGGAGATGCCCGCATCCACCTTCTCCATCGACGTCGACACCGGCGCCTACACACTGGCGCGCAAAGCCATCAACGAGGGCACACTGCCGGCCCGCGATCGGGTCCGCATCGAAGAGTTCATCAACTACTTCCACCTCCACTACGCACAGCCGGATGGCGACGTTCCTTTTGCCGTCTACACGGAGCTTTCAGACTGTCCGTGGAACCCAGACAATCAGCTGATGATGGTGGGCATTCAAGGGCAAGAGGTCGTGCTCGACGCCCAGCCTGCTGCGAACCTCGTCTACCTGCTCGACGTCAGCGGTTCGATGAACGATCCAGGCAAACTGCCGTTGCTCAAGCAGGGCTTTCGCATGATGACTCGTCAATTGCGACCCCAGGATCGAGTCTCCATCGTCACCTACGCGGGAGACGACCGCGTCGTTCTCCAAGGCGTGCGTGGAGACGACAAGGCGACGATCATGAGCGCCATCGACAACCTCGATGCTGCCGGCTCTACCAACGGCGAGGGCGGCATTCAGCGCGCCTACGAGCTGGCAACCGAGCACTTCATCGAAGGCGGCAACAACCGTATCTTGCTCGCGACTGACGGCGACTTCAACGTCGGTGTCAGCGGCGCCGAAGCGCTGACGGAGTTCATTGCCGACAAGCGCGACAGCGGTGTGTTCCTCAGCGTGTACGGCTTCGGCTCCCCCGACGACAACTTCCAGGACGAGGCGATGGAGCAACTGGCAGACAACGGCAACGGCATCTACTTCTTCATCGACTCGCCAGAAGAAGCTCGCCGGGCCTTCGTTCACACCATCACCGGTTCGCTCGTTACGGTTGCCAAAGACGTCAAACTGCAGTTGCAGTTCAACCCGTCCCACGTCAAAGGCTACCGCTTGGTCGGCTACGAGAACCGCGTGCTCTCGAACGCGGCGTTCGACGATGACAGCGTCGATGCGGGCGAGCTCGGCGCAGGCCTGAGCGTGACCGCTTTCTTCGAGCTCATCCCGACAGGGACGAGCTCGAGCGTACCCCAGCCTGCACCAGGAACGGACCCGCTGCAGGACCAAGGCAATGAAATGGCGGAACTCGAACCCGCTACCGGCGCACACTTGGTCGACGTCCGGATCCGCTACAAGGGCGACGATGCCGAGCAGAGCAAGCTGCTGAGCCACTCGTACACGGAAGACGAGCTAGCCACCGACAAGCCCTCGTTGAAGTTTCTCTTTGCGAGCGCCGTAGCCGAGTTCGCGATGCAGCTCCGTGGCTCACAGTACTTGGCTCGGCGTCGGACACTGGAATTGCTGGACCAAATAAGCCTGGCTTTTCCCGCCGACACGGAGGGCGCGGTGGAAGAGCTCTACGAGTTGGCGGAGATGGCGTACGAGCTTTGAAGGTACACGCGTCGGCGCAGGGCACTTGATGGCGGTTGCGGCTCGGAGCACGATAGCCTGAACCGCACCGTGCCTTCCCATAGCAGCGACCCGACCTGGAGCACCCGCTCGACCCCACTTCCTTCAGGCGGCGTGAGGGTGGAAGTCCTGCGCGCGGGGCGTGCGATCGAGAGCGGGAAGTACTGGCGCACTTGCACTCAGGACGCCGAAGCACGCGAGCTGCTACTGGCGTCGTGGCGAGGCTGCGAGGGCCAAGCGTTCTTCTGGGATACTCCGGCGCTCATCCCCCC
>JBNKZR010000240.1:0-11346 GCA_050301735.1 Polyangiaceae bacterium | reverse complement strand
CAGCGATTCCGAGCCCGGTGTCGCAATTGTCCTGACGCCCGTTGGCGGTAAGGTCGAAGGCCGCTTCTAGTCGTCGGCCACTCGAGAGCGGTCAAACTAGGTCCGCCCTGGCGCCCGCGGTCTGGCATGGTTCGGTCGATGAAGGCGTTTGACCACGTTCTCGAAGAACTGCAAGCGCGAGCCACGAGCGACTGGCTGCTGCTGCTTCTGGCGCTGTTGGCAGCCGCTTGGTTCGCACTCCGCATGCGGCAGTTCTTGCAGCGACGTCGGCGGCGTCGCCGCTCCGCCGACGCGCAGGACGCCGAGCGGCGCGCGGCGCAGTTGCTGTACGAGTCCGGTTTCGAAATACTCGCATGTCAGGCACCGCGGCGATGGACCGTGCTCTTCGATGACCACGTGCAACGGTTGCAGCTGCGCGTCGACTACTTGACCCGTCGTGGCGGGAAACTCTACGTAGCTGACGCCAAGTGCGGGCAGCTGGCAACGTCCTGGAACCACGCCGCAACGCGACGCCAACTGCTGGAGTACCTGTTGGCGTATCAGGCCGACGGCGCCCTGCTGGTGGACATGGAGCGCGAGCGCATCATCGAGGTCAGGTTCCCGGAACTGGACTGACCGAGGTGTCTCCTGGAAATTTTTCCGATCTCCAGGCCGATGCCGATTCGAATTGGAAACCGGTGGAAAACTTTCCAACCAGGGACGTTCTCGACTCGCACGTCACACCGACGAGAGCGCGGGAGCCTTTACCCGAATGAAGCATGAGAAGTAGTGTGAGGAGGTGAATGCATCGAACAAGGAAGTGGCGAACCCGGCCGCCCCGGCCAAACAGACCCGAAGTCGTCGCCAGCCCGGTACCCCCGGCAAGCCCACGATCAAGGCCGTCGCGGAGCGCGCCGGAGTTGCGATCAGCACGGTGTCCCGTGTCGTCAACGGTGGTGCGGCAAGCAAGCTGGCAAAAGAACGAGTGTCGGCAGCCATAGCCGAGTTGGGTTACACCCCATCGGTAGCAGCACAGAGTCTGGTCAGCCGTCGCGCGGGGTGCATCGGGTTGGCCGTGAACTCGAGCCAGAGCCCTTGGTTCAATCAAATCCTGTTAGGCGTGGAAGAGGCCCTCGCCCCCAGCCGCAAGAGCGTGCTGCTCGCCAGCACGATGCTCAACGGCAGGTACGATGCAGGCGCCGTACTCTCTTGGATCCAACAGCGGCGCGTCGACGGACTGATCATCGTTCGTTACTCTCGGCGAGAGGAGCCGCTACTGAAGGCGGCAACGCGCGCTGGATTGCCCACCGTGCTCATCGCTCCGGACTTGACTGCTCCTTCCGAATTCATCGTGCGCTGCAACAACATCGACGCGGGGCACCTCGCGGGACAGCACTTGTTGGACCTGGGGCACGAGCGGATCGCCTTTGCCGGAGGCCCCAGAGACTCGATCGACACCCAGGACAGATTGACGGGCCTGACCCAGACCTTGGTCAAGGCAGGCGCACCAGAACCCGCCGACATCTGGTTCGGCCGCCACTACTCGGTCGACGACGGCGAGGAATACGCGAACGTCTACCTGCAGATGCCGAAGAAACAACGACCGAGCGCCGTCGTTCTCGGCAACGACCCCATGGCCCTCGGCTTCATGCGCACGCTGCTCCACGCGGGGGAACAGATCCCGGAGAGTGCTTCGGTGGTTGGATTCGACGGCACGTCGGACGGCGCGGTCTTCTGGCCGGGACTGACGACGGTCGTTCAGCCGACGCAGCGTATGGCCGCGCGCGCATGCGACGCCCTGCTCGACGCCATCGAGGATGACAATCAGGAACGCGGCGCCTCTCTGGAATACGCGGTCGAGCTCGTCGTGCGACAGAGCACGGCTCCCCCCGGCAGCCGCTCGAGGCGCTGAACGGCGCTGGCAGCAAGAGGCTGCCGAGTCAGCCGGCAGCCTGTCGTTCGCCCTCCAGCAAGCCGCGCATCAAGAACAGTCCCAGCACAGGGCCCGGCAGCAGGAGCCACGCCACGTACGCCCCCACCTCACTCAGCTGGTGGGTGGCGACGGAGATGGACAGCGCGCTCAACGTGAACCCGATGCCGTTCTGCACGGCGAGTGCCCCCCCGACGCGCTCAGGCGGACAAGCCCGAGCCGACAACGCCGAGAACTGAGGTGAATCAGCCACCACCAATAGGCCCCAGAGCAGCAACAGGCCCAACTTCCCCGGTGCGGGCAACGAATCACACCAAGGATACAGCAAGCAGCACACGCCCGAACCGAGCAAAGCGGCAAACGCGACCCGACCGCCACCGATGCGTCGGCTCAACATGCCCCCAGCAACACACCCCAGCGCCCCAACGCCGATGATGGCAAACGCCTGAAGGGAACGAGCGGACGCTGATGACTCTGAAGGCAACACAAACGGCACAATCGTCCAGAACGCGTACAACTCCCACATGTGCCCGAAGTACCCGAGCGCGGCGGCCCGGAAACGCGGCAGTCGAAAGACCGTCAGAACGTCGCCCAGCTGCATGCCTTTCCCCCCGGTGGCCGGCAGATGTGGCCCATCGCCAACACTGAAGACGGCAACGGCGCCCAGTGCTGCCGCGCAGGACGCCGTGATGATGGGTACGGACCAATGCGCGTCGGCGCCCAGCGCCCGAACGGCGTGGGGTGATGCCGTGCCCAAAGTCAACATCCCCACCAACCAGGCCAGTGTTTGCCCCGCACGGTCGGGAGCCCAGCTGACGACCAGCTTCATCCCGATGGGATAGATCCCAGCCAGCGTCACACCAGTGATGAAACGCAGTACCCAGGCTTCCTGGAAGCTGGAGGCGACGAGGGCCACTCCGAGATTGCTCGACGCTCCGATGAGGGCGGACCACACGAAGAGCCGACTGGCGCGGAAACGGTCCGCCAGGCCGGTCAGCGACAAGCCCAAAGTGCCCAGGATGAAACCGAACTGCACGGCGTTGGTCAAGCTGCCCACGTCCGCAGGGGTCAGTCCCCAGTCGCGCATCAGACCATCCGCGGCGGCGTTGGCGCTGAACCAGAGCGAGGTCCCGAGCAGTTCCGAGACGACGACCACACCGAGGGCCAGCTGGGGCGAAACCATGCTTGAACCATACACCCCTTGGAAGCCTAGGCACCCACCGCTAGGCTGAAACCAACGTCCTCGCCTGCAGCCCTCGCCATGCCAGCTCTCTCCTTTCCCCGCTCGCTGAAGTGCCTGGCCGAGACAGTCGTCATCTGCTGCTGGCTCGCGCTGGTCCCGAGTCAGGTTGGGGTGGCGCGGGCGAGTACCGAAGCATTCGAGCCCTTCACTTTCGTCGTCTTCGGTGACCCACAGATCGGTTTCGGGCCGGGCGGGATCTACGCCGACAGCCAGCGCTTCGACCGCGTCATCGAACACGCGAACGAGCTCCACGCTCCGGTAGCGGTCATCCCTGGCGACTTCGTGCAACGAGAATCGATGTGGCAGAGTTGGGCCTTCTCACGCTCCGTGCAGCGAATCGAAGGCAGACTGCTGCTGACGCCAGGCAACCACGACGTCGGCGATAGCGACGCGCTCGCCGACTATCGAGCCGACTTCGGCGCGGATTACCACGACTTCGTCTACGAGAACTGCGCCTTCGTCCTCGTCAACTCCGAGACAGCCCGAAACGCCGACCTCTCGACTCGCGAATACGAAGAGCAGTGGGCGTGGTTGGAAAGCACGCTCCAAGCCCATGCGCAGGCGGGCCGCAAGCACATCTTTTTGATCACCCATCGTCCACCGTTCGCCAAGTCGGAGCGCGAGCGCGAAAGTGGCACCAACTGGCCCCTGCCCCAACGCCAGCGATTGCTCGACTTCGCGAGAAGGTACGGGGTGCGATGGATTATCTCGGGACACCTGCACCGGATGGTGATGACCGACACGATGGATGCCATCGCCGTGGTCGCACTGCCCGGCACCGCTCGCAGCTACGACCACTCACCTCTCGGCTACGGCCTGTTTCGCGTCGGTCCGGAGAAAGTGGACTTCGAGTTCGTCGAAGTCGGCCCTGGCCCGTCCGCACCTCCGAGCATCCCCGGGTTTCGCGAATGGACACCACGCCTATTCGACTTCAGTCCGCGCCACTGGTTGTTCACCCTCGCCTTCGCTGCAGCCGGAGCGTTCGCCCTGAGTGCCAGGCGGCGCTTTGGGCGCTCCGACTCCGCTTCCCGCAGACGCTCCGCAGCCGGACTGTGGCTGACAGTCGCCGTGCTGATGTTCTTTCACGGCGCCAACATGCAACTCGACTTGGACGAGTTCCTGCGTGAGGTCGGGCGCGGCATGGCCAAGCTGACGGGGTTGCACTCCATGCGCCACTGGGTCACGGGGACGGGGCTCGTGGTCCTGGTGCTGAGCGCGACCGTCATGGCTCTTCGCAACCGCCCCCGCTCCCGTAAAGAGTTCCCCGCCGCTTTGGCGTTGCTTGCGACGATCCCCCCGACGCTTTGGTTTGCCTTGAGCACCATTTCCCATCACTCGCTCGGAATGGTCTTCGACGAGAGCGTGTGGGACGTGTTGAACCTGTTGGCGGCGGCCACGGTCATCTTCACCGCTCGTCGCGCCATCGGAGCAAGCGCGCTACCGCGCGCGCACGAGACGAACGCCGCATAGCCGCACGCTGGCGTGCTTCCCCCGGCTCCTCGGATCAGACGCGCCGGCATCGTAGCCCGATGCTCGGCCGCATCAGGTGGCGCTCCACTTCTCACAGATACGAGAGGGCGCTCAGAATGCGATCGCTCAGCAGCCGAGACGCTGCCCACGCGTTTTGAGGCGTCTCGGTTAGGATAGCCGCGAAATAGACGGGGGCGACGTTGGGACGTTCCACCCACCCAACGTACCACTTGACGGCAGGCAGGCTGCCGAACGCTTCGGCGCTTCCCGTTTTGGCGCGCAACGTGTGCGAACCGCGCCGACCTGCAACCAGGATCTCTCGCACGGTTTCACGGGTTCGTGCGGAAATGGGCAGCCGTCCTTCGTCGAGGCGTTGCAGAAAGTCCACCTGTTGGTAAGCACTGACGCGTAGCCCCCCTTGCAACCAGAACAGGTCGATGCCGCCTTCGATACTGCGGTTGCCATAGTCGAGCCGTTCGAGCCACCTCGTCATTTGCTCCGGGCCGATACGTCGCGCCACCTCTTGGTAGTAGGGCACGACTGAAAAACGCAGCGCATCGCGCAGGGTGACGTCGTAGTTCCAGTCGGGGTTCCATCGACGCTCACCATCCCACGGCAGCACGAAGTCCGCGCCTTCGACGACGCCGAGTTCGAGGGCGATGACGGTGTGCGGGATCTTGTATGTCGAGGCTGGCAAGTACGGCGTCTTCGCAACTCGTTGGCCATGAACCCAAGCTTGCTCTCGCTCGGCATCGTAGACGACGAAGCCGCCCCCTACTCGCTCCGCTTCGAAGTGCGCGCTCCAATCGGCAACCACAGGAGCCACCTCCAGGAACGGCCGCGCTGGCAGCTTGGTGGTCGTCGTGGAGCCCGCGGGCGAGGCGCCGCCTGCTTCTCCTGCCTGTCCGGCCCCGCCAACCCGCTCGGAACTCGGAGAACCGCCGGCTGGCGCAGCCCCTTGCCCGGGAGGACACTCGTTTCGAGCGGGGGTCCCCACAGCAGCGGGATTGCCCCTCGACGCACAGCCGACGACAGCGCCGAGAACGAACGCAAGCATGACCAGAGTAAGCGGAGTACTCACGACGACACGAAGAACCTTCATTCGGTAGGAAAACACGGACACAGAACGACAAACGCGTCTCTACGTGGCGTCGTTCCAATTGCCAAGCCGTCTTGCTTGCTTCAAGCTCAAACCCCATGTCCAGCTCGGAGGGCGGCGGCGCGAGACCGAAGAAGAGAAGCACAGACGTCCGCTGGCTGATCGCTTTCGGCATCGCGGGCTTGCTGTTTTGGGGAGGCATCGGCGCGATCCTGTTTTGGGCGTACAAGTCGGACGACAACGCGCGTGATGCGCTGGACATGGCCGGCAATACCTGGGTCGACGTGATGACGTCTCCGTACAAGCCGGAAGTACAAGCACTGAAGTCCGTCGGCTGCGAATACGCGAACCTGGTCAACTTTCCCGGCGACACGGACCACTTGCCGCGTCAGATGTTGACGTGCCAGGCAAGCCTGCTCGGCAGCGCCCCCGACTGTCAGCGCGTGGCACGTGCCTACTTGTCGAAAAACCCCGAAATCGACGGTCTCCTGACGGTGCAGGTGCAGCGCCACTTGAGCCAGGTCTGCATCGAAATGTTCGGACCCGACGGCACACCGCTGCGCACGGTATCTGAGTGATGTGTCCTGAGGCACGCAGGTGACCGCTGCGATGCGATGCGCCGAAAGTCAATCGACCGTCTCGTCCAGCGGCTTGCCGAGATCGGCGTAGTGCTGACGCCGGTTCTTGCGGTCGCGGGCCTGCTCAGCAGCAGCCAAGTCCGCAACCTCTCTGGCGATGCCTCGCGGCACGACGATCAGGCCGTCGCCATCCGCGACGATGACGTCACCTGGGCAGATCGTCTGACCACCAACGCACACCGAAACGTCCATGGCGTCGAATTGGAGGCGACTCTGGACCATGCCCTGCGAAATCATGCCCGACCAGAAGGGGACGCGCTGAAGGATGATCTCATCCGTATCCCTCACGCCGCCGTTTGTCACGAAACCACGAACGCCACGCTTGAGCGCGTTGAGCGTGTTCTCCGAGCCCATCAACCCGGCGCCGACGCCACTCTGATCCAATACCACGAAATCCCCGTCCTCGATGCGGTCCAGCCAGGGGTAGCGGCACACGTTGCCATAGTACCAAGCGGACCACTGCATGTATTCGCTCGGCGATCCCTCGGGCACCCGCCCCTGGAAGGGCAGGTACCGCGCCGTCCTCGCGATTCCGACGGCACGAGTGCGCCAGAGCGGGCGGAGGGCTGCACTGAGGCTACCCACGGCATGGTAACCCAGAGCATCCATACCATCTCGCACATCGGCCACACGCAGGCCGCCGTATGCAGACAGGAGGTCCGCGTTCTTCTCCCTGGAAACTGGTTCGGAGTCAGGCGTCATCGACCTACGGGTACTCTGGAGCAGTTCCGCTTTCAAGACTGGGCTCCCTCCGTCGCCTAACGCCATGCGTCAGGTCGGCGCCACCGCCTCGGACACCGCCGACTGACCAGCGGGGCCCGAAGGCCCGCACGCGCCGCCGAGCGCCCCGGAGCATCCGACAGAGCCCGACTCGCCCCCACGCGCGACACCACTGCGCCCAGTCCCAGGACCGGGCCGGCCGCCGGTTGTGTGCCCGGTTCGATGCACCGACCAACGGAGTAGCCGGGGCTGTCGAGGCGTTCCGCTCTCTTCGATGGCACGGAAACCCGGCCGTATGGAAAGGGTGTCCGCCCCAGGGTTTGCCTCAGGCAAGGCCTAAAGTAAGCTCACCGGCTCTACCTCATGCTGCTCCCTCACGTGCCCAATGGCTGACTCAGACGCCTCGACGCGGATGACGTCCGCCCCCGCGAGCGCGGGCGAGATCGGCCGCAGCTTCAAGTCCGCTTGGACGGATCCGCCTCCGCCAACCGACGATGACCCACTGCTCGGCATGACGTTGAGCCGCACCTATCGCATCACGGGCATCCTCGGCGAGGGGGGCATGGGGCGCGTCTACGAAGCCTGGCACACCCGAATCAAGCAGAAGCGCTACGCGATCAAAGTCCTGCATCCGGAGTACGCGCGCTCCCCGGAAGTGCTCTCTCGCTTCCAGCGCGAAGCCGAGGCCGCGGCCAGTGTTTCACATCCCAACGCCGTGGGCGTGTACGACGTCGCGCTGACGCCCCAGGGTTGGCCCTATCTGGTGTGCGACTTCCTGGAAGGGGTCGACTTTTCCGAACACCTCAAGGACCACGCACCGCTCCGTCCCTCGACCGCCAAGCACATCGCACTGCAAGTCTGCGACGCACTGATTGAGGCACACGCTTGCGGCGTCGTGCACCGAGACCTGAAGCCACAGAACGTCTTCCTGGTGGGTGACTTCAAGGACGGCGTTCCGGAGTTCCCCGTCGCGAAGGTACTGGATTTCGGCTTGTCGCGGTTCTTGGGCAGCGGCGACAGCGAACTGACGAAGACGGGCGTCATCATGGGCACGCCGTCGTACATGGCACCGGAGCAGGCTCGTGGTGAACGCGTCGACCATCGTTGTGACGTTTACGGGGTGGGCGCCATCGTCTACGCGTCCCTCACCGGAAGGCCACCGTTCAAGACGGAAACCCCGCAAGCCACGGTCCTCGCCGTCATGAACGAAGAGCCGCCACGCCCAACGACGCTCAATCCCGACATCCCGGTCGCGCTCGAGCTGGTGATCCAGAAGGCGATGGCCAAGGATCCTGAGCAGCGTTACCAAACGATGCAGGACCTGCAATCGGCCATCGCGGAGCTGAGTCTCGGCACGCAAGCCATGGGCGTCGACAACGACCCACTGGGTGC
The DNA here is from genome assembly GCA_050301735.1 of Polyangiaceae bacterium. GTDB lineage: Bacteria > Myxococcota_A > Polyangia > Polyangiales > Polyangiaceae > SZUA-265. The sequence goes on along the minus strand of JBNKZR010000240.1, from coordinate 2,875 downwards.
GGCCCAAACACGCATGCTGGCGCCGGCGTCCGCCGAGGACCACAACCTCGCAGTCAAGTCCGCGCGTCTGAATTTCGTTCTGTATGGTCTGCTGGCGACCACACTCTGCTTCACCGCCATCGCGACGGCGATCGCTGGCGCCATCACGCTGGTCGCGGGCCACTGGCCGCTGACGCGCATGGAGACGGTGCTCACGCTGCTGATCATCATCGGCACGCTACTGACGCCCACGCTGCTGCTCGTGCGCCGCCTGCGCAAGACGGTATGGAGCAACACGGCGCGAGTCGTCAGCATGCTGAAGACGATTCGGGCGGCGGCAACGACCGGCATGTTCGCCTACGGGACGTGCGCGCTCATTTGGCTCTTCATCGACGACGTCGCAGTTCACTTCGTCGATCTCCCAGGAATCGCCGGCGGTGGCCTGCATTGGCCCGGTACATCTATCGTACTGCTGGGGGCAGCGGTCATGGCGGCGGCCACCGTCTGGCTCAGGACGACTCTGCGAACTCCTGGGGCCTGGGTCGACGCCGCTTCCGGCGCAAAACGACGCTTTCGACGCTTCATCACCGGCCCTGTGTTGACCACCGTCGGGGTAGCCTGGACGTTGGCTGCCCTCGTGCTCGGCACGGCCTGGCGCCATCACGATCGAACTCGCTCCGCCCCAGTCACGACGTTGCGTGTACCCGTGCCCAGCACCGAGACTCCCTCGCCATCACCTGCAAAGGAAGAAGTCGCTGAAGCGACTGATGACGGTGATGCGCCGACGGAGCAACCTGCTGATGAGGCCCCCACGGTGACGGCAGAGCTCGCCTCCAAAGAAAGCCTTCAAGCGGCGATGGCCCAGGGGCTGGATGCCTTGCTGCCCCTGCTCGAAAAGTACCCGCGGGACCCGGAGGTATTGCGCGCCGTCGCCTATTCCCAAGCGAGCCGCGCCTCCGGCATGAACGATTCGCTGAAGACTCTGGAACGACTCTTCGCATTGGCACCGCAGACCGTCAATGACGCGGATCTACAACGCATGGTAATGCAAATGACCCGTTCACGCGGAGCAAGTAGCGGAGCTTTCGACTTGCTCGGCAATCACATGGGCGCGGTGGGCGCGGACATCTTGTACAAGCTCGCACTGACCCGACCGAAACAGAAGGACCAGGCGCTGAAGACCCTCGCGAAGCCTAAAGTGAGAGAACACTTCTCTCCAGCTCTGCAGATCGCCTACGATCTCAGGTACGAAAAATCCTGCAAGGCCCGCCTACCTTTGCTGCCGCGCGCAAAACAAATGGGCGATGAGCGCGCCGTTCGAGTCCTGAAGCTTCTCGCCACTCCGCTGTCGAAGTGCGCAAAAAAGCCTTGCAAGCCCACCTGTCCACAGGAAGCGGCAACGTTCTTGGCGACCGCAGAAGCCATCGGCAAGCGGCTGCAGCTGAGTCAGTAGCCAGCAGGTGGAGGCTAAGTGCACACGGCGCTTTCGGCGAGAGCGTTACCCCGTATCGACTTCAGTAGGTCCTTTCGGGACGGCTGCAGACTCTGGATTGCAGCCTGACGCGAGCGAGTACAGGCCCGGAGCGAGAGGTAACCGGCGGAGTGAAATTGGTCCCATCATGACGCGCTGCTGCTCGGCGGCGCGACCCCAAATTGTTGGGGTGGGACGGCAGCTAACGAGCTGAAGTTGTTGTGTTTCGTCCCGCAATACCAAAAAAACACAGGGTTGCAGAATGTATGAGGACGTGGTACCTTTCTCGTCTACTGTTAAAGGCAGGCTCCGAAGGTCAGCCGCGCCGTCGCGCTCGCAACACGACTTGCTGAGCGGGAAGTTCAACCCCACCGCTGGTGAGCTCCCGTTCGACGCGCGAACCTGGCGAAGCTGTCACTGCCGAAAGGACTACTGATGACGCAATCCACCCCGACCTTGTTCAAGCACTCGAAGCGCCCCGAGTGGGGCATGTCCGTGATCGCCTGGGAGCGCGATGGCAAGCGGGGCTACCTTTTCGAGAGCGGTATGCTGCGAGTGTTGGCCGAGCCTTTCTACCGGCTGATGTCGCCGGTGGATCCGTCGAGTGAAGTCGAACTAGCTACGCTCAATCGGCTGCTGGCCCAGGTCGACACCAGTGGCGCGATGGGACCGACCCGGACCTCTCAAGCGCCCAGTTTGCGCTTCGCGATCACCGAACAAATCAAGTACTTCAAGTCGGAGTTCGAAGGAGGTTTCGGCGAGGCTTGGGGCAAGAAGCAACGCGGCACCACGGCCAAGCGACGACTCAAGCGACATCGCAATTCTGCCATCGAGCACGCGCAGACAGAGCTCACCTCAGAATTCCTCGATCAGAGCGCCAGCGACCCAGCACAGGCCTGGTTGAAGGTCGTAGAAATCCTGGGCGCAACCGATCTGGTGCCCGCAGCGCAGGTCGACGCCCTCAAGAGCGCGACCGGACGAGCCACGGAGGATGGTGTTCGCGCGCTGCGCGCCGTGTTGTATGGCGAAGGTGATCTGTCGGCGCGCTTCGACGCCTACGTGGGGGCGCTTCAGTCGATGCTGGGCAAAGCCCCGAATTGGGAGCTGACCAGCGCGATTCTCGCTCTGATTTGCCCCAAAGAGCACGTCTGCGTACGGCGCACCAGCTTTCAGACTCAGGCGGACTGGTTGCTCCCCGAGTTCAAAGCGGACAAGCGTGTCAACGCGCTGACGTACGGCGGGTTCTCGCACCTGGCCAAGATGGTGTGTGAGCAGCTGGAGCAGAACGGATTGCCCCCGGCGGACTATTTGGACGTGCATGACTTCATCAAGTTGACGACGAGTCCGTCTGCTCAGAGCCGCATGCTCGCGGCTCAGGACGAGGCGAGCCCGCCCGAAAGCAAAAAAGGCAAAGGCGCAGAAGCA
>JBNKZR010000239.1:0-11356 GCA_050301735.1 Polyangiaceae bacterium | reverse complement strand
ATCGCGCAACTGCACGCCGATGGGCGGCATGGGCTGTACTTCGGTATCGTCGTCACCACCGGCCAGTGCGATGAACAAGATGCTGCTTTGGGGATCTCCCGGCACCACCCGGACGCCGATGCCTGAGCCGCTGCCTTCGGTCATGCGATCGACTACCGCGTCCAGGAAGACGCCAGGGCTCATGTCGAAACTGTTCGCGTCCGACGTGCCGCCGTTGTGGCAATGGTTGCAGTTGCCGACGACATAGCCCATCACCTGCTCCGTCAACTGGTCGGGCGCTTCATCGATGGGGGCATCGCTCAGCTGTAGCTCCGTGTACCCCAAGACGGGGTGCTTTGCCGCCTCGTGACAGCGCTTGCAGTCCGTCTCGTTGGGGATCTCGTGCTCGAAGCTCTCGCCCTCGAACTCGACTTGCACGTACTGCTGCACGCGTGACGTGTTGAGAGTGGCGTCGCTTCCTTCGTCGTCCCACGTATAGCGATGGTATTCCCAGCCATCGACTCCCAGTCGAATCACTCGCGTCTCTTTAGGGAGATAACCCGAAGCACTCTCTTTGTCCGGGAAAGTGAATGTCTTGAAAAAGGTGATCCCCTCGGGCATGTCTTCGGGATCCGCGGTGGGGGCGGGGTTGGCCGAGCTCTGCCACGACGTGGGGAGCGCCACCACGCGATACTTGGCGCTGCCGTTGCTCCACAGAGGAAAGCGCGGCTCGAAGGCGTGGGCGCCGGCTGCCATGGACTCCAGGGCTGGGGCTCGTCGGTACAGTCCAAAAGCGCTGAAGTGTTCCGGCAATTCCTCTTCCGCGTCGGGGATCCAAAGGCCGTCCGGTCTCGACGTTCCCGAGTCTGCATCTGAGACGCCTCCGTCCACAGGCGTCCCAGAGTCGCCTGCCTGGGCGAAGTGCTCCTCACGTTGGAGTTCTCCGTCGCGTGAGCTCTCCTCGGTATCGCCGGCGCAGCTGGTGACGAGAGCCACGCTAGCGGCAAGCTTCCAGGCGCCGAGTCTCGCGCTACAAGTGCCACAGGTGCGGCGATGTAGGGGCATCGGCACCGTTTAGCATTGCTGTTTGCGCTGTCAATCGGCGTTCGCGTCGCTTGCTGGACGTGGACACCCATTTCGGGCCGGATCCACGTGGGAGGGCCCGGGGTCGTCGGCGCAGGCGTCATCGCGATCGAGGATGCCGTCGCCATCACCATCTTCCGGTGGAGGTCCTTGCTCGACTGCTTCGATCAGCCAGCTCAGCGTGGCCATGAATCGAAACTGGGGCGTACCAGGAGCGGTGCCGATGCCAGGTCCGAATCCGGCACCCAGGCGCCACTGGCCTTCGGTGTAGTTGGCACTGAGAGCAACTTCGACGGGCGTGCGGCTGCGAAGCGTGCCCTTGCCGGACAAGGCCGTGGCACTCCATGCTTCTGCTCCGAGCAGCAGCTGGCGATCGAAGAACCGGTATCCTGCCGCACCCACGAATGTCGCTTCCCAACCCGGTTCACGACCGTCGAATGCGTCATCGGACGCGCGGTACATCCCGCCGAGCTGTGCTGCGTATGCGAACTCCTCGACGTCACCGGCAACGCTAACCCGCGGCATGGCGCGGAACGCGCCATCGCCCGCGTAGCTCGCTTGGCTTCCGGTTGGAACGAAGCCAACCAGTCCAGCACCGACGCGAACGGGGTCGCTCGCTTTGCCCAGCAGACGAGCGTCGGCCGCCAAGCGGATGTCGCCCAACGCCAGACCGTGCTCGGCGTGGTACTCCAGCCCATTGAGGGTTTGGGCGGTACCGTTCGAAAACCACCTGGTCGGGATCGTCACCCCGAGGCGCAAGAGGTTCCACAGCGCGATGTTGCCACTCGCGTGGGTGTAGATTTGGCTCTCGACGACGCTGCCGAGTTCGTTGCCGTCGTCGTCGTAGGCCACCAGTGGATTGAGGCTCGCTTCCCACACGCCCCCGAGTGCCAGGGTGAGGTGCCCATTGAAACTCAAAGAGTCGGCCGCGAGCCAGTCGCTACCGCGAGGTGCCACTTCGTAGCGGTTGAGGGCGAAGCCGGAAGCCGTCTGTTGAGCATGGGCGTTTCGGACGGAGCCGACGAGCGCCGCAAACGAAATGAGCCCTGCCAAGAGGCTCGCGCAGCGCTTCCGTCGCCGCCAAACGACGAGGCCCAACGACAGCGCCAACCATACGCCGGGCAGTCTGGACCGGCGGGTTGCTTCGATTCCACAGCTCAGGCCCCCTCCTCGCAGTTCACCAGGCACGTCGATGCCGTCATCGGGCACGAGATCCGCACCCCCATCTCTGAAGGTCGGAACCAGAACGACCCGTCCGGCATCAGCTGCTCCAGGGCTGGGCGCAGCCGCGTCCCCCGTGTTCGTCCCGGGAGGGCTACCCTCCATTGGATCGGTCGTCGGCAATGGGGCACCGCCATCCGGCACGAAGTCGTCGGAGGGATCCAGATAGTCCGGGACGCCGTCCCGATCGCTGTCCGTGCTCTGCCCATCCGGCCGCTCCTCGCGTGTCGGGATGCCATCGTCGTCGTCGTCGTCGTCGAGGTAGTCCGGAATGCCGTCCGCGTCGGAGTCGGCTCGGTTGACGGGATCTTCCGAAGCCGTGGCTAGCCCGTCGCCGTCGTCGTCGTCGTCGAGGTAGTCCGGAATGCCGTCGCCGTCACTGTCGACGTCCTCGCCGTCAGGTCGCTCGAACAGCGTCGGGATGCCGTCGCCATCGTCGTCCCCGTCGCGATGGTTCGGGATGCCGTCCTGATCGGTGTCGAGCGCCCTGCCGTCGCTCAGTTCCAGCAGGGTCACCACGCCGTCGCTATCGTCGTCCCCATCGAGGTAGTCCGGAATGCCGTCGTCGTCGGTGTCGAGATCTGCGCCATCGAGGCGTTCATCTCGGGTCAGCACGCCGTCGCCGTCGTTGTCCGTGTCGAGGTAGTCTGGCGTCCCGTCGTCGTCGGTGTCGAGATCCTCGCCACCTGGACGCTCGCGCTGGGTCGAGACCCCATCGTCGTCATCGTCGTCGTCGAGGTAGTCGGGAGTCCCGTCGCCGTCACTGTCGACGTCTTCGCCATCGGGTCGCTCGAGCAGCGTCGGGATCCCATCGCCGTCGTCGTCGTCGTCGAGGTGGTTTGGAATGCCATCGTCGTCCGTGTCCGCGTCGGTCGAGTCCGGGCGTTCGTCGGCGGTCAGCAGGCCGTCGCCGTCGTCGTCGTCGTCGAGGTGATCGGGGCTGCCGTCGTCGTCGGTATCCTGACAGTCGGCCACGTCATCACATTCGATTTCGTCCGGAATGCCGTCGTCATCCGAGTCAGCGGGGGCGTTTATCGGGTCCAGGTAGTCCGGAACGCCATCGCTGTTGGCATCCCCATCGCCGGCGGCTTCGGCGGCGTCGGAAATGCCGTCGCCGTCGCTGTCGCTGTCGAGCCAGTTGGGTACCATGTCCCCGTCGAGATCGGTCGTTGCCCCAGCTTGAGTGATCTCGAGGAGAGTGGGGATGGAGTCGCCGTCGTCGTCCGCGTCGAGATAGTTCGGGATCGTGTCGCCGTCCGTGTCCTCGTCGTAGATGCCATCCTGATTGAGGTCTTCGGCCAGGGTAGGGAGCGAGTCGCCATCGTCGTCGGGATCGAGGGCGTTGATGATGCCGTCCTCGTCGCTGTCGTCCAACGCTTCGTTCAGCGTCAGCACACCGTCGCCGTCGTCATCGGTGTCGAGGTAGTCAGGGATCGTGTCGTCGTCCGAATCCCGGGCATCGTCGGGCAGACCGTTGTCGTCATCGTCGGGCGCTTCGTCGACCGTGAGCACGCCATCGCCGTCATCGTCTTCGTCGAGTACGTCCGGCACCGTGTCGCCGTCGCTGTCTGGCAGCGGATCGCTCGCACTCGCTTCGACACCATCGTGCAGGCCATCGCCGTCGCTGTCGTCGTTGTCGTAAGAGCTGCCGATGCTGCACTCCCGTTGATTGTCCAAGCCGTCGGCGTCCTCGTCTGCGGCAGCGTCGACGATGACGAATTGCAGCGTCTGCAGCGTTTCTGCGCCGATCACCCACGTATCGATGAAGGCATCGTTGCCCACGCCGTCGTCTGCGGTGGTGGCGTCGCCCCAGTCGTGGCTGCTGCTGTCCGACGCGACACCCGCCGGCAAGGTCGTGACGGGATCGGGCACGTTGTTCGTGTGGTCTTCGATCACCGCCGCGTCGTCCCAAAACATCGTCGTGGGCGATTCTGATGAGTCGGTGGGTGACACCTTGGATAGCGTCACCCCTGGGTCCGTCGCTTCGACGTCGATCGCCGGCGCGTGAAACTCGCCGCTGCGCACGGAGAGCTGAGCTTCATAGGCCGTGGTGCTGGCCACCACGACGTTTCCCGTCGCATCGCGCCCATCCCAGACGACACTGTTGTTGCCGACGGAGACGGTTCCCTTCAAGACCGCGTCGAGTGAACCCGCTGTCGGGTCGAAACCGTTGCCATCGACGTCGATGATGATTTCGTAGGTGCCCGGTAGGTCAGAGGTGAATTCGAACGTCTCTCCGTTACCAGTCAACACTGGCCCGCAACTCGAAAGCGGAGCGAGCGTGACCGTCGGTGCTGCGGGTTGGGGCAGCGGATTGTTCGGCGGATTGAGGTAGAGCTCGAACTGTTCCAGGTCGTCGCAGTACTCGAGGCTGGCGTCGGTCGTGCCCACCTCCGCTTGAACGACGGAAAGGGGCTGACTGGTACGTCGCAGTGCTCCCGGCAGCCCCAACTCGTTGCCGACGATGCACAACTCACCACCGGCGATGCCGCCGAAGTCCAATCGGTAGAGGGTTTCCGCGGTCGAGCCGGTGGGCACCCGCGCAAAAAAGGTGTGGTCGACGACCAAGCCAGCGACGTTGGGCAGTTCTCCGCCGATGTGCCAACAACGGGTGTGTAGACGACCTCCGGCGGACGGCATCGCCGCAGGATCGATGGGATCGGTGTCGTTGTCCGAGATGGAGATGTCGAACGTTTCGATCACCGCCTCCAGAAATTGCACCTGGTAGGTTCCTGCTTCGCTACTGACGTCGATGCGCAGCGGCGTGTCGATGCTGGCCGGCAGCGAAGGCGGCGTGAGCAACCCGTTTCCAATGCTCAGAGTGTAGGTGGTGGCGACGCCTCCCGGTGTCGTCACCCGCACGTCGAAGGGGCTGCCTCCCGCGCGAGCTGCGATGTTGAGGAAGTTGTCGCCGGGAAGCACGTCGACCGCGAGGAGTGTTTGGCCAGACGCTTCATCCGTGAGCAGTATTTCTTCGCTGAGCTGGGCGCTGCCTTCGGCGCCCGCTGCCGAGGCCAGGGCGAGCAGTAGCGCCGTCGCCCTGCCCGCGCGGTGATAGCGCCGCCCGATCGCGTGGCAGCGCGCGGCATGACGAAGCGAAGCATTCATGCCGGTCACTACGGCGACGGAGGCTGCTCTCCTGAGGGTCATGCACCAGTCTAGCCGCGTCCTGGTGGACGACCATGTAGGTGCCCAATATTGTAAGGACTTTTCTCAGCGCCCAGGGCGGCGTCCGGCGCTCCAAATGAGCGACGCCCCACTTGGATAAGTGGGGCGTCTTCGAGCTCGGTGCCTCGCGCTGTGGGCTCACCCAGCCGCGATCACGCCAGAGCTGCTCATTCTGCGGCTGGGGCAGGCACGCTCGCGGTCGGTGTCGGCAGCATGCCGACGTCTTCGTGGTCCTTGACCAGGTTGCTGGTCAGGACGTGAGCGGGGGGTTTGCGCAGGTCCCACACGAGGCCGACCCAACTCAGCATCTTGAGGACGTAGTAGGTCATGTCGATCTCCCACCAGTAGAAGCCCATGTTGGCTGACGACTGATAGTAGTGGTGGTTGTTGTGCCAGCCCTCGCCCATGGTGATGAGCGCACAGATCAGCGAGTTCCTGCTCGTGTCCGTCGTGACGAAACGTCGCTTGCCCCAGATGTGAGCGAAGGAGTTGATGGCAAAGGTGCCGTGGTAGAGCAGCGCCGTCGACAGGAAAGCGCCGCACAGCAGCATGCTCCAGCCACCGGCGAGGTAGCAGACCAGCGCCATCACCAGCGGTGGAATGTAGTAGAAACGATTGAGCCAGCGAAGCTCAGGGTACTTCGCCATGTCTTTGATCTTGTCGAACAGCGTTTCGTCATGGGCGTTGCTCATGATCCACGAGACATGACTCCACCAGAAGCCGTCCTTCGGCGAATGCACGTCGCCTGGCAGATCGGACATCTTGTGGTGAACACGATGATGCGCGGCCCACCACAACGGGCCCTTCTGCGTGGCCATGCAGCCACCCCAAGCCATCAGAAACTGCATCACTCGGCCCATCTTGTAGGAGCGGTGAGCGAAGTAGCGGTGATAGGCCCCGGTGATGAAGAACATCCGGGCGAAATAGAGCGCGATGCAAACGATCCAATCGATCGGCCTGGCCCCCGTCCAGAACAGGCCGAGAGGCACGAGATGGATGATGATGAAGGGCGTGGACTTGAGCCAATCGATCCGCGTTTCCGACGCGTTGAGTGTTCGATGCATAGGGCCTTCGTTTTACCGAACGCTTCGTCATGGCTTGGTCATCTCCGGGTCATGATTCCTCGTGGATGGGGACTCGCGCCGCTTTGGGCCACTGCAGAACCGGGTCCCGCACGGGCAGCTGCAGCTCCGAGCGTGCAAGTCTTTGCTCTCTGCCGAAGTTTCGTTGTTTGGGTGATAGTGGGCCCTCTGAGGCGTCAGTCTGGGGGCTGTCCCTGGCCCGGATGTCGGCTCGTCACTCGCGCCTGCCGGCGGACCACCGACCTGCAGCCGCGCTGTCGTCGAGTGAAGTTCGGTGTGTGTTCCGGTTGAGGCTGCGGGGGCAGCAAGGCCGAGCGCCGAGGCTGTAGGTACCGTCATGAGGTATCAGCGGTTGGGGGGACCGAAACCTCAGGGCTCTGCGCTGGTCTTGGGCGGGTCATGGATTTACTGCGGAATCAACGGCAGCGGCGCCACGGAGACGCTGCGCCAATCGAGGCTCTTGCCAAGGCATTGTTCCCTCCGCGCCGTTCGCGTTCGGGCTTGCCGAGCCGGCCGTCTACACGACGACCCCGGCGAGTATGCACTCGCCGGGTAGCGGGCAGCCGAGAGCCGTGGCCGAACCGCTGTTGGGGATTGTCGGGCGGCATGCTAATGCGCTGCAGCTGATGATTGAGGTCTCCCAACTGACCAAGACCTATGGCAGCCGCACGGCCGTCCAGGGGCTCGACTTTCGTGTCGGCAAGGGTGAGGTCGTGGGCTTTCTGGGGCCGAATGGCGCGGGCAAGACGACGACTTTGCGCATCATCGCCGGCTTTTTGGGCCCCACGAGCGGCCGCGTTCGGGTTGCGGGATTCGACGTCGTCGACGAGCCGCTGCGCGCTCGGGCCCAACTCGGCTACATGCCGGAGACGAGCCCGAGCTATCCCGAGCTTCGGGTGATCGAGTACCTGCGCTTTCGGGCTGAGCTCAAGGGCGTCCAGCGCGCCAAGCGGCAGGCCGCCGTGGAGCGAGCGCTGTCACTGGCGAGTTTGGGTGACCGAGCTGGCAGCGTCATCGGGCATTTGTCGAAGGGTTACCGGCAGCGCTTGGGGTTGGCAGATGCCTTGGTGGCCGATCCGCCGCTGTTGATTTTGGACGAACCCACCTCCGGCTTGGATCCGAACCAAATCCGCGAGGTGCGGCGAGTGATTCGCGACTTGGCGGAGCAGCACACTGTGTTGCTCTCGACTCACATCTTGGCGGAGGTCGAAGCCTCGTGCGACCGCGCCATCGTCATTCATCGGGGACGGCGGGTGGCCGAGGGGACCCTGGACGAGCTGCGCTCTCGTGGCACGGCGAAAGAAGGCACCTTGCTCGTGCGCCGAACTCGCGATGCGACGACTGATGACGTGCCGGACGCCTCCCCAAACCAGGACCAACAAACGGAGCGCACCTCACCTGGAGCGTCGAAGGGGCGAGAGTCAGCGCATGAGGAGCCGTCCGAACGTCCCGCGCGTACGGCTGGAACACGTGCACCGAGTCGCTCGGCTGCAATGCGCACGCTGGTTGCGATACCCGAAGCGCTGCGGAGCGACGTGCTCGAAGAGCTGCCGGTCGATGCCGACTATGTACGGTTGCGAGTGAACCTTCCCGAGGGGCGTGCCAGCATGGCGCGTTGGGTCGCCGAGTTCGCGCGCCAGGGCACGGCGGTGGCCGAAGCGCGCCTCGGCTCCGCGAGCTTGGAGCAAGTCTTCGCCGAGTTGACGAACTCGGAGGAGTCCGTGATCTGATGGGAGCCTGGGCCGTATTGCGCCGCGAGCTGTTGAGCTTGTGGGTGACGCCGCTGGCTTGGGTGCTGCTGTTCGTCTTTCTGACGTTGCAGGGCACGAGCTTCTACTTGTTGGTGGACCACTTCAGCAAGTTCGCCGATGGGTCGATGGATCATGGGCCCGTTCAAGGTTACTTCGCATCGTTCTTCGTGCCGGTGTCGCTGTTGCTCGTGTGCCCGGCCTTGTCGATGCGCACCTTCGCCGAGGAACGGCGGAGCGGTACTATCGAAGTGCTGCTGACTGCGCCGGTATCCTCGCTGTCGGTCGTCGTCGGCAAGTACGCGGCGACGCTGCTGACGTACGTCGCCATGTGGTTGCCGACGTTGCTGTACGTGGTGATCTTGCGGGGTACTGGGGTCGTGGATTGGCCGGTGGTCGCTGCGAGTTATCTCGGTGTTCTGCTCATCGGGGCGAGTTATCTCGCCGTCGGCACCCTGATGAGCGCGATGACCAAGAGTCAGTTGATCGCGATGCTGCTGACCACCTTGGCGCTCTTTGGCTTGTTCATTCTCGGCATCGGGGAGCGCGTCTTCGACCCAGGACCCTTGCTGGAGGTGTGCCGACACGTTTCGATGTTGGGGCAACTGGAGGACTTTTCGAAGGGGGTGGTGGACACACGGCGCTTGGTTTTCGATCTGAGCTTGGTTTGGTTGCCGCTGTTTCTGTGCGTACGTGTGGTGGACTCTTGGAGGCTCGACTGATGGGGCGCCAAGGAGCTTGGTTGGCTGGCTTGCGTTCGCCCACGGTCATGAATCTCGCGGGCATCGTCGCGGCGTTCGTCATCTTTGCCTCGGTGAACGTGCTGGCGAGTCGCTTCTTCGAGCGCTGGGACGCAACCAGCGATGGCCTGTATTCGCTTTCTCCCGTCACCATCGAAACTCTGGAAGGGCTGCGTGACGAGGTGGAGGTCGTCGTCTTTCTCAGTAGCGCCGATCCCTTGAGCTCGAGTGCGCGCTACTTGCTCGACTCCTATCGCTCGCACAGCGACCAATTGAAGGTCCGCTTCGTCGATCCCGATCGCAACCCGATGGAGTTCATCGCGCTGCAACGCGAGTATGGCATCTTCGAAGGGCGCACCGAAAATGGCCGCTTGGCGACGGAGGCCAGCATCGTCGTGGCACGCGGTGAAAAGCGCTGGTTCATCACCACCGACGACATCATCGTGTTCGACGAAGAGAGCGGCAACGCGCGACCACGACTGGAGGCGGTGCTCACCGAAGGCATCGTCAACGTGTTGGGGCGCGAGCGCGTGCAAGTGTGCTTCAGCCAAGGCCATCAAGAACTGGGCATCAACTCGGGTGGCCCTCAGGGTTTGGCGGAGTATCGCCGGCGCTTGCAGCAGAACAACTACGACGCGCGGGTCGTCGATCTGACGGTCGCCGATCCGAAGCGGGCACTGGATGGTTGCGACTTGGTTGCCGTCGTGGGGCCGCTCGCGACGTTTTCACCCGTAGCAGCCCGGGCCCTGCGCGATCACTTGGATGGGGGAGGCAGCGTGCTGTTGGCCGTCGGACCCCTGGTGGACGAAGAGGGCAACATCGGAGAGCCGGGCCTGTCTCCGGTGCTGAGTGGGACGGGGGTGAGCTTTTCTTCGGACCTCGTGTTTGAACGCAACGAGTCTTTGCGTTTGCCCGTCGGTTTTGGTGGGGAGGTCTTTCTGGCCACCCCCGAGTCGCATCCGACGACCCGTGGTTTGCTCGTCGGCAGCGACGTGCGTCAGCGGGTCGTCGTGCAGTTGGTGCAGGGTCTGGAGCTCAGCCAGGAAAGCACGGCGAGCGTGCTCTTGCGCTCCAGTTCGGACTCGATCCGCGTCGGGAGTTTTCGCGGTCTGCAAGCCGGAGAGTTCGTCGATACGCCGGCGGAAAGTGAACGCAGCGAGGTGCTCGCGGCGGCTCAGGAGTTTCCGAGCGCCCAGCGCCCGGGCAAGAAAAACCCTGCACGCCTGGTCGTGATCGGCACGCCCAGTGTGCTCTGGTCCAGCACCTGGCTCGAGCCGTCACTGCTCGGCACTCGACGTTTCGTGGAGAACGTGACCAGCTGGCTTGCCGCGCAGCCCTCGCTCGTCAGCGTGCCCGAAAAGGCAGAGCAACCGGCGGGCTTGTTCCTGACGGACGAGTCACTGGGCGAGGTTCAGCGCTACGTGTTGCTGTACGTGCCGCTTTCCGTCGCCTTGTTGGGTGCGTTCGTGATCTTGCGTCGGCGACGTCAGGTGGAGACCGACCTAGAGTCGCAACCCGAGCGAGGGGGCGACGCGTGACGCCTCGGCAACGTTCACTTCTGAGCAATTGGGTGTTGGTCGGGCTTGCGCTGGCGCTCGCCGTGGCGGTGGTGGTGACGTCGCGCGCCGTCACAAGCGGTGAACGACAGAGCCGCGCGCGTCATTTGCTCACGGCTTTTCGCAGCGATGACGTCAGTCGAGTGACCTTCGAGCAGGGAGGCCAACGCTGGGTCATCGACAAGGGCACCAGCGATGGCGCCCCGCGCTGGAGCTTCGTCGAACCGCTGCAGGGTGAAGCCGAGGAAGCGACGCTCGACCAGTTGCTGCGTGCCGCGCAGTTCGCCACCTGGTTGCGGCGACTCGATGGGTCGGACGTGGATCGCAAGGCGTTCGGTTTGGAGCCACCGGGGGCGGTGCTCGGCATCGAGATGGGCGCGCTTCGTTACCGCCTGGAGTTGGGTGGCCCAGCTCCGGCGCCCCCCGGTGCGCACTACGTCGCCGTGAGCGGCGAAGGAGTCGTCGATGGTGGCGTGTACGTCGTCAGTCAGAGCACTGCGGAGGATCTGAACCCCGATCCTGAAGACTTCCGCATTCGTCAGCTGATCCCCTATGCGGGTTCGGAGCTGGAGCGCCTCGAGGTGAAGCTGGGCGACTCGCGCTTCGCGCTCGTACGCCAAGGGCGCTCGGGTTTCCGTTTCGACGAGTACTTGGGCGGCGTGCGTTTGGGCCGCATCTCCACGGACCAGATGTTGCTCGCGTTCTCCCGCACCCGAGCGCAGCGTTTCCTTCCACTCGAGCAGGGTGAGCAGTTGCAGGCCGCAAGCGGTGAGCTGCTC
>JBNKZR010000238.1:0-11455 GCA_050301735.1 Polyangiaceae bacterium | reverse complement strand
CCGGAGCGCGAGGGAGGGATTGTGCTGCCACTACGACGGCGATGCAGCGGACCGCCGAGCGGTTGGTAGAGGCCGATCCGGATCTGTTGGTCGTCGTCAGTCCGCACGCACCGCGCCACCCCACGGCATGGGGGCTACATCGAGGCGACACCATCCACGGTTCGTTCGCGCGTTTCGGAGTGCCGTCGGTCAGCGCGGAGTTCCGTGGCTCGCCGGAGGCGGCCAGGGCCATCGCTCGTTTGGCGATTGAAGCGGGGCTTTCCTGTACGGCCCTTTCCGAAGAGCCTCTCGATCACGGAGCGTTGGTACCCCTGTACTTCATGGCTCGAGCCGGCTGGCGAGGTCCAACGCTGGTCATGGCGCTACCCTATCCCGGGACGGGCACGGAAGAGACGATGGGGCAGGTGCTGCGCCGAGCCGCAGAACACAGCGGTGAGCAGTGGGCGATCTTGGCGTCAGGGGACATGAGTCATCGCCTGCTGCCGGATGCGCCCGCCGGTTATCATCCGCGCGCCGCCGAGTTCGACCGGCGGTTCGTCGACGCGCTGCGAACGAAAAACTACGCCCGGGCTTGCTCGCCGGACCCGGAGCTGCGCGAGCTGGCCGCCGAAGACGTCGTCGACTCGGTGCGGGTGGCCTGCGGCGCGACCGACTTCGACACCCAGGGAGCGAAGGTGCTGAGCTACGAAGGACCGTTCGGGGTCGGCTATACGGAAGCGATCCTGAGCGATCGCAGTAGCCCGCCCCGTGCCTTGCGCGACATCGCGCGACACGCCCTCGCCCAACACCTCGGCGTCGCGAGCGAAGCACCCGCTGAATTGCCGCCTGCTTGGCGAAAACCCCGGGCTGTCTTCGTCACCTTGCGCACTCCGGACGGCGAGTTGCGCGGCTGCATCGGGCAACTGAGCCCAACAGAGCAGACGATGGCCGCGGAGGTCAGCCGTTTCGCGCTGGCCGCAGCCACGGAAGACCCGCGCTTTCCACCACTGCGACCCGAAGAGCTCGACGGCCTGCGCATCGAGATCAGCGTGCTCGAGCCTCCGGAGCCGATCGACTCGGCAGCGGCGCTCGACCCCAAACGCTATGGGGTGGTCGTTTCTCGGGGCCACCGTCGGGGAGTCTTGTTACCGAACATCGACGGCGTGGATACCATTGGCGAGCAAGTGCGTATTGCTTGCCAGAAGGCTGGCATCGCCCTGGACGAAAACCCAGACTTGCAGCGCTTTTTGGTACGCAAAGTCTGATCCCAACTCTGCCGCAGGAAATCCGAATGACTCCACAACCCAACCAAGAACGCCCCTACCTGGGTCATGGGGTTGGGCTCCGTGTCCCCCACTACGAGTTGGCCTTGAATGAAGGTCTGGACGTGGACTGGGTGGAGTGCATCACGGAGAACTACCTCGGCGGCGGAGGGCGCCCCCGCGCGGTGCTCGAACGCCTGCGGCGCGACATGCCGCTGGTCTTCCACGGGGTGTCGATGGGCATCGGCTCCGTGGAGGGCCCGAGTGACAGCTACTTGACTCGCATCCGCGAGCTGTTCGACATCTTCGAGCCCGCTTGGGTCAGCGATCACCTGTGCTGGACACATCACGGTGGCAAGCATTCGCACGACCTGTTGCCGTTGCCGTACACGGAGGAGGCGCTCGAGTTGGTGAGTGCGCACGTCGCGCGCGTTCAGGACGTTCTCGCGCGGCCCCTGATCTTGGAAAACGTATCGAGCTACCTCACCTATCAAACCAGCACGCTAGAAGAGTGGGAGTTTTTGACGGAGCTGGTGCGACGCACGGGTTGCCGGCTGTTACTGGACTTGAACAACGTCATCGTGAGCGCGGAGAACCACGGCTTTTCAGCCATGGACTTCGTGCACGGCGTCCCCATCGACGCGGTGTGGCAGTTTCATCTCGCCAACCACACCCACTTCGGCCACTACCGCTTCGACTCGCACAAGGGGGCCGTGCCGGAGGAGGTCTGGCGATTGTACGACGCTGTCTTGCCGCACTTCGGACGTGTCTCGACCCTCGTCGAGTGGGATGAAGACATCCCGACGTGGGAGGTCTTGCGCGCGCAGCAGCGAGAAGCTGCGCGGCGCGAGCGGCGCTGGCTGGACTCGATGAGCAGCACCGAGCCGAGCTCCGGCGGCGAAGCGCCGACCCGGAGCGACAACGTCGAGGTCACGGCGTGACGGCTTCGCCAGCACCCGCGGCTTCACTGGCCGACGTCCAAGCGCTGTTCTGGCGCATCATCACGCACCCTACGGGCGTCGCTGATTTCGTCGAACAGTGTGACGAGACGACGCGCGCGCAGATCGAGCGCTGCTTCGACGAGAGCCCGACGTTTTCGCGCCTCGAGCGCTTGGAAGTTTACGCGCAGGGTTACTTCTATCGCCTGCTCGACACGTTGGAGGAGCTCTTTCCGCTGACCCGCTGGCGCGCAGACGAAGTGCCTTTCCACAACTTGGTGACCGACTTTCTCCTCGCCCACCCCAGTCAGAACCCGGACATGACGCACCTGGGTGATCCGTTTCCGGAGTTCATCCGCAACCACGAGCTCGACCGAGCTCTCCCAGACCTCGCTGAACTGGCTAGCGTGGAGCACGCCATCCGCGCGGCTCTGGATGCCCCTGACGGCACGCCCACATCGCAGGCGGAGCTCGCCGCGCTGCCCCCATCAGCCTGGCCTGCCTTGCGCTTCGAGGCGACGCCCCACTGCCGGCTGCTCGAGCTACACATCGACTACGAAGCGCTGCGCAACGCTCGAGATGCCGGGCGAAGCAGCAGTGACGTTCCCAACACGAGCACGGGGGAGCTCCGCCGCTACGTCGTGTGGCGCCACGGCTTCAAAGTCTGGACGCGTCGCTTGGCGCCAGAAGAGGGCGACCTGCTCGGCCGCGTGCTCACCGGGCAGAACTTCGAGGCCGTGGCATCAGCCGCCCAGGAAGCGGACCTGGGTGCCCAAGCGCTCGTCGGTCACCTCCTGCGCTGGACCCGAGACGGGCTCCTGACGCGCCTCGCGATGTAGCCCTGCTCGGCTTACACTGCCCTTCGCGCAACCGCCGGCCGCCTGCGCTCCAGACCAGAGAGCATCAAGAACGCCGCGCCGAACAACAACGAGACGAAGGGCGCCGCTCCACCGCGATCGAGCCCCGGCACGGCGTGGGGCGCTGGCGGCTCGTGGCCCCCCGACGGCACATGTCCCGTAGAGGGCGCACTCTGATGGGCTGGTGACACGTCTGGACGCGCCGCGTGCGCAGGCGCCGGGCTAGACTTGCTGGCCTTCGGGACCGCTTGGCCCCGCTTCGCGGACTTGTTGGCAGGAGACGATGCAGCAGGCTTGCCCGTCGCCTGCGCGACGTCAGGCAAAGCAACCGTGGCGGCAAGAACGACGGCAGCGCTTAGAACGGGCAGTTGGGCGCTGACGCGCGCCCTAGGCTCGGCTTTGGTCGTCCCGGTGTGTGAGGAACTCGCGTTCGTCAGCTTTCTCGCCCGCGGGCTAACGCAGCGTGAGTTCGAGTCGCTGCCGTTCGAGCGTCTCGACTGGCGTGCCCTGTTCGCCTCGTCGCTCGCCTTCGGAATGCTGCACGAACGCTGGTTCGCGGCGGCGCTCTCGGGCGTGCTGTTCGCTTCAGTCGCAAGGCGCAACGGGCGGCTCATCGATGCGATCGCCGCCCACGCTACGAGCAACGCCGTGATCGCCGCGTGGGTGCTCGCCACGCAAAGCTGGCAGCATTGGTGACGACGGACTTCCCCGGACGGGCCTGGGTCTCCAACGGCTCGGGCTCGGACGCAGGCATTCTGATCACCCCCCGTGCCGAAGTGCGCCAGCGCTCCTGCGAGTGAGCTCGTCGAAAGTCCGCAACGTTGGGGAGGGTTCGAGAGTAAAGCGCCATTCGTGCGCCTTTTCGGCGTTTTGGTGCGCTGAAGAGGTTGGCACGCTCTCTGCTGTGCAGACGACAGCGGCCAACGCCTTGGCCATAACTCGGAGGTGGACGTATGAACGCATCACGCCCAAGACTTACAAAAACTGCACTCTTGGCTGCCGCTGGTAGCTTCCTATTGCTCACCGGCTGCGGTGACGATTCCGGCACGCCATGGCCGCCATCGTCGACCGACGAGCCCCCTGCTGCGAACGACGGCGACTTCGAAACCGCGCATCCGGGGGGTTCTGCCGCGAGCCGCGGCGATGTCGGAGCCGATGACGCCGTCGATGGTGCCCTGGGCGCGACGGAAGAGAACGCGGGAGGCGCACTGCCGCCCTCGGCCGATGCCTCGACTGGCGACGACATCAGTCGCGACATCGAAGAAGCCGACATCATCAAGCTGGAAGGGAACCGGCTTTACGCGCTGTCCCAATTCGGCGGCTTGAGCGTGATCGACATCGCCGATCCGAGCGAGATGAGCTTGCTTGGGCGCTTCAAAGTAACAGCCACGCCGTTCGAGATGTACGTCAGAGACGGCATCGCCATGGTGCTCTACAACGGCTACGGCGAATACGCCTTCGACGAGGGCGACGACACCTGGACCTTCTATCAAACCAGCTACGTCGTCGCCATCGATACCAGCGGCGAGACCCCTGAAGAGATCGGGCGCTTCCACATCCCCGGCTACATCTCAGACTCCCGGATCGTGGGCGACGCCCTGTACGTGGTAGCCTTCGAGAGCGGCTACTGTTGGGGCTGCGGTGACGAACCCCGCACCAACCTGCTATCCCTCGACGTCGCGGATCCGACGGACATCGAGCAGGTAGACGAATTGAGTTTCGAAGAGCGCGAGCAGACGTACACCTGGCGTCGAAGCGTCTCCGCCACCAACGAACGCATGTACATCGCCGGCCCCTCCTGGGGAGAGCGCGATCCCGTGGGTTCGGAGATCCAAGTCGTCGACATCAGCGATCCCGGTGGCGACATGGTGCTGGGCGATAGTGTCGTCGTGGATGGCGAGGTCAACAGCCGCTGGCAGATGGACGAGTACGACGGCATCCTGCGTGTCATCAGTCAACCGCTGTGGTGGCGTGAAGCCACCGCGCCTCTGGTGGAGACCTTCGAGATCGAGTCTTCGGAGCAGCTGAACGAATTGGGCAGTGTTGCGCTCGAGCTGCCCCGCGCCGAGCAGCTCCAAACGGTGCGTTTCGACGGCACGCGTGGCTACGCGATCACGTTCGAGCAGACCGATCCGCTGTTCACCATCGACTTGAGCGATCCGGCGAACCCCGTGCAAGCGGGTGAGTTGGAGATGCCGGGCTGGGTCTACTACATGGAGCCCCGCGGGGATCGCGTGATTGGCCTCGGCTACGATCAAGGCAACGCAGATGGGGGGCTCACGGTTTCGATCTTCGACGTGACGGAGCTCGCGGAGCCGACGATGCTGGATCGGGTGAACTTCGGCGGACAGTGGGCCTCTCTCGCCGAAGACCAAGACCGCATCCACAAGTCGTTCCAGGTGCTCGATGACCGTGAACTGGTGCTGGTGCCGTTCGCCGGCTGGAGTTGGGACGAAACAGAGAACGAGTGCGGTGGCAACGAGACGTACCTTTCGGGCGTGCAGCTGATCGACTGGGTCGACGACACGCTGAAGCTGCGCGGTATCGCACCAAGCAGCGGTCAAGCCCGTCGCGCGTTCTTCGTCGAGGACCGCCTGCTGACGATGAGCGACGAACGCCTGGAAGCGTTCGACATCGAGGATCGGGACGCACCTGAATCGACCTCTCAGGTCGACCTGGCGCAGATCGTCCAACAGGTCGCTGTGTTGGGTGATGCCATCGTGCACATCGGCAACAGCTGGTGGGGGCAAGCGCTCGAAGTGAGCGTCTCTTCCCTCGACGATCTGCTCAGCTATCGGACAGCCGCGACCGTGGAGGTGGACGATATCAACCACTACGACTGTGAGAGCGAGAGCTGGTTTCAGAGCATGCTCAGCGGTGGTGACAACGTGTACCTGACCTACTCCCGGTACGACTACTCCGCCAACAGCGACTACAAGGAGGAGACTCGGGTGCGCACCATCGACGTCAGCGATCCGAAGAACCCGAAGGTCGCAGGTGACGCGGCTCTGGGCGGCTCCCCCAACTACGGGCGCAACTACGTTCCCGGCATGGTGGACAACGGTGAGGCGGCGTTGGGCGTGGGTGATGCTCTCGCCTTCGCGGAGCACCGCATCGAGTACAACAACTTGGGCTTCGTCACTCGCAACGACTTCGTCCTGAACATCCTCGACTTCTCGGATGCGGACGATCCCACGTCGACGGAGATCGAGCTGCCAGAGTCGTTAGGCTCCACGGGATTGCTCGCCAGTGGGGACGTCGTGGCCACCAGCCACTTCGAGACCTCACCGACGAACCCGCAAGCCGTTCGATTCTTCCTCGATCGCGTCGACATCTCCGACCCGTCCGATCCGAAGTTGCTCGATGCGGTCAACATACCAGGTTCACTCCTGGCCTACGATCACGATAGTGAGCGCGCTCTGACGGTGGACTACCAGTACGTCACCGTCGACGACATCTCCCCGAAGCAGTGCTACGAGGAGGAGTTCGGGCAGTTCAACACCCCCGATCCGTCGCTCGTCGACTACGAGGATGCCCGAGGATCGTGTACAGCTCTGCGTTACAAGCTGTTGCTGGTCGAGATCGATGGTGACGAAGCGTCCGTGCAGGACAGCTACGACGTCGACAAGGGAGTGCAGATCACCTCGGCGGCTCTCGGCGACGACCGAGTGTTCTTGGGCACAGGTGCCGCGCCCGTCTACTACGGTGGCGGGGTCGCCATGCCTCCGACGCCGAGCGTCGGGGTGGCGATCGCGGAGCCTGGTTTCGGGTCCAGCATCGGCTACTACTCCTACCCGGTGTACACCGCCGAGGCGAAGCTCCTGGTTGCCAGTGGCGTCGCGAGTGGCGAGCTGGAGGTGGCTGCTGCCGAGCTGGAAACGACGGACAGCTTCTACGGCTTCAACCAGTTGGTGGCGAAGGGCACGACCGCCGTCGTGGCCACGGGTTGGCAAGGTCGCTTGAGTGTCGTCGACGCCAGCAAGGCGGATTCTCCCGTCGTGCGTGACTCGGTGGAGGTTGCGGGCTACGTCCAAGACCTCGACATCGTCGGCGACGTCGCGATCGCTGCCCTGGGCAGCTCCGGCGTGCAGATGATCCAATTGGGCGACTGATAGCCGGCTGAACTCGCCAAAGGACGCGAGGCCAGGGTGCTTGGGTACCCTGGCCTCGTCGCATTTTGTGCCGTGCCCTGTGGAGTGGGTTGTGTTCCGTATCCTGACGTGGCTTTGGCGTGGGGGTCAGGGCGCCAGTACGCGCTTCAGAGCCTCATACCAATTGAGCCCCATGCGTCGCGCGCCGGCGTCGTTGGGGTGAACACAGTCGTTCGCTTCTCGCGGGTCGGAGTTGGTCCACAGATCGGCGACCAATACGGGGGACTCGTTGCTCGTCATCCGAGCCGCCCAAGTGGGCACGGCGCTCACGAGTTCTTCGGCTTTGGCCGTGCTCGCAACGTTCGTGCAGTCGTTCGTGATGACACGGTGGATTTGCGCGACGACCACGATGATCTTCGGGTTGTGTTGGCGTGCCTGCTCGACCAGCGTCGTGTAGTTGTCCAGTATTTGCGCGACGGCAGCACTGCCGTCCCACACGTCGTTGACGCCGAGTTGCAGCAGGAGCAGGTCGGGGTGGTGCTCGGCGACGAGCCGAGACATCCCGGGAAACGTCTTGCCGGGCAAGCAGTTCGGAACCGTGAACGTCTCTTGTGTGTACTCTGCTGAAGTCGTGCAGCTGACGGCGCTGTGACGGATACCGCCTCCGCAGTCGTCGCTGTACTCACCGACGAACTGGTAGTTCGTCACGCCGTGCTGTCGCAACTCCTGGTCGAGGTACTTCTTGTAGCAACCTGGCCCGGCGGAAATGGAGTCGCCCACGATCATGATCCGCGTGTGGGTTACGCCAGCGGGGAACGTGGCGAGGGCGCCCGGTGGGATCTGAGCTGTGACCTCAGGCGTCTTGGGTTCGGAGCAGGCAGCGCTCAAAGGGAGCACGACGAGGATCAGCGCTCGGGCCAAGGGCGCAACGAACTCGGGGTGTCGGTTGCGCTGCATGACGACTACGAGCGGCCCGAGAGGTACTTGTCCAGGACATGTTCGATGGTGGCGCACGGGATGAAGCGCGGTTTGTCGACCACGACGAACTCCATCTGGCCTTCGAAGGTGTAGTAGTGACCCTTGAGGGGACCCAGCGGGGTCCGGAGCGCAAACTCTCCTCGTTCGGTGTCTCCGGTCCACGTGCCGCCGCGGGCCTCGACGACTTGCTTGATCCGGGCCAGCAACGTCGCGGCCTCTGGCGGCACAGGCCGGGTAAACTCGCAGTACGCCATCAGTGTGAGCCTAGATGTCTCACCGCCCGTGGCACAACCCTCCGCCTCTGAAGACTCGAGATGCCTCCGGTGACGCGAGTGCCGCTGCGCCTGGAAATTGGCACTCCGGGGTGCTAGCACCCTTCGCGAGGTTGCGATTGGTGCCAAAGGAGGATCGACGTTCGCAGTTCGGGTGCTGGAGGATGCGCGAGCTACTGATGTTGGCTTCCGTCGTGTTTCTGCAGGGCTGCGGCGAGCCCAGCTGCGAGACGGTCAACTCGCACGCCGCGGCATGTGGCCTGCGCTGGGACCTCGACTTCTGCGCGGGTGAGTACAACCAATGTTACGGTCTATGTATTCTCGCATCAGACTGCGCCGAGCTGCTGACCCAGGGAGCACCCTTTCGTTATTGCGCTGCGGGTTGTGGGGGCGACTTCGTGTGTGATGGTGGCCAAACCGTCATCTCTTCGCGTTGGAGATGTGACGGAGAGATCGACTGTCGTGACGCCGCTGACGAAGCGGCGTGTGAGGGCAGCCGTCGGTGAACGATTTGGCCCAGTTCGCTCGAATGAGAACCCAGCTCGCGCTCGTCGCGGCAGCCTTCGTATTTGCTTGCAGCAACGATGCGCCCGAGGTCAGGCGCTTCTGTGACGTCGTGGAATGCACCCCAGAATGCGCCGCACTGGAGGTTAACCCCTGTCTAGTCGAGGACCCTGAGTGCCAAGACGTGGTGCGCGAAGCCGTCGAATGTGTGCGGGGCGTACGCTTCGATCGGCGGCCGAACGTGCGCATCCGTCGGGAGGAAGGCGTCGCGGACGTATCCGTCGGGCGACCCGATGCAGGCGTAGACACGGCCGTATCCGATGCTTCCGTGCTCGACGCCGCGGTTCTCGCGTCGGCGGACGCAGGAGCCGCCGATGGCGGGGTCGCTCAGTTGCGGGACGCGCCGCTGAGTGTCGACCACCGCTTCCTACCGCGTGAGGTCGACGTCAAAGACTACCACGCGACGAGGGCGCTCCAGGCCTTGGGCTTGGTGGCGCCCGACATCGATCTGGCGGGGGCTTGGGAGCAAGCCTCGGAGCGGGTGGTCGGTACCTACACCGCGATGGACCAGACGTTGGAGGTCGTGCTGCCCGAAGAAAGACAGCCGTGGTCGGAGATGGGCACGCTCGCTCACGAAATGATCCACGGACTGCAGGACCAAGAGATGGATTTGCCGCGCTGGCGGGAGAAGCAAGCCGCGAAGGGCGCTTCCAATCAAGCCATTCGCGCATTCATCGAAGGGGAAGCCGAGCTCTATCAACTGCTGGTGATGCACTTCATGCTCGGTATCTCCTACAGTGACGAGCGCATCGAAGAGATCATCCGAAGAAGCACCAAGTCGCTCATGCACATCATCGATGAGAGTGCGTCGCCGCTTGCCGCGTCTCAACTGGGCATCGTGTACCCAGTGGGCGCGAAGCTACATCTCCGGCGTTGGAAGAGGTACCGCGTGCAGGGGGTCAAGCGACTGGCCAACGCCTTTCCTCGTGATCTCGCCGCTTGGATGCGGGCAGATGACTTCTCGACGCCCCTCGAGATGTCGTGTGCTGACGTCGAGCCCGAGATGGATACCGAGTTGCCCAGTGTGTGGCGCTTCACCGGCGGGGTTGAATACCTGCTGCCGCTGCTGATCAAGCGCATGCGACACATGGACGAGTTGGCGTATCCGTTGGCTTGGGAGGCGGCCACCGCCTGGCGTGGCGACTGCTTCGAAATCTGGGGTGAGGCGTTCGAACCCGCCGCGCCAGTGCCGACAGAGGAACGTTTGTTGACCGGAAATTCGCCGGTCGATGGGGATGCTGGTGCCGTGACTTCGCAGGGTGGGGGCGTCGATGGGGGCGATGGGGGCGGGCTTCCCACGTTTCCACCGTTGGCCCGCAGGGCAGATGTTCGAGTGAAGTGGACGATTGCACTGGCGGACTCGGAGGTTGCCCGGAAGGTGAACGATCTGCTGCTGCTTTCGGCTTGGCCCGAGGCGTGGCCGGGTGTAGACGTCACCTCGCGGCAAGAGAGCAATCGCATCATCTTCGAGTTGCTGACCGAGCAGTTGCCGGCATTGGACGAACCATTGGTCGACTGCTGGCCGCTCTATCCGTTCGATCCCAACGAGGTCTATCTCATGTCGACCGGCAAAGGGATCGCGCACTGGAGCCAGCCCGAGCACGCGTTGGGTTCGGTAGGCAACTCCCTCGACTCCTCTCAGCTGACGCCTGATGGAGAGCTGTTGCTGCGCGGTCGGCACGTCTTCACTCCCGATTGGTGTCACTATCCTGACGAGCCCTATCCAGATATCCGGGATGCAGCACGAAACGACCCGGAACTCCCGCTCCCGTGCGCAGCGGACACTGGGGTGGCGGTCGTGGGGGCGACCGGTCGCACCCTGTATCAGTGCGATGGACAGTCGGCGTGGAAGGACGCTGACGGCAATGTCGTGCTTCCGGGTGATCTGGGACGACTGGAGGCGGTGGGCTACGAGGACACGGCGCTGCTTTCCGAGGGCGTGTACTGGCTTGGTGAAGCTGCCACGGGAGCATCTCGGGGCGAGGTGAGTGACACCGGGGACGGTGGCGCGAACGATCTGCGTGCAGGTACCAGCAGCCTCGACGCGAGTGTCGTCGATGCGAGCGTGGCCACTGGAGTCGTCGAGGCGTCCGTGAACTCGTCGGAGGCTCTGGGCAGCTTGCTCGAGTTCGAGGGGCTCCCACAGCAGGAAATCGAAGCAGTACGGGCGGTGCCCGATGGATATTGGCTCGTCTTGCGTCGGGGACTGCGACCAACCACGTACTCGCTTTGGCATGTCGACTTTCGTGGGCACGCGGAGCTCATCGTCGAGCACGACCCCATCCCGTCGAGCTACCTCCCGACGTCGACCAGCGTCGATGGGTACGGCACTATCTTCGCGGTGATCACCCGAAACACGGAGTCTTCTCTATGGCGCCTGCATCTCGATGGCACGGTCGAGACGTCGGACGGGGCGGGTCGATTGGTGACGGGCCCGTAGCCCGACCGGCCGCCGCCATGCCAGCCCTGGGGGATAGTCGAGGTTGCCCATCGCACGTTCGGTGCTAGCGTTCG
>JBNKZR010000237.1:0-11509 GCA_050301735.1 Polyangiaceae bacterium | reverse complement strand
ATTTTTGCTCTCGCGGCAGGGCATGGCTCCACTGCGAAACGTCTACGATCGACCCTCTGTAGATCTCCACGGGACCAGGGTAAGGCTCAACCTCTGACAGCTGTCCGTCCCTTAGCGCGTTGGCGAACCGACCATCGTCGGCGATCCAAGCCGCGTCTTCCAAAACGATCGCATCGTCTTCGATCAGGGTTATGCGACCTGTGTAGTGATGCGTCACGGTTCGAATGAAGACTGCAACCCCGACTTTCAGGATTCGTTCACCGGGTTTTAGTGGTGTGGCTTCTGATGCCTTCAGCCTCTTCTGAACCTCTGCCTCGATCAATTGTTCAATGCTTTCTGTACTCATTTTCATATCTCCTTGGACCTCGGTTTCGTCGTGGTTCATCTCTGCCAGTCCCTCCAGATCAGGGTGATCACTAGGTAGACCAGTCCGACGCATAGTGACATGATGATCCAGTCGTGGCCGATCACGACCCCTCCAGATCCGACAGCGACACATTGAGGACGTGGGCCAAAGTCGCCATCCGTTCGAACCCGGGATTGAGCACCATCCCAGTCTCGATGTCGCGGATCCACGAGACTGGGGCAATCACCCCAGCGGCGTGCATCAGCAGCGCAACGTCCTGCCGACTGAGCTTACCTCTTGCCTTCCTGACCCGGTCGGCCAGCGTTCCACGTAGCTTCTTTCCCATGAACTGGAGCCTGTCACACGAAAGGGCACCTGTCCAGCAGATTCTCCTGGACAGACGACGCAGCCCGATCCACTCTACCCTCATGACCGCCGCCGCTCGCAAAGCCCACTCGAGGGCACAGAGTCAAGCTCGTGGCAATCCGCGCTTGGAGGAGGCGCGGTGTGTGACCAGGGTAGGCCCTGGCGGCGAGCCACGTCCGGCGGCGGGTTGGGTTACGACTGATAGGAGATGGAGATGACCAGGAACAGACGCAGACGGAGGGTCATGTACGGCAGGAAGCTGTCAGCTGCGTTAGCAGGGCTCGACAGAACTGAAGAAACGCGGTGTTTGAGATGAGCCTGGAAAACCTGCGGCGAGAGACAGACGACGGGTTCGTGGAGTTCTACGCAGACGCCGCCGCCTGGACTGCGCATCGGCCGACTGTCACGCTCAAGGTCAAAGACGGAGTGGCTAGCGCGTATGCAAGCGTCGGCCTACCTACCCACGGGTGGCGACAACACGCCAGGGCCTACGCCAGGGCCGACATGTACGTGACTGTCAAAGGTCTCACAGACGCGAGGGAACAATGAGCAAGCACCTATACACCGTGTCCGTCCCAACCACCGGCGTCTACACGCTCGAAGTCCAGGCCGAGAGCAAGGAGGAGGCTGTGGAGAAATTCTACGATGTCTACGATGACGAGGGCTACGAGCAGGATGCCCACGAGTTCGAGTTCACCCCGCACATCGTGACTGGGAACGTGTTCCACGGGATGCAGAACTCGATTAAGATCCACGACGAAGGTGAGGTCGAGGAATGACACTGGTATTCGTTCTCAGTATGCCCGGATGTGCGTCCTGGAATGGGCGTTGGTCCGGAGAGGGCAAGCTGTATTCCATAGTCAGGCGCTTTCGCGGGAAGTCTCCGGAGCCTGGACACTACTCCTATGCCTGGCCTGATGGGTGGCGCGCGTCTGTAGAAGTGCGACAGGTGGACTTCTCTGAGGCCAGAAGACTGAGGCGGAACTCAAAAGGGTTCTGCGGGTACGACTGGATGGTAGATTCGATTGTGAAACACGGGAGGATCCAATGCGAAGAGCGATGAGGCCCCCGCCAGCCCCCGAGGACCTGACGCGCCTGCTGGCCCTGGCTCAGCTCAAGGTCGATCTCGCAGACCTGCCGCCCCGCAGCGCACGGATCATCCGCGACACGGAACCGTGCCCACCACCGCTGACCGAGCGCGAGTACATGGACCGCTGGTTCCCGCCGCGGCCGGAAGGGGGGCTATGATGCCAGCCCCGATCTTCAGCATCGACTGGTACCGCTGCACGTACGCGCACCGTGCCGCTACCTACGACTTCTGGGAGTATGGACTGACTGAGTGGCTCGAGACTTGGAGGATGGCGTCGTGAGAATCACCATCACACTCACCGGACAAGACGCCGTGGACGTGGCAGAGTATAGCAAACGCATCGGACTCAAACCCGAGAACTGGGCGCGTACTACAATTCTGGGCAGGGTTAGGTACTTTCTCGAGAAGCTGCGACTGGATGAAGCTGATGAGCGAGCAAAGTACCGGTCTCCTGCGCTGAAACCCTAGCTGGAATCGACGGGTTCCACGGGCCGGGCCACTCCCTCCCCTATCGTGCTACCCAGCCCGTGGCCCCCTTTGATTCCAACCAGGAGATGGACATGAGAGTAGTGCCAATCAACGCGCACATGGACCCCGGCGACTGCGCCGGGCAGCGGGTGCTCCAGCTCGGCACGAACAAGCCCCACTGCGTGCTGAGCATCGGGGACGTAGACATCTACGTGCATGATCCTGATCAGCTCGATGATATCGAAATCACAGCGCTTGAAGCAGCTGCCGCACTACGCGAGGCCAACGCCAGCTTCGAGGCCGAGGAGCAGGCGGAGTACGAGGCAAATCTGATTCGAGAGGCGGTGGAAGGGCGATGAGGTACGAGGACATCGACGCGGTCAACTTCTCGACCCTGAAGCACGCGCGCACCAGCCTGAAGCATTACCAGCACGCACTGCAGAACCCAACGCCCGAGACTGACCTCATGCGCAAGGGGTCTGCCGTTCACGCTGCCGTGTTCGAGCCGGATAGGTTCCTGACCGACTTCGTGGCGTGGACGCGCCGCACGAAAGCTGGCAAATCAGCACCACGGAGCGGGAAGGCCTGGGACGAGTTCCGCGAAGAGCACTCGCACCAGACCATCCTCACGATCGACCAGATGGCGCGGGCCACTGCAATTGGGGAGGCTGTTCACGCGAACCCGGTGGCGCGCGAAATACTTCGAGCCGGGATAGCAGAGAAGCCGATCCTGTGGACAGATCCGATCACTAGCCTCAAGTGCAAAGCGAGACCTGACTGGGTTGCCGATGACGGTGACGTAGCGGACCTGAAGGTGACAGGGCGCGGGATCAGCGCGTGGGCGTTCGCAAACTCAATGCAGCTGATGGGTTACTACCTGCAGATCGCGTTCTACTGCCTCGGACTAGACATCGTGCACGGAGGCGGGACGTTCACACCAGTCTTCATTTGCGTGGAGGACAAGCCGCCACACGACGTCGCAGTCCACGAGCTCGGGGCGCAGTCGCTCGATGTGGCGAACGCGGAGCTGGACGAACTCCTGGAGGCAGTGGCGCGCGCAAAGAAGACCGGCGAGTACCCGGGTCAGTACGAGCGGCGCAACATTCTCGACCTGCCCAAGTGGCGGCTCGACACGGAGACCACGGACATAGGCGACCTGGAGCTGGAGTACTGATGGACGACGTGAAGTATGCCAAGCGGTTCTGGTCCAAGCTTCGCAGAGTTGGCGAGTGTTTGGAGTGGACGAACGTTGTGGACAAGGATGGGTACGGCCAATGCTACCCACGCAACGGGATACGTAGGGCTCACAGAATGGCGTTCTTCCTGCACAACGGAAGGATAGACGACCGCTTGGCCGTTCTCCACAGATGCGACAACCCGAGGTGCTGCAACCCGTCTCACCTGTATCAGGGCACAATGCTGGACAACGCGCAGGACTGCGTCTGGAGAAAGCGGCGACCGCGCGGATCAGACCATCACTGGAATCGGTCACGAGAGAATCTGAGAGCAGGATCCAAGTGTTCTCAGTCGCGCATTACCGAAGCAGACGTGAAGGACATAAGGCGCATGTACGAATACGGAGTCAGCCAGTCTGCACTGGCTCGTCTGTACGGCGTCACCCAAGGCGCGATCTGGCGTATCGTGAAGCGAAAGAGCTGGAGGCACGTAGCATGACAACAGAAAAACCCGTGGATTATGACGAGCTATTCTTAAACCGATTCCTGAAGGCCGGCCTATTCAAGGGCAAGAAGGTTACTCTCACGATCACTGCTGTGGACACTGAGCCTCTACCCCAAGACAACGGGCGCGACAGGATCCGTGGAATTCTCTCGTTCAAGGAAACCGAGCGCCAACTGGTTCTGAACAGCACCAACGGTCAGTGCATCAAAGCAATGTTCGGTAGGAAGGTTCAGGACTGGGTCGGGAAGAAAGTCACCCTCTGCGCCGAGACCGACAAGTTCGGCCGCGAGACTGTGGAGGCAGTGCGAGTCTGGGGCAGCCCAGAACTCGAGCGTGACAAGAGCGTGGATGTGCAGCTGCCACGGCGCAAGCCCAAGACACGAACGCTGCACGCCAACGGAACAGGGCGGAAGCAGGGTGTGGACGACTACTCAGACGCCGAGAACGACGGGAGGTGAGCCATGATCGACCGTGTCAAGAACCCATTCTACGACGCCCTTGCTGCCATGACCGGAGAATTGCCCCCAGACTACTGCAAGGGATTGGTTGACGCAGCACCACTGGGCGATCGTGTTCACGAACTGCAGACCTGGTGCGCGAATCACTGCCGCCCCGAATGGGCAACCGGACTGTCAATAATCGAGGCGGCTGAACTCATTGTGAGAGGCGCGATCGAAAACGCCAACATCGAGGTGCCATGACCGACCGCGAAGAGCTGCTGAGAGTGGCGACGGCGCTGTGGGCATCGCAAACGTGTGGAGATCTCAGCCCAGACAAGACGGTTGAGGCTGCGATCGAGCTCATCCAAGCTGTCGATGCCAAGGTCGCGGAGTTGGCTCCAAAACAAGCGAACTACGTCCAGTCTCATGACGGTAGCTACATCCCAGCGGGCTGCATCCGCGTCAAGCCGGAGCCGGTGGCGTGGAAGTTTCACTTCAGAGACGGCGGCTATGCTGTCACATCGTTCAAGGATTCATATGAAGATCCGAGTACCCCACTCTACGAGCCGGAGGACGCATGAGCCGCATCGTTTACATCGAGTGCTTACCGCCATCCAGAGAGCCAAAGGTTGACGAATCTGGATTTGGAGTCTTCTGCGTTCTGCTCAAGTGGCGGCTCGACACGATCGCTACCATTGTCGACCCACACAACTGGATAGCCTACGTCCCAGCAGCTGACTACGACGCTGCCGTCGCCCGCGTTCGAGAACTGGAGGACGCTCTGGAAAGAGCCAAGGACTTTGACGATCTAGGGCACGACGCATGACCCGCCTCCGATTCGCGCCGTCGAGCCCGGAGCGGATGGGTGCAGCTCTGGCCCGCTGACGGCGACGAGCGCCTGCGCAGGGAGCTGGACGAAAAGGAGAAGGACCGATGCTAGTCGACGTTGGAACATTCAGTGTGGACCCGCTCATTCTGATGCTCTCTGGAGCACGACCGAGGAGGGTAGGAAAGGGTCTGTATCTTGGGTGCGGGTTCAACTTCCACAACCTGCTTCCACGCGGAAAGTGGGATGACATGTGGGCAGACGATGACGCGCCTGTCCCGGAGTACGGAGTCGTCGACTCCGTGGAGCAGTTCGTGGAACGGTTCGGCGGGGCCCTCGAGAAAGACCCTGGAGAGTATGCTGTAGGGTTCACTGAGGTGCGGCGCGATGACCAGGAACCCGAAGGCGGGTGGCGCTGGCACAAGTGGGGCTCGTACCACGGCAAGCACGAGCCGCAGCACGAGTACCTCTACGACGAGGATGGGATAGACCGGGTGTTCACGTTCAGAGTGATGCGCCGCAAGGCGTGAGAAAGGAACGATATGGGACGCGAGCTGAGACGAGTGCCGAAAGACTGGGAGCACCCGAAAGACTCATTGGGACGTTACATCCCAATGCGCGATGGCGACCATGTCACTGCCTGCAAGGAATGGCTGGCAAGGTGCATCGCGTGGCAGAATGAGCCTCCTGAACGTCGGAAGATTGCCGAGTACTACTGGCAACACGAGAGGCCTCCTGAGGACTACGGGGAGCGTGGGTGCCCGATGTTCAAGAGTCCGCGAGACGACTTGACGCACTACATGCTCTATGAGTCCACGAGCGAAGGCACTCCGCTGTCTCCCGCGTTCGAGACGATAGAGGAGGTTGCTGCGTGGGCTGCCGAGAACGCGTCTACGTTTGGCAACTTCAGAGCCACCAAGGAGGAATGGTTCGAGATGCTGAGCGACGGTGTCGTCTACGCCGAATCCGGCAACATGACATTCATCTGACTCCCCGGGATGCCCCAGGCGATGGCCCGGCCGGTTTCCTGTCTCGCTAGGGGTACCTCCAGATGAACCCACAAAAATGACCCCCCCTTGTTTTTCTGGATGGAATTTCCTGGCCAAATTCTACCGTCGCTGCCCACTAGCGGCGCACGCTGCCCCCGACCGCGTGGCATCGACTGGTTCAGCAGTCGGCAAAACGAAACCTAAGCAAGTCTCGGTGGAGATCGGGTGTTCTTTTGATCGACTTCGAATCCCGAAAACCGTCCCGGATTTTGCGAGTTTTCGAGGAAAAACGATCTTCCCGGGGAAGGACAGGTCGAACACACACAGGCCGAGCCACCGGTCGAGCACGCGACCAGCCGGACGCACATGGGGCCGCCCTCATGTATGCACGCGCCGTGCCGGACCATGAGCTCGAAGCCAGCGCTGTGACCGATCACCGGGAGCCCTCGTCTCGAAGCCAGAGCTCGATTGCCGCACGAGTACCTGGTAGCCCGGCAAGGGCCCTGGTGAGAGTCCCACGGGGCCAGCCCGGTCCTGATTGCCGCGCGGAAGTCTCCGAGTCTGGCTGTGTGGTTGCGCGCCTCCACAGACCGCGACACCAATGTCATACCAGAAACCTCGCAAAAACGCGGATTCGGAGAAATGCACGACATCCGGATCATAGCGGAAACGCCGTCAAAACCGCGATTCACCAATCTGGTATGATCTGGATGTCATGCCTGGGCGTGGTGCAGCACAGGAATCAGCGCGATCCCTGTTGGCACGCCTCCTGCACTGGTACCTAGCATGACCGCGACACTCGAAACCATGGCAGCCGAGACCCTGGCCCGTAGCCTCTCCCGCAGCGACCTCGCCGACCTCCTCGCCGACGACACCGCGGAGGAGGCCCCCACGGTGGAGCAGGGGCTCGAGAGCGCTGTGACCTACCTCACCACAGAGCTCTGGGGCGACACGGACGCCGGCCACGTCTCGACTGTGACCGACGCCCTCTACGCCGCCGCGCTGGAGCTGGCCGACCGCGAGGCAGTCAGGGCAGCGCTCCGGCAGGTGCTCCGCAGCCGGGTCGAGATGATCGTCGTGGAGTGGTGAGGCCTGGCACGCCCCGTGCAATAGCAACTATTTGGGTGAGTCGCGGTGTGGATAGGTACACGCCGGATGAGCGTGGCGGGAGGCGCGCACTACAGCAATCGAGGCTATCGAGAACGCGCTAACTGAAAGACTCGGGGCCACTATGACCACCCTCCAATCCTCAATCCGCCGTCTGCGATCACAGGCCGCCGCGAGCCTCGCCCGCACGAATCTGGCAGTCGAGTACCTTCGCGCGACCTGCCAGCACGCCACGAGCGTCCAGTGCCGCGGGATCGTGCTCTGTCAGCAGTGCGGCTCCAGCTGGGGCGCGGAGGACGACTCCAGGCCCCAGCTCACAGTCACGGTCGCGCCAGCAGTGTTCCGCTCGGCGGAGGCTGAGGCGCCGGACTACGTCGACCTCTGTTCAGTACGTCTCGAAGATCATACCTGAAACGTCGCTAGAACCGCGATTTGCCTGTTCAGTATGATCCCGAATGCTGCCAGATTTCCAGCGTTTCCTAGTTCAGTGTGACATCCAGATCAGGTGAGATAGGATGCCACCACACGACTTTCGCCCAATCCAGGCTGGCACGCCCCGTGCAGTAGTAGATGACATGACCGCACAGACCGCAATCAGCTTCGACGCCGCTGCCGAGTATCTCGAGTCACTTGGCTGGACCAAGGCACAGCGCGAGACGTTCTACGCGCAGGTCATCCGCTACCGCAACCAGGGTCGCCGCCTGGACCTGGTCGCCGCGGAGTGGGACGTGCCCGAGAGCGTAGTGGAGGCGGTGGCGTACTGAGCTGGCATGGCTTGTGCAATAGCAACTAACCGAAGGAGATGATGACCATGACCACAACTACCGCATACTACGCCACGCCGACTGCCGACCCCTCCGAGCCCGAGTATCACGACGTCACAGTGACGACTGAGCACCCGCTGTCGAGCTACGGACAGCCAGTGATCGTTGACAGCGAGATCGCCACTCCGGCTCAGAGCTACGGTCGCGCTCTGTTTTGCTACGACCGGACGGACAAGGACTTGGTCGCACGCGCGAACAAACTCTCGGGTCACGAGCCGTCTAGCGCAGAGGACGAAACCTACGAAAATTACTGGAACATGGTGTTTGCGAAGCGCGATTCCGACCGCGTCGTCGCTGACTACAACCTGGCTCAGTGTGACCGCAGAGGCGTCGACGAGTGGCTCGGTAAGGCAGAGGCTTGTGCCGTGGCGGCTGAGCAGGGCCCTTCCAGCGACCTCTGCGAGTTTTACCACGAGCGTGCGCTGGACGAGATTATGGTAGCTGTAGAGGACGCGGCCTTCGACGGCTAACCTATCACCACCCACCCCCGCCCCTCCGGCTCCGGCCCGAGGGGCTTTCGGGGTAGGAGATGACGAACATGGCAAACGAAACACTGATCACCCCGACCAAGGGTCTGGTGATTCGGTGGCTGTCGAAGGACGGCTACAACGACGGATACCGCGTCATCGCGACCGGAAAAGTACGGATGATGCGGTGGGAAGGATGCGGCGAGGTCGAGCCACACGTGTGGACGACGGGCGAGAATGCGGTGACTGCTGGCTGGATCAGCCAGTCTGACGCGATGAACCAGGACATGTGATGCCAGGCCACGCGACGCCCAACCAACGCTGTCCTACTAAGCGCCGCTCTTGCGCCGGGACACGACTACAAGGACCTGCGGCTCTGGGCTCGGTGCGTGATCAAGACCGCGCTCTTAGACCGCACTCAGGCTCAGGCAGCAGCACATCTCGGGGTGAGCCGACGAGCGATCGTGGCCTGGATCAAGCTGCTCAACGGACCAAACCCTTGACCTACCACCCAACCGGAACCACACTAGGCCATATGCACGACTAGCCGGCCCGGAAGGGCCACCAACAGGAAACAGAACCATGGCCCAAATCACTGATGTAGTCGAACCCACGACCGGGACTCTCCGGCATGCCATCGAGGCCATGGCCTCGTACCTGGATCCGTGCATAACGGTGGCTGAGATCCGGGAGCGGATCGCTCACTGCACGCGGGACGAGCTAGTGACGATGGAGCAGGAGCTCGAGGCCCGCGTTGTCGCTCGGGGGCAGGCCTGGCAGCGGGAGCATGCGGCGTGATTGACCCGGAGACCACAGCGATGATCCGTCAGGCGTTGGAAGCTAGAGCGTCAGGAAGGAGCATTGCTGATTGCGTGGCCGAATACCTCCCCAAGGGAATTCCGGCGCAGTTCAGGCCAGCGCGGGAGACTCCAATGGAGATGAGTCTCCTGTCGACGGCTTACGGTAGGGGCGTCGCATTTGGTCGTCAGGACTATATTCTGTGTAGGGTTCCTGTGTGGGGAAAGGGGGCGGCGTGAGGTCCATCCAGATGACGCAGCCGCCAGGGTGCACGTTAGCGCCGGTGATGCTCACGGCGCGCGACGTACGCTTGCTGCTGGTCAACGCGGCCGGTGAACACAGCCGCTGGACGTGGCCAGATGAGCCCTGGTATCGCGAGCTGTGCGCGTACGCTGTACGGCTCGGTGTCAGCATCCCCAGGTCGCTCAGGAGGTTTGCGTGATGGGACTCCACCTATTCAGCCAGGTTCGCAACCTAGCAGCAGCAAAGGCATTCGCCCTAGCTCTTCTGTCTCTTGCGTGCTCTTTCGAGGTCGGCGGGCTGGAGGACCTTTGGGATCCAACGCTCTACGCTACTGAGTGGTGCGACGACCAAGCCGAGCCCCAGGACCTGCCCATCGGCCAAGAGCTGCAGTACGGCGACTGGACTTGCGTCGTCGGTGACCTACGCTGGGACACGTCCACGACCGAGTGTAGGTCTACGTCGGGGGGAGAGCGCACACTGGTCGTACAGTGTGGCGAGGGCGGAGACTACCTCGACGTCGCTGATTGCCGCGTGCATGTGCAGTGTGAGTTTTGGCTGGTGGGTGAGTCTTAGGTGGGCCTGTGTGGTCTTTGGTTCTAGGCCTCAGAGGTCTGGGAACTAGGGTTGTTCCCATTCCCGGAATTGCTCGAAATGATCACGAATGGTACTTCGTTGACTCACTTTTTTCTGAGGGCTTGGAAACAGCTGGAAGAGAGTATCAGGATGGTGGACAGAGGTCGCAAAAAGGGACGCGGAAAAAAGGGTGGGGCGGTGATCGTACGGCTCGAAGAATCCGAGTGGATCGGTGAGGATACTGTCCGGCCAGGTGATACACTCGACATCAACGGATTTGGCTGTCTGTACGGGGTAGAGCCAGGGATGTGGACGATCGTAGCCACGTACCCCGAGCGGCGCGAAGTGAAGATTGAGCGCCTGACAAAGTAACCCCCGGACATCGGCGTCCGCCGATGACCTCCCCAGGCCCGGAAACGGACCGTCTCGCACCGCCTCGGGTTGACGAAACGGTGCTGATCGGCCAGTCTAACGGTGATGCCATGGCGAAAAGCTCACGGAACGGCCCGTCGGATTGGTAGACAGACTGTACTTGAGTCCTGCCCGGCCGACGAGCTGCCTCCGGCCTCGCCGGTTGCTTCGGTCCCGCGCGAAAGGGGTGTCGATGGCAAGTTTTTGCCCGGCAACAACTCTGCACGCATGGCGAAGTGGCGCTCGGGGCCAAACGGGGTCCTTGCGCGGCTCGAGGCGCAGGGTGACCCGGATTGGCAGGCATCAAACCGCTGGGGACGTCGCTATGCTGCTCACCGGGTCTCGGAGCTGACGCGGATGCATGGCGGTGAGCTGTCCGCTGGTGTGTGCTCGATCGTGACATTGGCGGCGCAGCACATGTCTGACG
Source organism: Polyangiaceae bacterium (assembly GCA_050301735.1). Classification (GTDB taxonomy): domain Bacteria; phylum Myxococcota_A; class Polyangia; order Polyangiales; family Polyangiaceae; genus SZUA-265. The sequence continues at coordinate 454 of JBNKZR010000237.1, read as the reverse complement.
CGCGTTGGCTGCGGGCCAAGGGTGCGGCGGATGGCAAGCTTGAGCTGATCAGGATGGCGGCGAACATCGCCACGAACGCACGACAGGCCGAGCGCGACGCGTGGGAGCTGGCATCCCGGGAGGCTAGAGCACGTCGCGAGGTGGCACAGGACAGTGGGCCAGACCTGAGTGCGCAGATCGCCGATGGTGTCGCATCCCCTCCCACCCCTGCGTTGCCGGCCGGCGACTCGACCCCCGTTCCCCCTTTGGCCCCCCCGGGGGGTCATTGTGTCGAGGGGCCCCACCCTCCCAAGGAACCACCCAAATGAACCTCCTCACCCATCTACGCGCACTGTTTGCCCCCAAAGCTCAATGGCGGCGTCAGGATTGCGATGGCCGATTCGAGTGCTGGGCTGTGGCAGAGATCGCCACCAACAAGATAGTTGCCGGTCCATACTGCATGCTCGGGCTGGCT
>JBNKZR010000236.1:0-11519 GCA_050301735.1 Polyangiaceae bacterium | reverse complement strand
ACCTCTACCTCGAAGCGCCCGACCTCCTGCGGGGTGCCCTGCACGAAGGTGCTCGGGTTGCCCATCGGGTCCACGAACACCCCCCGGGGCAGCCCCACCGCCATCCACGTATAGGGCGGGACGCCGCCGGCGGCCTGGATCTCTCGCCCCGCGCGCTTGGCTTCGGGCGTGCTGAAGACGGCGCGGGCGTGCTGCCACAGCGTTCGCTGGCCGAGGGGGACCGTCACGACCGCGTACAGGGCCAGCAGCAAGATCGCTGCTTCGATCGCTCTTCTGCCGAGCTTGAACACTGCCGCGGAGCGTAGTCCGTGATCGCGATCCGGGCGAGATTCGGGCAAATCCGCCCACACCCGCCGTTCAGCGGGTGGCGCGGGTCGACTCTGGCGGCTCGGCTAGGCGCACCAGTGCGAGCCCAAAGGCGTTCGTCTCGAGGCTTCCCAGTCCGGCCGGCGGTGGGGGCGCAGTCGGCAGGACGACGTGCGTGCTTCGATTGTCCCGAGCAAGCTGGCGCAGTCGCGCCAGGGGCGAGTCGACGCCCAACTGGGCCTGGCGCGGGTCGATGGCGGCCAGGCCGTGGGCACGCGACGGTGTCTCGAACCCGGCGATCACCGCGAAGTAGCCGTAGTCGCCCAGATCGATGAGCAGCCGCGCCGAGTCCGGCAGACGCTCACGCAGCATCTGGCCAAAAGCGACTTCGCGGCGACGGTCGATGAAGTCGTCACGTCGACTCCAGAGCGAGCGCGCCAGGAGGCCCAGCACAGCTGCGAAGAGTGGCACAGCCAGTCGGCGTCGGGGTTGTCGCCACACTTGGGGTAGGGCCCAGCCCAGCAGCAGACACGCGACGAGCCACAGCATCAGCAACGGACGTTCGGCGTGGTGCGTGGGCGCCCCATCGCGGGCGTCGCCATAGATCAGAAACGCCAGCAGGCACAGACCGACGACCAGAGGCCGAATCAGCGTGCGTGGCACGCGACCCACGGCGAACAGGGCGGCCATCGTCGTCAACATCAGCTCGGGTTCACCCACGACCAGTAATCGTGGGTAGTGGAGCAGCGAGCTCAGCAGGTCGTCCGAGCCTCGTCCGAGCATGCGCTTGTAGTCCACCACGCGACTGACGAAGAACGTCGCGCTGTCGTGATGGACCACGCCGTGAGCCATCCACGACAGCGGTCCTGCGGCGCACAGGGCCATCGGTAACAGCAAGCTCGGGCGCCTTTGTCGCATGGCGTCGAGGGCGTTGAGGGCGCCCACTGCGAGGGCGACGGCCCAACTTTCGTAGCGACTGAGGGTGGCCACCACGAGCAGAGCGGCTCCGAAGGTGCGAGCTCGCGTCGAGCTGACGCTGGTCGTCGCCGCGGCAAGCAAACACGCCGACGCGCTCAGTAGTTCGGGTACCGTCGCGTAGCCGAGCCAGACGGCGTAAGGAAGGACGGCAAACGCTGCGGCCGCGAACCACGCCTGCAACCGGGTGAAGTCGAGCAGGCGTGCTGTGCCGTACAGCGCAGCGACGGAAGCGAGCGAACTCGCGAGGGCCACCCCGCGCGCGACCCAGAAGTGACGCCCGAAGAGCGCCATCGCGCCGCCATTGAGCCAGAAGGGAAAGGGCAACCAGCTGCTGCCGCTTGGGTCCAGCGTCGGGTCTTCGGCGAAACTCTGGGCGATCACCACGCGCGCAAAGTCGTCGTCGCTGACGGCGAAGAAGCCCAACGCGACGACCACGATGGTGGCCACGGCGCGCAGCGCGATGAGGCTAGCCAACGGCCAGAGCTCGCGCTGCGTCATGACAACGCACCTCGGCTACTGTGCGGGCGCTGGGGGGACTGGAGCTGCAGGCTGGGGCGTCGCTGGCGGTGTGGCGGGCGGTGCAGTAGGTGCCGGCGGTGCGGCTGGAGCCTTGGGGGCGGCGGCCGGAGCTTTGGGAGCCTCGGGTGCCGGAGCGGCGGGACGGGGTGCAGGTACCGGTTGCTGGTTCGCTGCAGAAGGAACCGTCGCCTTGGGCGCCGGCGGCGGCGTTGGCGCTGCCGGTTTGGGGGGAGCAGCGAGCGGCTTGGCGGGTGTCGGCCTTGCGGGGGCGGCTTCTTCTTCGCTGGGCGCTCTGCCCGCAGCTTCCGCTGCTTCGCTCGGAGCGGCCTCTTCGCCCTCAGGCTGGGAATCGCCTTCAGCGGCCTCGTCTGCGGAGCCTTCTTCGGCCTCAGCGGCCTCGTCTGCGGAGCCTTCCTCGGCTTCAGCGGCCTCGTCTGCGGAGCCTTCTTCAGCTGGCTCTTCGTCTTTCGCTGCGGAGTCGTCGTCGGACTCGTCGGCACCGCCTCCCGCCGTTTCGTCGCCGTCTCGGCCGGGCACCGGCGCAGCCACGACTGCATCTTCGTTGATGCGGCCTGCGAGCGAATCGTCGCTCGACGAGGAGAGGTAGGCCAACGTCATGCTCGTCAGAAAGAAGATGCTGGCGCTGATCCACGTCAGTCGCGACAGGAAGTTACCAGCGCCTCGGCCGCCGAAGACCTGCTGCGCTCCAGCACCGCCCAGCGCCGCGCCAATGCCTCCGCTCTTGCCTGGCTGAACCAGGACGACGAGCACGAGGAAGAACGCGACGAAGATGTGCAGAACGGTCAGGGGCGTTTCTAAGAAATCGAGCATGGGATGGAATCCTACGGAGGGGCCGCTTACCACAGCCGGGGCCCTGGCGCTCGCCCACCTAACACGCGGCCCGCAGAACGCAAAGGGTTCGCAGCGTCGGCCTCCGGGCCGATGAGCGGTGGTGATGGGGGCGAGCCTGCCGCGCTGACGCAACCTCAGGCGCTGGCGGCGATGGCGATGAAATCGTCTGCCTTGAGTGAGGCGCCGCCCACCAGAGCGCCGTCGATGTCGGCGCAGGACAGCAGGTCCTTGGCGTTGTCTGGTTTGACGCTGCCGCCGTACAGGACGCGGGTTTTCGCAGCCAGGTCGGCGGAGACGGTCTTCAATTGAGAGCGGATGGCAGCGTGGACTTCCTGGGCTTGCTCGGTGGTCGCCACTTTGCCGGTGCCGATGGCCCAGACCGGCTCGTAGGCGATGGCCGCTACGCCGGGTTGCTTGGCGATGATGTCCTGGAAAGCCGCCAATTGACGTCCGACGACCTCGAGGGTCTTGCCCGCCTCACGCTCCTGGAGCGTCTCGCCGATGCAGACGATGGGGCGCAGACCTGCCGCGAGCGCGGCTTCCGTCTTCTCCGCGACGCTGGCGTCTGTCTCTGCAAAGTATTGGCGCCGCTCGCTGTGCCCGAGAATGACCCAGCGGCAGCCAGCGTCCGCGAGCATCTCCGCGCTGACTTCGCCGGTGAAGGCGCCGCTCGCCTTCTGATGCATGTTCTGGCCAGCCACTTCGACGCCGGTGCCTTTCAGATCAGCCGCGACCGCGGCCAGAATGGTCAACGGGGGCGATACGACCAGGTCGGCGTTGGGTGCCTTCGAGGCGCCGGCCGCGACAGCTTTGGCCAACTCACGCCCAGCTGCGGTTCCCTGATTCATCTTCCAATTGCCCGCGATCAGGGCTCGTCTGTCGTCGCTCATGAGCCGCCTTCTACAGAGCCGGGCAGGCGCCTGTCCAGCTGCGATGCGACAATGTCCAATCCTCCACGGCAGGCGTGCGCCCGACGCGGCGAAAGGGTTTCAGAGCGGGATCCGCAAGGCTTCGAGTGACGGGCTTTTCGCGCCGGCGAGCAAGTCCAACACGCCGGCCTTCGATGTCGAGATGTTGCTCAGGCGACGGCGCGGGGTTTCCGGCAGCGTCTCGAGCAGCGCCGAGAGCTCCCGACTGCCGAGGATCAGCATGCCCTCAGGCGATGCCGCAGCACCCACGGTTTCGAGCAGGGTTCGCGTCGCATCAGGATGTGCCGGGCGCCCGCGGATCGTGGCGCCCAGAGGTTCGAGCAGCAGACTCGCGGGGGCTTCGGCGGTCAGTTTGGCGGCCTGCTCCGCCGATTTCGGCCCCAGATCGAGCACCGTCTCGGACGGTCTCAGATCCGCAACGTTGCGGGCCAAGGTTTCCGAGCCACTCTGCACCAAGAAGTCGCTGGGTAGATGCACTTTGGCGCCCACGTCCTTGGTGCGCGAAAGCCACGTGCGCGCTCGCGAGACTTCGGCACGCCGCTCGTCATCGAGGGGTACGTCGCGTCCACTCGCTGCCAACAGTGGGAGCGCGAGTTCTGCGCCTAGCACGAAGTGCGGACGCTGCGTCAGCGCTCGTTCCAGGAGCGTCAGTCGTTCGCCAAAGCGACCGCCCACACACCAAACGCTGCGCCCGGACGGGGCTTCGAGAAAGCGATTGAGGCGCGACAGTTCACCCTTCAAGTGAGGACCCATCGCGCGCTGCTGGCAGAGTTTGGGGGCGAGACTCAGTGAGGCGGTGTCCAGCTTGCCGAACAAGCCGTCGATGACACACACCTCGAAGGGGGCGATGAGCTCGCGGGCGTAGTCTTCACTGCGCTGTCCTTCGCCCGCGTCGAAGGCGAGGTTTTCCAACAGCACGATGTGGCCGGGGCGCTGCTCTCGAAGGAGCTTGCGCGTCACGGGCCCCAGGTTCTCGTCCGGCAGATACAGCTCGGTTTCGAGCATCGTCGCCAGTCGAACCCCGACGTCGGCCAGGCTCAAACCCCGCTGCGCTCCCGCGTCGAGAGAGCCGATGTGCCCGGCGACCACCACCATCGCCTCTCGTGCCAGCAGCCACTGTAGGGTGGGAACCAATGCTCGGAGCTTGCTGTCGTCGAGGACCTCGCCGTCACGTTGAGTCGGACAGTCGAGATCTGCTCGCACCAGGACGCGCAGCTTGTCGACTTGCAGGTCGAGCAGTTGGTGAACGTCGTGAAGAGGGAACATGCGGGGCCTGAGGCAATAGCTGCTGGCGTGTGGTGGGCAAGTAAAAAGCGTCGTGCTCCGGCGCCAGCAAGACGAAAAAGGGCGCGTTCGGCTGAACGCGCCCTTTCGGTACTCCATCGGAAGTGCGATGGCGAACACCGCACCCCTGAGGAGTGTGCGAGGGGTTACTTCGTGACGAGCTGAACCAAGTCCAACATGCGGTTGGAGAAGCCCCACTCGTTGTCGTACCAGGAGAACACCTTGGCGAACTTGTCACCCATGGTGAGGGTCTGGGTGGCGTCGAAGATGCTGGAGCCGGGGTGCCCGATGAAGTCCGAAGAAACCAGGGGCTCATCGCAATAGTACAGGTAGCCCTTGGAGCCGGCAGACTCCGAAGCTGCCTTCATGGCTGCGTTGATCGAGTCCACCGTGACGGACTTGCTGGTCTCGATCGTCAGATCCACCAACGAGACGTCCACCGTGGGAACGCGGATGGCGCTGCCGTGGAACTTGCCCGCCAGCGCGGGGATCACTTCGGCCACTGCCTTGGCGGCACCGGTGCTGGTGGGGATCATGCTGACGGCGGCCGCGCGCGAGCGACGCAGGTCGCCCTTCTTGTGCGGCAGATCGAGCAGGTTCTGGTCGTTGGTGTACGCGTGCACGGTGGTCATCAGGCCGCGCTCGATGCCGAACTCGTCCAACAGCACCTTGGCAACCGGCGCCAGGCAGTTGGTCGTGCACGAGCCGTTGGATATGACATGGTGCTTGCTGCCGTCGTACTGGTCTTGGTTGACGCCCATGACGACCGTCAAGTCGTGCTCCTTCGCCGGAGCGCTGATGATGACCTTGCTCGCGCCTGCCTTGAGGTGCGCGCCCGCCTGGGGGCCGCTGGTGAAGATGCCGGTGCACTCCAAAACGACGTCGACGCCTTGCTCCTTCCACGGGATCTCAGCGGGATTCATGACCGACGTCACCTTGATCGGCTTGTCGCCGACGATCAGGCCGTCTGCGTCGTGGGAGACGGACGCCGCGGTGAACGTACGGTGAATGGAGTCGTACTTGAGCAGGTGAGCCAGAGTCTTCGAATCGGTCAGGTCGTTGATGCCGACGACCTCGATGTCCGGGTTGTTCGACGCGATGCGAAACACGGAGCGCCCAATGCGGCCGAAGCCGTTGATACCAACCTTGGTAGCCATGCTTGTCTCCTAATTTCTTTCTGGGTGGGGGATTGGCCGCTGTGCGCGTCCGTTCGGTGGCTCGTGTGCCGGACGTCTGAGTTCGGCACCGTCGAGCCTGAAAGCGCCGCGAATCTATCTCTGCCGTTTTCTGAGCGTCAAGCTGCAAGCGGCTGTTGCTCGATGGCGTGCAGAGTTGGCGACGGTTGCAGTTCACGCCATTTAGGACAACACTCTGCGTGAGTCGACGACGTTCGACCTAGTTTTCCGGTACTGACGAACGGCAGGCGTCTTTTTCATGGCTGAAAGTGACGGCAAGAAGAGCGGCTTCTCCCAGGTCGCCCATCCGAAGCAGGGCCTCGGTGACGAGCGTCCAGCGCGTCGTCCGAGCCGTCGGAACCGCGAATTGGCCAAGACGGTGGAGGCTCCACCCCCTTCGGCGGCTCTGAAGCCGAGCCGCGCGGGAGTCGATCCCCTGGCCCAGACTGGTGTGTTCCCAAGTCAGCCGCCCGCCGAAGTCGCGGAACCGGCCCGTGTCGAGCCGGAACGAGACGACGAAAGCGAAGAAGCGTCCTCAGACGACGCGCCTTCGGAAGAGGCGCCCAGAAGCTAGTTTGTCAACAACCGGCCGGCCCGAGATCGCTCCTGCTCATTCCGTCGAGGCTGCTCCCGCCACGGCCGGAATGGACACCGGCTTGGGCGGTTTTTCGATCTCGAACATCCTGAACGGCTTCTCTTTGCCCTTCAATTGGGCTGGGGGCAGCTCCTTGTACTTGAAGCGTCCACCCAACGCGTCCAGGGTGGCTTCACTGACGATGACTTGGCCCGCTCCGGCGACACCGCACAGGCGCGCGCTCGTGTTCGCCGTGTCGCCGATCACGGTGTAGGAAAGCGCCTTCGAGCTGCCGATGTAGCCCGCCACCAACTGGCCGGTGTGGATCCCGACACCGATGCCCAGCGGCGCCGCATTGGAAGCCGCCTTGCGTTGTTCGTTGAACTCGTCCAAGAGCGCGAGTTGCTCGATCGCCGAACACACGGCGCGGTAGGCGTCGTCGGGATGCGCGACCGGTGCGCCCCAAAGCGCCATGATGCCGTCGCCCATGAACTTGTCGAGCGTGCCTTCGTACTTGAAGATCGACTCCACCATCAGCTCGAAGTACTCGTTGAGCATCTCGACGATGATTTCCGGATCCGCACCCTCGCTCATGGTCGTGAAGCCGCGGATGTCCGAGTTGAACACCGTGCAGTTCTGCACCAGCTGACCGCCTCGCTTGACGACCATTTCGCCGGACAAGACTTTCTCTGCGACGTTGGGAGACAGCAGGCGGCTGAAGCGTTCACGAGCCACGATTTCTTGCTCAACCTTGCGACCCAGGATGTTGATCTCGATGAACATCGCCGCTTGTGCGGCGATGGCGGTGACCATTTCCAAGTCCTTGGGCTGAAATTGCGCCAACGTCTCGCTATCGAGCCACAGAACGCCCAAGAGTTCGTCGTTGTGTAGCAGGGGGGCCACGATGGCGGAACTGATCCGGTTCAAGATCATGCTCTTGCCCTTGGAGCCGGCGAAGTCCATCGCCGCGTCGTGAGTGAGCACCGTTGCGCGCTCTTTCATCACGTGCTCCATGATCGTGTTGGACACGGTGATGGCGTCCGTGGAGCCGTCCCTGCGCAAGCTGGCCCCGGGCACGAGCTCTCCGTTTTCATCTTTGAGGAAGATCACGCCGCGATCGGCTCGGATGAAACGAAAGACGCTCATCAGGATCTTGTTCAAGAGGCTGTTGAGGTCACGCTCGAGGGCGATCTCTCGGGACAGCTCATGGGAAAGTCGCAGCCGCTCGTAGTCTTGCGCCAGCTGGTTCGGGTTTTGGGCCAGCTGGTCGTAGGGCAAGAAGCCGCGCGCCGTAGCGTCGATCTGATTGCCGATGGCGCGTCCGGCATCGCTCATGTCGATGCGGGTCTGATGGATGCGTCGTCCGCCGTCCTGCCCGAGAGCTGCTCGAATGGGTTGCGTGACCGCCGGAGGTCCCGAGGTTCCGGTGCCCGGGTAGTTCGGCAGGCCGGCGTTTTCCCAAGCCTGGCTGGCACCGTACTGTTGGGAAGGCGTCGTGCCCCCGCGCGCCGCGGCGGCGTAGTGAGGAGTTGGCGCGTGAGGCGATGTGCCAGCGAGCGGCGCGTGCTGCTGTGCGACGGTGCTCGGTGGGTGACTCATGCTTGCCGCCTGCATGCCGGCTGGGGTCTGCAGTGGGACGCCGCTTTCGAAGCGTGCGCGGGTCGAACCCAGCGCAATGTCGTCGCCGTGCTGCAACGCCCGCTGCCCTGCGACGCGCTCACCGTTGACGTAGGTGCCGTTGAGGCTGCCCAAGTCGTGCAGGATGAAGTGCTGATCTTGCTGCGTGATGACGCAGTGCTCTTTGGAAACGATCTTGTCGAGCAACTGGATCGTGTTGCTGGGGTGCCGACCCAATGTGTTGTGGGCGCGCAATTCGACGACCTGCTGCCCTTCGGGCGTTGTCAGCACCAACCTCGCCATCCCCGCCAGGCTACCCCCGGCTCTGCGCGGCGACAAGACAACAGCGATTTGCTACTCTCGCTGACTGCGATGAAGTCCTACATCCTCGCCATCGATCAGGGCACGACGGGCACCACGGCGCTGGTGATGTCGCGGCAGGGGGAGACCCTGAGCCGCCAAAACCAGGAGTTTCGCCAGCACTTCCCCCAACCCGCCTGGGTGGAGCACGAACCGGAGGAAATCTGGGAGAGTGTTCGGGTGGCGAGTCGCGAGGCGGTCCGCGCGGCCGGTGTGCAGCCCGATCAGATCGCTGCGGTGGGCATCACGAACCAGCGAGAAACCACTTTGTTGTGGGATCGTGCCAGCGGCGAGGCGCTGCATCGAGCCATCGTGTGGCAGGACAGGCGCACCACTCCTCGCTGCGCCGAGCTGAAGAAACAGGGTCACGAGGCGCGCATCAATGCCGTCACCGGGCTGGTCGTCGACCCGTATTTCTCAGGTACCAAAGCAGAATGGCTGCTCGACAACGTGCCCGCAGCGCGCGCCAAGGCTGAAACTGGCAGCGTCTGCTTGGGCACGGTCGATTCCTACCTGGTTTGGAGACTGGCTGGCGGTGCAGCCACGGGCGCCCACGTGACGGACGTGACCAACGCGTCGCGCACCCTGCTGATGGACCTCGAGGCGTTGAGCTGGTCGCCAGAGATGTGTGGGTTGCTCAGAGTGCCTCAGGCAGCGTTGCCTGAGATCCGTCCGTCTGCCGGCGTGTTCGCGACGACTCGTGGCTTCGATAGCGTGGCGGACGGGACTCCGATCGCGGGGGTGGCTGGGGATCAGCACGCCGCGCTCTTCGGACAGGCGTGTTTCGGGGTGGGGGACGTCAAATGCACCTACGGCACAGGCGCCTTCGTGTTGATCAATACGGGCGCCGAGCGGCGCAAGAGCCAAGCCGGTTTGCTCAGCACGGTCGCCTGGCAACTCGGTGACCAGGTGACGTACGCCTTGGAGGGAAGCTGTTTCGTCGCTGGAGCCGCGGTGCAGTGGCTGCGTGATGGTTTGGGCTTGATTGAGTCGTCTGCGGAGATCGAAGCGCTGGCCAACGAGGTGGACTCGAGCGAAGGCGTGGTTTTCGTCCCGGCTCTGGCCGGGCTCGGCGCGCCGCATTGGGATCCGAACGCGCGTGGCACCATCGTCGGCATCACCCGCGGCACGACCCGGGCGCATCTGGCTCGAGCCACGCTGGAGGGCATCGCTCACCAAGTGGACGACCTGGTTCGGGCGATGGGCCAAGACCTGGGAAGCGACTTGGGGCAGCTGCGCGTTGATGGAGGTGCAGCCGCCAACGACCTCTTGATGCAAATGCAGGCAGATTGTTCGGGTCTGACCGTGGAGAGACCCGCCGATTTGGAGACGACCGCTCGTGGCGCTGCGATGCTGGCTGGTTTGGGAGTGGGAGTCTTCGCCACACCCGAGGAGGCGGCACAAATGATCCAGCGGGACAGCCGATTCAGTGTCAAGATGAACGACGTGCAACGCGCTGCGGCGCGGCAGCGGTGGCAGGCCGCGATCGCCGCCTCCCGGCGTCACGCTGAACAGAGCCAAGGTGAGGGAATCCAATGAGTAAAACGGACGCAGACACGAAACGTGGTGAAGGACAACTGCGTGAGGTTCCCGTCGACTGGGAGGCGTTGGAGGACGCTTTCGAGAACAACGCCCCCGAGGTTCACAGCTACCTACACCTTCTTTCTGGCGAGGTGCTGCGCGTGGTCGATGGTGTCGCTGATCCCGACATGCACTCACGCATCACTTCCGATGCTCAGTATTTGCGCATCGAGTCCGTCAGTTCTCGCGAACAATACCGCTGGATGGAGCGCTTCATTCAGATGGTGGAAAACGTGCAGCTGCGCGGCGCTTTGGCGCATGCGATCGACGGCAAAGGCGCTTTTCGCCGCTTCAAAGACGTGCTGATGACTCATGCCGCCGAGCGTGAACGGTGGTTTGCGTTCCGCAGTGAACGCCTGCGTGTATTCATGGAGGCCTGGTTGGCGGCGCACGCTTTGATCGCCGTCAGGCGACCGGAGTTGGCCGCAGCAGCCGCACCCGCGGCAGCGCCAGCGGACGGCACTCCGCTGCCGACTTCCCGGCGACCTCGAAACGCGGACGCCTTGCGCAAGCAGCTGCGGGAGATCACCGATGCGATGGGGACCCGCGACCTGGACAAGGTGCTGACGTTCGCCGAGTTCGTCAAAGCTCGCCGAGCTTCTCGCGCACACAGGGGTGAACTCAGCTCGGCGATCGGTCATCCCCCGCCGGATCCACCTGCGGAGAGCGAGGACGCGGGCGACGACGAGGCGCCCAATAGCGAACCTCGAAAGATGACTCTCTTGCGCTGAGTCTCGTCGTGGCCCCGTGTTGTCTGGAACCTGGACCTGGGTTGGATGACTGAGCGTCCTGGGACTGGGCTCGTGGCAGCCGTTTTGCTTGGTCTGCGCTCGTCGGGGAGAAGGCTGCGACGGGCCTGCATCGTTGGGGCCTGGCTGAGTGCGACGGCACTGCTCCCGAATCGAACGGAAGCCCGCGAAGCCGTAGCCATCGACCGCGTCGTCGTGCGCTTCACCGCTCCGGAGATCGGCGGTGCCAAGCGCCCGCGTTTCATCTACGAGCGGGTGCTCTCCTTCGAGGCTCGTCTCGAGGCGCTCGCTGACGTGACGTTTCGTCCCACTGACGAGCAACCATATCGCGATGTTCATTTGAGAGGCGCACTCGAGCGCCACGTCGCGGAGACGATTTTGGAAAGCCTGCAAGTGGTGCCCGCGCCGACGCCGGCTGAAATTCAAGAACGTGTTCAGGCGGCGCGTGTGTCGGAGGCGATGCGCGCTGGCGGTGCACAGGCCATTTCCGCTGCGGCGCGCGCAGAAGGGTTGGAGCCGCGGGAGGTTCTGAGGGTGATGCAACGCAAAGCTCGGGCGAGCATCTATCTCGACCGAATGGTGGCACCCATGCTCG
>JBNKZR010000235.1:0-11522 GCA_050301735.1 Polyangiaceae bacterium | reverse complement strand
ATCGAGGTTCAATCCGAGGGTCCGTCGGAAAAGTTCGCCTGGCTGCTGCCGATGCCGGGCGTTCCGGAGGTGGGGGTTTCCGACGAGGCCGTGCTGCAGGCGGTCGATGCCTCCACCGAGCCCCGCTACCAGCTGGCACGCGATTACGACATGTGCGCCTGGCCAGATGAAGCAGAGTTCGAGGATTCGGCGGGCTTTGCAGACGCTGGCGTGGCAGATGGCGACCCTGGCATCGATGTCTTGGACAAGGGGAACGCCGGCCCCTACGACTACATCATCATCAGTGCTGACCCAGGACTCGACGATCCCGCACAGACGGCCGTGGATTGGTTGGTCGAGGCGGGCTACGACGTGTTCGACATCGGCCCGGACGTGCTTCGTCCCTACCTTGCGGAGGGACTGAACCTCGTCGCCTTCCGGCTCACCAAAGGCAACGACGCGGGCGCCATTCGACCGGTCACGCTCACCTACGACGGTGAAAAGGCGAGCATTCCCATTCGTCCCACGGCAGTGGCCGCCAAAGACGACATGGGCATCTTGGTGTTCGTATTGGGGGATGAGCGCGCCATCCCCGAGAACTACCTGAGCTTGCAACTGAACGAGAGTCGCATCAACTGGTTCAACTGGCGCTCGAACTACGACGACGTGGTGTCGCTGGCTGCCGACGAAGCGGGTGGGCACGGCTTTGTCACCGAGTACGCGGGGGATACGGACCGTCTCGACCGCGAAATATGGAACGACTACATGGACACGGCTTGGCAAAACCTGCTGGCGAGCGAGTCCGAGGGCGTCGAATTGATGATGGCGGCGCGCTGGCCATTTCGCTCCTACGAAGGGTTTCGCCGGGCCGTCGAAGCAGCGACGACCTTGCCTGAAGGGTTGACGCTCGACGAGTTCGCTGCCGATCCGTTCAACGATGCAGGGGTCACCGTCGACGGCGCGCTCTTCTTGTCCACGTTGGAAACTGAGGTGGTCGCGCCCCTGAAGCAAGCGCAGGAACTGGTGGACACGCACCCCTACTGGACTCGGCTCTACACGACGCTGTCTCCGCAGGAGATGACGGAGGATCCGGCATTCGTGTTCAGTGACAACTTGCCGGAAGTGTCCAACGTCCACGAGGCTCAAATCACCTATTACTGCGACGGGGATACGGTGTGGCCCGACGAGGCGCCCTGGACGCTCACCCTGCCGGATGGCAGCGTCGTGTCCGGTGTGGCCGGTGGCGCATGGCTCGAACAGGTGGAAGACCTGCCCGCGGCGGCCCTGATCGAGCAGCTCAGCGAGAGCGGGGAGAGCAACGTCGTGGTCGACAATCGGGCCGCGATCGCCGAGGCACTGGAGGGGCTCGAGCCAGCGGTGAAGCCGCGCGTCGACGGGGGCGTCGACGTCGACGAAACGGGGGGCGAGCTCAGTGAAACGGACACTTCAGCCACCGACATGACTTCGAGCGACCCACCGACAGACGTTAATGAGACGGAGCAAGGGGGCGGCACAGGCGAGCCGACTGGCGGTTCCTCGACGGATGTGGACGACGGCAAGACGGACCACGACGCTGGCGACTTGGAGTCGGCCGGGTCGAGCAGGGGAGGAGGGGACGACGGCTGCAGCGTGGCCCAGGTCGGCAGCAACCTCGCAAGTAGTTGGGGGTTCCTCTCATTTTTGCTGCTCGGTGCACTGGCAGCGCGCCGCCGCCGTTGAGCGGGGATCGGCGCACCGCGCCGCGGCTTTCGTCTGCCTGGCGTCCGCGATCTGCGGCGGGCGCCAGGTGGCGTGGATGTCGCACAGGAAAGCTCATCGAGTGGGCTTGGTGGGTGCCGGGGACGGCGAGATGAGCTATCCTCGCCGCTTGTCCGTGCTGGGGGTACCAGTTTCGGGGCGTGTTCCTCCCCAATGGCAATGGCTGACTGCACTCGACGGCTGGAAATTCGCGGGATCCTGTCCCTCGTGGGGCTTCTGCTCTGCAGCTGCATTTCGGCCCCTTTGTTCGACGACGACAACGGCGGTGGTGAGCTCGACGCGAACGTCACCGACGATGTTGCCGATGTGGATGGGGGCACCGACGTGGTCGGCGACGAGACTGACGCGACGGAGACTGGCACGGAGGTCGAGACCGACATCGCGCCGACGGACTCGGAGCAAACCGACGAGGCGCCGTCGGGACGGACCGATGCATCGCTTCCGGACGCCGGAATGCAGCCCGAGGCTGTGGCGTTGGTCAGTACCTTTCCCGAGCACGAGGCCGTCGACGTCGACCTGGACGTTCAGGTCGTGTTGGAGTTCGATCGGCCCGTGGAAGCTGGCGTGGGGGTCATCTCGTTGCTGGAGGGGCTGAATGAAGTGGTCGTTGAACTCGCGGACGTCGACGACGAGATGCGCATCCAGTTCGATGACGACACCGTTACCATCGATTGGGCCATCACTCTGGCCAGCTTCGCCAGCTACTCGGTGGTCGTCGAACCGGGGGCGATTGTCGGGCAAGACGGTCAGTCCTTCGACGAGTTGAGCGTCGCAGGTGCACTCTCCTTCGCGACTGGAGCGCCGGGCGTGTTGACGTTGGACGGCACATTTCCGTCGAATGGCGACGTTGACGTGGCGCTCGATACGGACATTTCCCTCGTCTTCAGCGAGGACGTGCAGCCGGGCGGGGCTGGCGCTCTGTCGGTGGTGGAGAGCGAAGAGGGGACCGTTGTGCAGACGGTCCTACTGGGTGATGCGAACCTGGTCGACGTCGACGGGCCTCTGGTCACCGTCGACTTGCCGACGGACCTTGCTTACGGCCTCAGCTACTACGTCGTGATCGAGCCGGATGCGATCGTGAGCCTGAAAGGGGCACCGTTTGCAGGCTTCGACGACCCGGAGGTGTTGTCCTTCAGCACCGTGACAGCCCCGCAGTTGGCGCTGCTATCGATGTCCCCGATGGATGACGCCACCGGCGTCGATCCGGATACCGCGCTGGTGTTCACGTTCAGCGACGATGTGGTTGCGGGTAGCGGCGCCGTCAGCGTCTACCTGGCGGATGACGACAGCCTCGCTGTGAGCGTGGATGTGACCGATCCCGAGGTCCAATTCACTGCGGACACGATGACGGTGCAGCTACCGCTCAGCCTCGCACCGGCGACCTCGTTCTACGTCATCATCGACGCGGGTGCCGTAGCGAGTGATACTGGGGGGGTATACGCGGGGCTCCTGGACACCACCGCGATGTCGTTCACCACCGCGGATACGGCGCTGGCGCCGCTGCTGGTGGACTCGACGACACCTCTCGCCGGCGCGGTGGACGTGCCTGTCGACACGGAGCTGGCGATCGAGTTCAGTCAGGATGTGCGCCTCGGTTCGGGCAACATCTCGGTTTACGCGGACGGCGCGGTGGATGCCTTCGAGGTTGTCGCGGCGACGAGTGACCAGGTCACACTGTCGGGCGCGACGGTCACCATCGACCTCGACCGCACGCTGAGCGGTAACACGACATATCACGTTCTCGTCACGGCGGGTACGTTCGAGAGTGTCGCGGGTGCCTCGTTCATGGGTATCAGCGATCCGGCGGTGTTCAGCTTCACGACGGAGAACATCTTTGGTTTGAGCTCCCGCAGTCCAGCGGACGGAGCCACCGGCGTGGAGCCGGGCACGGACTTGGTGCTCACTTTCAGCGAAGACGTCGAGCTCGGTGCAGGTGCTATAGAAGTTCGCGAGAGTTCGGACGGCGAGCTTCTCGAGCGGGTCCAAGTTGGGGATGGGCGAATTGTCGCCGACGGTGCCGTCGTGACGGTCGATCTCGACCGTCTCCTGGACGCGACGACGGACTACTACGTCGTCGTCGACGACGGGGTGGTGTTGCAAGCGTCGGGAACCGAGGTCTACGCTGGTACGACCAGCGCTACGGACTGGAATTTCACGACGGCTGCCGTCGACTATCCAGGGGCGGTCACGGCGGGCTTGGTTCTGTGGGTTGACGCATCCTACGACGCGAGCCTCAAAACGGTGCCCGGCATTTCGGTCTGGGCCGATCGCTCGGGGCAGAACAACGATTTGACTCAGGGCAGCGGTGGACGTCGACCGCAGCGGGTCACGGATGGCATCGGTGGCTTGCCCGTCGCGCGGTTCGACGGCGACGACGATTGGCTCGTCGCTCCGCGCGGGTTCGACTTCACGGCCGTCGAGGGTTTCATCGTTTGGCAGAGCCCCGCGGCGTTCAGTACGACCCAGAAGCGAAGCCTGCTCGTCAACGGGTCGAACTTGGAGGTCAACCACGGACATCCGACTGGGGCGCAGCACTCCGTGGCTGCCTGTGTCGGCAGTCCCTGCAACGACAGCACGACGTTCGAAGCACGCTTCGCTCCGGCACCCGTCGCCGACGAGCCCTACCTCTGGACCTTCGGCTTCGACTCGGTGACGACGAGTCTCTTCACCGGGGTGGACGGCGGCGCAACGAACTTTCAATCGGCGCCGACCACGAACCCCGTGGCTGCGGACTTCGCGCTGGCTCTCGGCGGGTCGTCGGATGCGTGCGCTGATACTGGCGGCTGTTACTTCGATGGCGACATCGGCGAGGTGCTCTTGTTCTCGCGACGCTTGAACCAAGCCGAACGCTTGGCGATCACGGAGTACCTGCGTGACAAGTGGAGCCTCGACCAGCCCGTCTGTGATCCAGATGAGATGCGTGGAGCCAACGGCAGTTGCTACTACCTCAACTCCGCGGCCACCAATTGGTGGGCCGCGAGGGATGCCTGTGCCAATCGCGGTGAAGGCTGGAGCCTGGCGACGGTGCGCAGCGCTCTGGACGACGCCGTCATCATTGGGATCCTCGGCTCGTCGGTGAACGACGCTTTCATCGGGGCGAGTGACGTCGAGGTGCCGAATACTTGGCGTTGGGTTAACGATACGCTGCACTTCTGGTCGGGCGGTGGTGCCGATGACGGCAGCGGGATGGCGGCCAACGGCGCCTACACGAACTGGCGCTCCACCGAGCCTTCTCAGGGCAGTACGGAGGCTTGCGCGCGGTACAATCTCTTCGAGGGCTCGTGGACTTGGTCGGATGGCAGCTGCGACGATGTCCACCCCTACATCTGTGCCGGACCAGGCAACTGAGCCGTCACGTTCCCTGAGCCGTCGCGCCTACATCAGCGACTTGGTGCGAGGGCTCGAGCGGCAGCTTTTGCGCGATTGACTAGAGCCTACCGACCATTTCTCGTTGGCTGGGCGTCGAGGCCTGGGCTTGACGCAGTCGGCTTGCCTCTCTCGTCGCCCCGGTGTTAGCTGCGTGTTGGGGGCGCCGTCGCGCCTGCCGGTGAGGAGTATACGTTGCATCACGGCACTGAGTTCACTGTCGTCATCATTGCGACCCTGGCCCTGCTCGTCGGTGTCGCCACGCGCTTGCTTTCGAGCTGGACGCGCTTTCCGTACACCATCGCAATGCTGCTGCTGGGGATCGCGGGGGGGCTTGCGTTGGAGCATGGTTCCACCGCTGGCGAGCAACCGATGCTGTTGGAGTTGCTGACGCACGGGGCCCACGCCTCGCCTCACTTGATCATCTTCGTGTTCCTGCCCGCGCTGTTGTTCGAGAGCGCTTACGCGATCGACGTGCACGTGTTCAAGAACAACCTCGGCGCCGTCGTACTCCTAGCGGTACCGGCGCTCGTGTTGGCGACGGGCATGACCGCTGCGCTGATGGTCTGGTTGTTGTCTGGCTCTTGGGCATGGGGGTGGGTGCCGGCGCTCGTCTTCGGTGCGTTGATCAGCGCGACGGATCCCGTCGCGGTGGTTGCGATCTTGCGTGAGCTCGGAGTGTCCAAGCGGCTCGCTGTGCTGATCGAGGGTGAGAGCCTGTTCAACGATGGCACGGCCATCGTCGTCTTCAGCGTGCTGGTTGCCATGCTCACGGGGGAGGCTCCCGATTTTCACGCTGGTGATTCGATGTTGCGCTTCGCTTGGGTCGTCAGTGGTGGTGTCGGGGTGGGACTGCTGTTGGCGTTCGTCGTCTCGGCCTGGCTGGAGAAGCTGTTCAACGATCCGTTGGCGGAGATCACCCTTACGATCGTGCTCGCGTATTCGGCAATGATCATCGCCGAGGGGCTGCTTCACGTTTCTGGCGTGATGGCGGTCGTGACCACTGGCTTGTGGATGAGCAGTGTGGGCAAGACGAAGATCAGTCCGGAGGTGTCGCACTTCCTTCACCGCTTCTGGGAGCTGCTGGGCTACATCGCCAACACGTTGATCTTCTTCTTGGTGGGCATCGTCATCGCCAAGGAGCTGGAGATGATTCGCGCCAAGGACGTGCTGCTGATCCTCGGAACGTACGTCGGGGTGATGGCAATCCGCTTCCTGCTGACATACGGGTTCCGCTCACTCGCTGACCGGTGGAGCGACGGCGTATCGTCGAAGGATGCTGCCGTCATGTCGTGGGGAGGGTTGCGCGGTGCCGTGTCCCTCGCGCTTGCGTTGGTTGTTTCTCAGAACGAACTCGTGCCGGCTCCCCTGGGGCGGCAGATCCTGCTGATGACGGCAGGGGTGGTGCTCCTCACCATCGTAGTCAACGGCACGACGATCGCGAAGCTGTTGTCGTTCTTGGGCTACGACAAGCCACAGCTGAGCGCCTTGGTGCAGCACTTGGGCGTACGCAAACTGGTGCTGGACGAGGTGCTCGAGGGCTTGGAGGAAGCGCGACAGCGGCCCGAGCTGCGCACCTGTCGCTGGAACGAGGTCTTCGAAGAGCTGTCCAGGCGTCGGGCTGAGCTCGAAGCTGAGCTCGCTAGCGCCAACGAACGACTGCAGAAGGCGCCCAGTGCCGAGCACGAAGTGGCCATCTGGAGACGGGTACTCACGCTGGAGGTCCAAGGGTATTGGCTGAGTTACAACTCGGGTACGCTAAGCGCTTCCGCCACCCGCCTATTGGTCCGCGAGATCAATCGGCAACTGGACCGCGTCGCTCGCGGCGATTGTATACCCGCAGAAAGCCGCTTGCCGAAGAACGCACTGCGCGGCTGGTTCTGGGTGCGTTGGTTCGGCGTTGATCAGCGGGACTTCGAACGCCTCCGACTGCGTTTCGACGCGTCTCGTGCAGAGGCTGCAGCAGCGCGACGTGTGCTCGACAGCCTGCACGCGTTTCAGGGGGCCGATCCGAACTTGCTGCAGCAGATCCAGGCCACGTACGAGCGCTACCTCCTCGACGCCAAAGAGCGTGTGGAAGACTTGCGCACGAACCTGCCGGAGGTGGCTTCGGCGATGGAGACGCGCTTGGCTCGTCGCATCGAGCTCAACCTGGAGCGCGAAGGCTATGAGCGTCTCGCCCACGACGGCATCCTGAACGAGACTTCTCTGCACGAGGCCTTGCACGAGATCGAACACACGATGGCGTTGCTCAAGCGCAGCCCGACCCGCGTCCCGATCCCGGAAACGGCGGATCTGGTCGCCAACACGCCGATGTTCTCCGGGCTCGACGAGTCTGCCTTGAAAGAGCTGGCGGAGTTGACGAAGGAACTCGTCATCGCGGCGGGGGAGACGATCTTCGTCGAAGGCGACAAGGGCGACAGCATGTTCGTGATCGCTCGGGGGGCCGTGCAAGTGTTCAAGAACGTCGGTGGCAAGGAGTTGCTCGTCGGCGTGCTGGGGGGCGGCGAAATCATCGGCGAGATGGCTCTGCTCACGGGTCAGCCGAGGACCGCGACCGCCAGGGCGAAGACGGCGGTCACCTTGGGCAAGCTCTCGCGTTCCGGTTTCGAGCACCTGATGCAAAGCCAGCCCACCCTGCGCCAGTCGATCTGGGACGAGTTTTCTTGGCGCCGGTTCGACAACGAGCTGCGGGCGTTGGGCAGCTTCCAATACCTGGAGCGCCGGCAGCGTCGTCACTGGCTCGAAGCTGGCGAGCAAGTGTTGGCGGAGCCTGAGCATCGACACGTGCTCCAACCCGGGCAAGCCGTTTTCGTGGTCACCGGAGATGTCGAAGTCGATGGCGAAGTCTGGAGGGCGCCATGCCTGATCCAAGGGCGTGAGGTCCGGGTTGCGGCTTCGAGCGCCGGGCGTTGGGTCGTGCTGGGACCGCCGCCCGCGGCCACCCGCAGCACGGTGCGGCCCTCGGAGCCGCCGGTTTCCAACTTGCTCGTGGCCGAATGAGTCGCGGGGGGGACCGGGAGCGTGTCGCCTCCAGTCGCTGCTTGGAACTCTGCCGCGACTCGCTATGCTACGCTCGATGGCAGACGACGCTGAAACGAGCACCCACGACCTGACCCCGATCTCGGAGGCGGACAGAGAGCGACTGGCAAAGGCGTTGAGCGCCGAAGAACGAGCCGTGATCCTGTTTCAGGGGACGGAGCCGCCTTTTTGCGGCGGCTTTCTGGAGAACAAGACTGCGGGCACCTATGTCTGCAGACTGTGCGGCCTTCCGCTGTTTGCTTCCGACGACAAGTTCGAGTCCGGCACGGGGTGGCCCAGTTTCAAGCGCGCCTACGATGGCGCACACGTTCGCGAGGTGGAGGACCGCTCCCACGGCATGCGACGGGTCGAGATCCGCTGCGCCCGTTGTGATGGTCACCTGGGCCACGTCTTTCCAGACGGGCCTGCACCCACTGGGCTGCGCTACTGTCTCAACTCTGCGTCGCTGGACTTCGTTGCCCAAGGCGAGGCGTTGGTCGACAAGGTCGCAGCGCTCGCACAGAACCCCGGGTGAGTCCGCGGCACACCAACGAGCTAGCGATGTTGACTCTGAAGGACCTGATCTCTCGCGCTGCCCAAGATGGGCACCTCGACTGGATCGGGATCCGACCCGAACGTCGAGCGCCGATGTTGGAACCCGCGGTTGCCGTCTTGCTCACCCAATGCGGTCTGGAAGGGGATCGCAGTTCGCATCGCCGCGGAGGTGCCCGTCAGGTCACGTTGATCCAGCGCGAGCACTTGTCCAGCATCGCGAGCTTTCTCGGTCGCGACGTGATCGCTCCGAGTCAATTGCGGCGCAACCTCCTCGTTTCGGGCATCAACGTGCTCAGTCTTCGACGCGCGACCTTTGCCATCGGCGATGCCGTGCTCGAAGGTACGGGTCACTGCCACCCGTGTTCGCGGCTGGAGGAAACGCTGGGCCACGGTGGTTACAACGCGGTGCGTGGCCTTGCCGGCATCACGGCGCGCGTGATCCAAGGGGCGGCGATCGCCGTCGGCGATCCAGTGCGATTGCTGGAGGGGCAGATGGAGGGCGGGAGCTGAGGCAACAGCCCCGGGGCGCGCCAAGAGACTTGGCGCTGTCGTCAGCTTCAGCGCGGGGGCGGACCGTACAGGGTGTCACGCTTGTGGATGTAGCCAAACGCTCCACCCAGCGGCCAACTGATCTCTTGCAGCAGATTGCCGTCGGCGTCGACCTCGTCGATGATGCCTTGTGCAGAATAGGCGATCACCGTGTTGCCGTTCGGCATGCGCTGCACGTCACCCAGCACTTGATTGTGCATCGGTGGATCGTGTTGGTACGTCCACACTCGCGTCGCCGTCATGTTCTCGAGATCGAGTTCCAGCTCGTAGGCGACGGAGCCGCTTTCGTCGCGGGCCTCTCCGTTGTTGAAGTAGAGGAGGCGGGTTTCCGACAGAGCGTCCAAGCCGTGTTGACGGCTCCACTGTGAGCCGTCGCCCGTGAAGTCGCTGGTCTCGCCACCGAGCACCCACACGACCTCGCCCGTTCGGGTGATCTTGGTGTAGTTGTTGTGCAAGTCGTCGGAGAAGATGAGCGTGTCGTCGAACGGAGAGTACTCGACGTGATTGACGTGACACTGGCCCGGGGCACCATGGGCTTCACCCGAATTGATCAGTTGTTCGATGGTTCCGTCGGGATGGCGGATCTTGATGTTCGCGCATTCCGTCTCATCGTGACCGTAGAAGACGACGGATTCGTCGGGCAGCACGGTGATCGTGTGATCTTGCAGGCCGAACTGTTCGCCCAGATCTTCGTCTACCAGCCCGTCCATCGAGACGCGGTGGATGTTCGCCACACCAGCCGTGGTGTTGTCCGTGCCATTGATCCACATGTATTTGCCGTCGTAGCTCATGCGCACGC
Organism: Polyangiaceae bacterium; assembly: GCA_050301735.1. Classification (GTDB taxonomy): domain Bacteria; phylum Myxococcota_A; class Polyangia; order Polyangiales; family Polyangiaceae; genus SZUA-265. Next base: position 1,495 of record JBNKZR010000235.1, on the reverse strand, counting down.
CGGTCACGTAGTCGCCGATCATCATCGCCCACACGTAGTCGCCATCCTTGTCGATGATGTACGCGGGTGATGTTTCGCCGCCCCGTGCCTGGTATTGACCGGTCATCAAGAAGCCGCCTTGCAGCTGTTCAGGCGCGATGTTTTCGACGTCGAGCTCGGGCAGCACGTTGGGTAGGGCGCCCGTGGTGATGCTCATGTCGGCACTGGCGCACTCGACCCCGCCACCCTCCAGCACGACGCGGTAGTGGTAGTCGTTAACTTGCTTCATGCCCAGGAGCAGCGTGCGATAGTCGGGCTCCGCGAGGTCTACTGGAGCCGTCATGCCGTAGGTCGTATCGAGGCCGAAGTCGATGCGCGCGGACTCCACGGTGCCCAGATCGGTGCTGAACGTGACGATGCCCACCGTGGGGATCACTTCACTCACCTCGGCGTTGATCTGGATCGTGCAGGGCCCCGTGGCTTCGGGCGCTGGCGGGTCTGCTGCCGCGGGTTCTTCGCTCGGCATGGCGACGCCCTCGCCGTCCATCGGATCGGCAGGCGCTGGTTGGCCAGGAGTCGCCGCGGTCGACATCGGCTCTTGCTGTGCTGGTTCGTTGCCATCTGGTTGGGCAGCTGCCGGCGGATCCGAACCGGGCGGGGTCTGTTCCGCGCCTTGGTCAGCGTTCGGTCCCTCGCTGGCCGGCGTGCCAGCGGACGGTTCCTGCATGCCGGTGCTCGTCGTTTGCCCGCCACCGCCGGTTTGCGGCGCTCCGGTGTCGTCATCCTGGGTGCCGTTCTCGCCGCCACAGGCGAGGAGCCCCATGCCACAAAGCCCTGCTCCGCAGAAGCTGGCAGTCAGAAGGAGACGTCTGAAGTGAGTTGGTTTTGCTGCGTTCATAGTTCGACTTCGAGTCATCGCGCACATTGGTGCACGGCTTCCAGGACAGTCGCCACGCTGGCGCTTTGCAGGCACATTTTGCTGCATTCTCCAGATCACCGACGAGCCCTCATCCGTGAGCGCAATGCGTGCAGTCTGGCACATGTCGGCGTTGATGGACGCGGACGGTTCCTATTGACGGCGGGGTCCCGCGTTGGGTGGGGCGCACGCGTTTTGCTGGCCGGTTGAAGCACTGACTGCGGAATTATCCAGTCCGATGTCAGCTCTCGTGATGGCGGAGGTTCCGCTGCGAACGCGCGGGTTTCAGCTGCCTTCGACGCATCAACCCGAGTGCGAGTAGGCCCGCGCCGGCGTTGAAGAGCGAGATACGCTCGGATGAGGCTGCGCCCAGGTAGGATAGAGTGCACCCACCGCCTCCCTTTTTGGGCGGCTTTGCGTCGCCTTCGTCCGCGTTGCTCTCGGTGGTGACCTCAGCGTCGTCGTCATCTCCCGCGTCGGCCGTCTCATCGCGCTCGGATGGTGTTGCTCCGGCGTCGGTCGTGCGCGAAGCTCCGTACGCGCTCTGCAACCACTGCACGGTCGCCTCGCAGTCTGTGCCACACGTTTCGAGCTGACCGA
>JBNKZR010000234.1:0-11528 GCA_050301735.1 Polyangiaceae bacterium | reverse complement strand
GCATCCATTCGGTGGCGGTGCCTGCGTCAGCGCGGGGCCCATCCCCGCCGCGCGTCGTGCCGAGCGCATCGCGGTGCTCTGGGCCATCGCACGACAAGACGACCAAAGGTGTCGATAGCCCCAACGCCACCGTCGCGCGTGTGACTCTCACTAGTCTACCTCGTCGGCTGTGATGGAAAGTGAGCCTGTCATGAACCCTCTGTTGCGGAGCAAGGTACCAGGGCTTTGGCGTCGGGTCCCTTGGAAAGCGTTCTCCGCCGCGCCTGTCGGGCTCTGAGCTATGCAATCGCGCGCTGAAGTGGTAGCCCGAGCCACCATGCAAGGTCAGCGCTGCGTTCGAAGGTTGGTGCTTGTTGGGCTTTGTCTCACGGCGGCTCCGCGTGCGCGCGCCGGAAACACGGACGAAGTGCTGGTGGGGGACGATGCGGCCCTCGCCGGCGGTGCCGTCACGGCCAGAGTGGCCAGCGGAAGCTCGATTTATTACAACCCCGCGGGCCTCGCCAACGTCGAGCGGCACGAGCTCAATCTCAGCGCCACGGCCGTCAACTACGCGGTGAGCAACATCCGCGGCGCGGTGCGTGGCCCCGACGGACTCAGTGAAGACGCCAGCATCAGCGAGTTCTTGATCATTCCGTCCAACGTCAGCTTCTTGCTGCAACTGGCTGAGGGCTTGACAGCAGGCTTCGGGATCTTCGCCGTGGAAGCGACGGGTGAACAACTCAGAGTCGACGCCACCGTCACTGGCGACACGGACACCGAATGGCGGCTTGCCACGCAAGACCACGGCTTTTCCTACCGCGCGGGCCCCGGCATCGGCTGGGCGCCGACCACAGGGTTCAACGTCGGCGCATCGTTGCTCTTCGTGCAGGATTCCTTCAGCAGTGTGGACCACTTCTCCGGCACGGAGCGCCTCGCGGACGGCACGGATCTCTTCCTCACCGAATCGACGCAGGAATCGTTCTTCGGGCTCGGCGCCCAATTGGCGTTGGGTATGCAGTGGACGCCGACCCCAGCGGTCAGCTTGGGTGTCGCCGTGCACAGTCCGGCCTTCGACATCGCCACCACGGAACAGGTGGACATCTTGGATGCCGCAGCGCTCGAGGACGAGGAGACGGCAGAGGTGCTCAGCTTCTCCGACTCGTTCTCCGATCAGGCCAGCGAGAGCTTCAGCGGTGCGTTCATCCCTTGGCGCGCTCGCGTGGGCGTTTCCGTCAACACCGAGCAGGGCTGGGTCAGTTTGGATGGTGACTACCAGACGCCGCTCAGCGACATGGACCGCAAAGGACAGTGGAATGCACGTTTGGGCACCGTGCAGCATCTCGATGGCTTGTGGTGGCTCGGCGGGGGGCTCTTCACCGACAGAAACATCTACGAGGAAGTGGATGGCATCGGCGGCATCGACTTCTACGGCGCCACCGCGGGGATACGCTTCGGCAAGGTGCGGCGTCTTCACCCCGACGAAGCGTACGAAGGCATGACCACCATCACGACCGTCGCTCTCCGCTATGCCTACGGTTCAGGACAAGCTGCAGGGCTCGCGGTCGACGAGTTTGGAGGTGGGCAGGCCCTCGACGCGATCGGTCTCGTACCCGCTGATGTGACGGTGCACGAAGTGGGCGTCAACATCGGGTCGAGCTTCTCGTTTTGACGTCGCTCAGGGTGAGTCGCTACCGTCGTCCGGTTTGACGGTGGTGTCCTTCAAGTCGAAGTCGGGTTTGCGTTCGGGATCGCAAGCCGGCGGTGGGCCGAAGCCGTCCGCGGTGAAGTTGTATTCGAGCGCGCCCTCGCCGCTCTCTTTGACCTTGGCCACGATGCGTACTTGGTGTTCACCTTTGCGGGCTGGAGTGCAGTACGACAGCAGGTAGAAGCGCTTCATGTGCGCCTCGATGCGTTGCGCGATCTTGTCGAAGGCGTCTTGGACTTTGGCCTGGTCTGAAGCCAGCTCCGTGCCATCACGCCCGACCTCTCCGAGGTTGGCCTCTTCCATCTCAGCGCCGAGACCGACGGCGAACATGTCGAAGTGCTCGTACTCTTCCTTGTCCATCTCCTCGAGCATCTCGTCGCGGGTGACGCGAGCAGCCCGATCCGTGCCGTCGGAGAATACCACGAGCGTGCCGAACTTGAGGGGACGCGAGTCTTTGGCGAGCTCCTCCTCCAGTTTCTGTAAACCCGCGACGACTGCGCCGTGGAGGTTCGTGCTCGGATCCTTTGGTACGTAGCTTCGTAAGCCGTCCAACCCACCCTGGACGCTGCCCTTGGCCTCGGTGAACGGTACGACGGAGTGCAGCTTCTCTTCACCGTCGAAAGCGTACACGCCCACTTTCTGAGACTTGCCGACGCGCTCCGTGAAGGACTGCGCAGCATCGACGAGCGCGTCGCTCTGCCCGGACTCCGTCACCGAGCCCGACACGTCGAGCAGCAGCATGGTGTACATGACCGCTGCAACCTCGGGGTTCTGGATCACCTGCTTGCTCTCGAACTCGGAAACGAGCTGGTCGTCTTCGTAGATTTCGAAGTCGCGCGCTGACAATCCGCCGATCGGCTCTTCACCCTTTTCGACGGTGAAGAAGACCCACACGTTGTTCGGCTTGCGCTCTGCGGAGTTGATGCGGCTGACCTGCAACGATGGCGCGCAGCCCATGGCAATCAGCAAGACCATACCCACCCACATCAACCGACTGAACGACGTCATCACCTCTGATCATAGCGGGCAATGCGAAGAGATCCTTAGCTGTCGCGCTCACAAGGTCCGGCTGGCAGCGAGGATGTCGCGGGATCGCGCTCTCACGCGAACGAACGTGTGGCCGATAGACGTGCACGTATTGAAGTGAGCTGTGGGGGTTCACGGTGCGCATCAGTCCCCGTCATCGTGTGCGCGACGGTGAGCCTCTATCGGGACGTGCGCTCGGTCAGGCTGAACCAATTGCCCGAGTCGTCCTTGAACATCGCTTCGACACCGTAGAACTTCTCTTGCGGCGGAGAGACGAACTCGACCCCGCGTTGTCGCAGCTCGTCGTAGGTCTTGCGGCGAAACTCGAGGCTCGCTCTTGGTCGAGTACGTGGATGGTGGGCTGAGAAAGACGTTCGATCAGGTAGCGCGAGAGGCAGGCCGCGGCAGCGAGCACGTCGAGATCCAGCGACTCCCCGTAGTGCTCGTGCATCAAACGTCGCGCGCGCTCGAGGCGCTGCACCAACTCCTCTTGATGGCGCACATCGCGATGGATGGCGGCGTTGAGCTGGACCAACAAGTCGAACCACTCGAGCGACGACCCCGCTTGCGGCACAGGCTCGATCACCCGAGTAGGATGCCGTCCGTTCACCCAGTTGGCAATCTTGACTCGGAGTCGCCGGTCTCGAACCCCCCTCGCGGGGACGACGCGGGGTCCACTGCGAGTCATTGCGGCGTCGACGGTTCGAGCCTCCAGGGAGAGGTGAGCGAACGACGACGCGCGGGTGCGGGATGTTGATGAATTCTTGCGGAGAGGGAGGGATTCGAACCCTCGGTAGGTTTCCCTACACCTGATTTCGAATCAGGCACCTTCGACCACTCGGACACCTCTCCGGGCCCCCGGAAACGATCGGTCTCAGGGGGCGGGGACTCTGACAGCCGGGGCGCGGGCTGTCAACGCTGCACTCACACCCGGTAGTTCGGCGCCTCTTCCGTGATGTACACGTCGTGGACGTGGCTCTCTTTGAGGCCAGCGGAGGTGATGCGGCAGAAGCGGGCGTTGGCGCGCATCTCCTCGATGGTGCGGCTGCCCGTGTAACCCATGCCGGAACACAAGCCGCCCACCATCTGGTGAATGATGTTCGCCAGTGGACCCCGGTGCGGAACGCGACCCTCGATGCCCTCGGGTACGAGCTTCTCGTCCGCCGTGCCGCTCTGGCCGTAGCGGTCCTTGCTGCCCTTCTTCATCGCGCCGATCGAACCCATGCCCCGATAGACCTTGTAGCTGCGGCCTTGGAAGAGCACGAGCTCACCGGGGGCCTCGTCGGTTCCAGCTAGGGCTGAGCCGAGCATCACGCTGGAGGCGCCTGCCGCGATGGCCTTGGCGACCTCACCGCTGTACTTGACGCCGCCGTCAGCGATCACGGGCACTCCGTACTCGTCGGCGACCGCGGCGCAGTCGGCGACGGCACTGATCTGCGGTACCCCGACGCCAGCGACCATGCGTGTCGTACAGATGCTTCCTGGTCCGATCCCGACCTTGATCGCGTCGGCGCCTGCCTCGATCAGGGCCTTGGCGGCCTCAGCCGTGGCGATGTTGCCGGCGATGATGTCGATGTCGGGATGGCGTTGACGGGTGTTCTTCACCGCTTCGATCACGCCGCGGGAATGACCGTGAGCCGTGTCGACCACGATCGCATCGGCACCCGCCTCGACCAGAGCATCGGCGCGGGTTTGAGCGTCAGGTCCGGGCCCGATCGCGGCGCACACCACGAGGCGTCCCATCGCGTCCTTGATGGCGCGCGGGTTCAGTTCCGCCTGCATCAAGTCCTTGATTGTGACGAGCCCCACGAGCTTGCCGCCGTCGACCACCAGCAGCTTCTCGATGCGGTGCTTGTGCAAGAGCTGCTTCGCTTCTGCGGCGCTGACTCCGGGCTTGACCGTGATGAGCTTGGTCGTCATCAGCGCGCTCACCGGTTGGTCGAGGTTCTCTTCGAAACGAACGTCCCTCGCCGTCAGGATGCCCACCGCGGTGGACCCTTCCGCCACCGGGAGTCCACTGATGCTGTGTTGTCGCATCAGGTCCAGGGCTTCGCGCAGCACGGTGTCCGGGCTGATGGTGATCGGGTTGACGATCATGCCCGTTTCCGCGCGTTTGACGCGTTCGACCTCCTGCGCCTGCTCCTGGGCTGGCAGGTTCTTGTGGATCACCCCGACGCCGCCTTCGCGGGCCATGGTGATGGCGGTGCGGGCTTCCGTGACGGAGTCCATCGCGGCGCTGACCAGAGGTATGTTCAGGTGGATGTTGCGCGTCAGCTTCGTCCGTGTCTCCACCTCCGACGGCACGACCTCACTGTACGCAGGGACGAGCATGACATCATCGAATGTCAGGCACTCGCGCGGCTTCTGCTCAAACATGGCCGAGTCTATCCAGGAAGCGGCAGCGCGCAAGCCTACCGGAGATCCCGGCTCGGTCCTCGCGGCCGAATCGCCCCTCGTGTACAGCAGAAAACCCCCGCCAGGCGTGATACGCTCCCCGCCAATGGCCAATACACTGGAGGACTTGGAGACCCTGCTGCATCGCCTCGATCGGCGATTCGAACGGCTGGACGATGGCACCATTCTCGTGCGACTCGCCGCGAGACAGGCCCCAGTGGCCTTGCTGCTGAGCGATCCGGTCTTGGTGTTCCAGGTCGAAATTGGCCCCATCCCCAAGGACGAGTCGCTTCACGCACCGTTGTTCCGCAAGCTGTTGGAGCTCAACGCTTCCGATCTGGTGCACGCTGCGTACGGCATTGCCGATTCCGGAATCGTGCTGATCGCGTCGCTGGAGTTGAGCAACCTCGATCCCAACGAGCTCGAGGCCACCCTCGCCGACTTCGACCTGGCGCTCGCGGAGCAGGTGGGTACCCTGCATGAATTGACCGAGGGCAAGTGAGGCGGCGATTGCCGCTGCGACACGACTACCAAGCTATCCGATAGAGGCTTTTCGATGGGAATTTTCGCTCGACTCGCTCGCCTGATCCAATCCAACATCAACGCGCTCATCAGTTCCTCCGAAGATCCGGAGAAGATGCTCAATCAGCTGATACGTGACATGGGTGAACAGCTCAACGTCGCCAAACGGCAGGTTGCAGGAGCCATCGCCGACGAGAAGCGTCTCGCGCGACAGGCCGAGGGTGAGCAAGCCAAAGCCAGCGAATGGGAAAAGAAGGCCATGCTCGCGGTGCGCGCTGGCAACGACAACCTGGCCAAAGAGGCGCTCGCCCGGCGTAGCGAACACGATTCGCTCGCCACCCAATATCGGGAGCAGTGGCAGAAGCAGAAGACGGCCGTCGACCAGCTCAAGCTCGCCCTGCGGGCATTGAACAACAAGATCGAAGAGGCCAAGCGCAAGAAGGGCATCTTGATCGCCCGCAAGAAGCGCGCAGAGGCGCAGAAGGCCATTCACGAGACGATGAGCGGCCTCAAGAACGCCAGTGCCTTCGAAGCCTTCGACGAGATGGCGGGTCGCATCGAGCAGATAGAGGCTGAAGCCGAGGCCAGCGCCGAGATCGCGGAGGAGTACCAGGGCGATGTCCTGGCCCACAAATTCCGAGAGCTGGAGACGACGGCGGGTGCCGACGAGGATCTGCTCGAGCTCAAGCGCAAGATGGGGCTGGCGCCGCCTGCCCCCGAACCCGTGCCGGTGCGGGCACCGGAGGCCGAAGCGCCTTCGCGGGTGGAGGACGAATTCGAAGCCTTGGACGAGGCGGAACAAGAAGAATTGGCGCGCGCTCTGGCAGAGCTGGAGGCCGAAGAAAATCAGCTGCAAGCAAAAACGTGAAAAGCCTCAGACTACTGATCACTGGCGGCCTGGTCGTGTTGGGCCTCACCGCCACCGCCCACGCCAAAGAGCAAATCCTCGATGCCGCGCCCTTCGAGGGCAAGAAGGTGCGCGTCGATGGTCTCGCCAAAGAGTGGCCACGACTGGTTTCGCTCTCGGAGAGCGTGTCGGGCAAAGGGGGCAAGGACCCGAGCGCCAAAGGCCTCGTCGGTTACGATGACGACAACCTCTACGTCGCGATGCGCATCGAGGATGCGAACCTGACGCGCACCGCCAGCTTCGGCAAGAACGAGGACCACGGCAGCCTGCAGCTCGCCTTTCCCAATCGCGCGGGGGGGTACAAGACCTACTCCGTGGGGCTCTACCCCGGTGTGCCGGGCAAGAGCGTGGGCGCCGTCACCCTGCCGGGACTCGGCAAAGTGCCCGGAGCGAAGATCGTCGAGGCCCCCATCGACGGAGGCATCTCTTTCGAGGCGTCGATTCCGTGGAAGGCCTTTCCCGAAGCGCAGTACGTGCGCAGCGGCTTGCGTGGCGCGTTGCTCTATCACGACTCCGACGGGGGCAGCGTCAAGACGGTGATCGGCACCTCCAAGAAGACCGGAGGCGCCCTACCGATGCTCACGATCGAGGCCGAATACGGTTTGAACGAAGCGTTGGTCTTCGCCAAAGGGCTGAATCCGAGGCCGAACCACGAGCTGTTCGGCAACTTGGTGGGTAGTGCGATGCGTGAACGCGTCGCCGTTTACGAGCGCTACCTCACCGTCAGTGGTTGGTCCTACAAAGGCGGCAAGGAGTTCTTCTACCAGGACCTGAACCTGATGAGTCCCGGTGATCTGAAGCAGATCGTCGTTGCCGACTTCGATGGTGATGGCAAAGACGAGCTCTTCACCCAGCGCCGCGTAGGGAGCGCCGGCAAGGCGCGCTACTACGCCGAGGTTTGGAAGTTCGAATCCGAACGATCAGCCCCGAAGCCCATCTTCCAACACGAGGTCGGTATCGTCGAAGGGCAGGCTTCAATCGTGAACGAAGTGCGCGTGTTCACCAAAGGCAAGCGGCCTGCGATCACCGTATTGCAAGGCAGCTACGACAAGGTGGAGCCGGACGAATGGGACGCGTCCACTGCAGCCAACGGTACCTACCCGACGCTGATGCCTTGGCAGGCGGTCGCTTCCCGACGCTACGAGTGGAAGGGCGACAGCTTCGAGATGACGAAGGAGAAGGCCGGCAAGGCCAAGCTGAAGCCCCCCAAGCGCGGCACGCGGCTGTTCTCCGGCACGTCTCCCGCCGGTGATCCGGTGGCTTCGGGCGGTGACGCGCCGCCGCCACCACCCAGGCCGCCGTCGCCTGAGGAGATGATGGATAAGGTCTACGGCCTGTACCGCTCCGAGCGCGGGGTCAAAGGCGGTGGCAAACCTCGCTTCGACTTCGTCACCAACGTCGCCGGGGACGAAACGAACGAACGGGTGCTCGTCCACGGCAAAGATCTGGTCGTCTTCGGCAAGCGCTTCAAAGAAGGCAACAGCTACGTCTACACGACCATCGGCGTCAAAGACGCCAAAGACATCCTCAGCGTGACTGCCCAGGACGTCACCGGAGACGGTCACGCCAACGTCATCGTGCGCGCTGTCTTGCACGCTCAAGCCAGCAAGGCGATGGGTGGCAAGATCGTGACCCGTCACGCATTGTTCATCTACAAGATACAGCAGCACGGCATCAGTCGCATTTTCGCGGCCGAGACGGGGCGCTCACTCGAGGGCAACATGATCCTGGGCCACGTCCGTTTCACTCCCGTCGGGCGCGCGGTGTGGATCGATCTGCTGCCGGGAAGAGCCGTCGGTTGGACGCAAAAGACCTATCCCTTCCCCGAGGACCGCACGCCCTACGGCGGCTTGGAGCCACTGTTGCTGCCGTGGTCGGAGACCGAGGCGCGCCGCTACAGCTACCAGGGCACGGAATTCAAAGAGCGCTGAGCGCGAAACGTCCCCGTCAGAGTAGCAAGAACACCACGGTGCCAAGCAGGGCGATGAGCGCCAGGCCGCCACCGAGGATCTTGACCGCCGGATCGATGCCGCTCTCTTCCTCCAACGCCGCCTGAGGTTGCGTCTGTGCCAAGCCGGGGCCGGGGCGGGCGGCCAACAGGCGCTGCACGTCGTCTGGAGCCAGGGCGAAGGTTTTCTGCATGTCGCGCGAGCGTCCACCAGTACGACTGAGACTCGCCGGCCCTTCGTGCTGCATGCCGGCCTGTAGCGGCTGCGAGCTGAAATTCAGGCTGAACTTGCCGATTTGGATGACATCTCCGTCGCTGAGTTCGGCCGTGGCGACCCTGCGGCCGTTGACGAAGACCCCGTTGGAGCTGTTTTCGTCTTTCAGCTGGGTCGTGCTGCCGTCGAAGCTCAAGGTCGCGTGGTGTCGGGACACTCCGACGTTGTCGATGACCACCTCGAGATCGGGGTCGCGCCCGACGCGCGTATACACCTCGACGGGATAACGCCCGATCTCACGGTCTTTGAGTGAAACGATCAGATGCGGCATCTCGGTAGGGAGTTTACACCGTCTGAATACGGATGCACCCGACGGCTGCGGATCGAGGCCAACGACCCGGTGCCTACATGTTCGGCGCTGTCAGTGTTTGTGAGGCGAGCAGGGGCGATGCGGTAACCAGCCCCAGCAGGTGTCACCCCGCGTTCTTGTACTAATTTCGGCGGCTCTGTGCGGGCGCTCGTCGGTCAGCTGCCCAGCGCTTCGTCGATGGCCCGCGCCACGTCGTCGAAGTCCGTGGGGTTCGAGACGCGCTTGCCGTTGACGAACATCGTGGGCGTCCCTTGCACAGCCACCTGACCGCCCAGCTCGAGGTCACTCTTGACGCGCGCAGCGTGCTGCTCCGCGTCGAGCTCTCGTTTGAACTGGTTCATGTCCAAGCCGAGGCCTGACGCGTAGCCTTCGAGGGTGCTGCGATCCAAGGCGCTTTGGTTCTCGAACATCTTGTCGTGGAACTCCCAGAACTTGCCCTGTGCGTGGGCGGCCAACGCCGCCTCGGCGGCCCCTTGTGCGTTCTGGTGAAAAGACAACGGGAACTGTCGAAACACGAAGCGGATCTTGTCGCCGTACTTGGCTTTGACTTGGGTCGTGACTTGGGCCGCGCGTGAGCAGTAGGGACACTCGAAGTCCGAGAACTCCACGACCGTGACCTTCGCATCTGCCGGACCGAAGGAGGGGGCGTCCTTGCCGGCGATCAGGGCCTGTTGCTCTGGGTTGAGCGGCATGCTCGCGATACGTTCAGCTTCTGCTTGCTGATTCAGATCGGTGACGATCTCGTCCACGTGCGCGAGCATGGCCACACAGCGCTCAGCGGGAAACAAGCGTGTCTGTTCGGTGACCATCTTGCAGGTTTCGGTTTCCTTGCCCAGCTTGGAGCACAGCGCTTCGATCAATTCTTCGCACTTGCCCGAACGAGCTTTGAGCTTCTCTTTCGTCGTGGCGAACTGCGTGAGACCGGTGCGACACGCCTCGTCCGCCAGTAGCGGCAGCGTCGTTTGGCTCGCCGCACACGTGCTCGACTCTTCACCGGCTTCCGCGCACAGCTTCTTGGAGAGCTCTTCACAGGGCGCGGTGTCCGTGCTGGGCGCGCCTTCCTCGCTCTTGTCCTTCGCCTCCGCCCCGGCCTCTTCGGCCTTCTTCTGCAATGAATTGCAGCCCGGACCGCCCAGGGCGAGGACGATGGCCAATAGACGCGTGCCGTGGTGAATCATCGCGGGTGCTTTCATCGGACGGAGAAGTAGTGAGCAACCGAGGAGTGCGCAACTGCCGAAGCGCTCCAGTCTTGAGGCCGGCCGGCGAGCGCCAGCGGGAGAGGGCCCAGCACTGTGGTGGTACGCTTGCTCTTGGGAGAAACATACACCCCTGTTTGACAGGCGTGCGTGTGCGCGCTTCACTTCTGCCATGCCCTTCATCGGCGCTGGCCGCAGCTCACTTGCTTTTGGTTTCGTAGCTTTAGGCGCCCTGTTGGGTGCTTGTCCCGGGTGTGACGACGACGTGGGCGCGTTTCCCGTCGACGGCACGGACACCGACCCGAGCAGCCCGTCGTCGGACGCCAGTTCGCCCCCGTCAGAGGCTGGCCCTCCTGCCGATGCCCAGTGGGAGATGGTATTCGAAGATCGGGAGTCGGCGCTCTTCTCGGTCTGGGGCACGACCGGGGACGACGTCTGGGTGGTTGGCTCGGATGCTGGGGACGGACCGCTCGTTCTGCACTACGACGGCGAAAGCTGGGAAGCGAAGGACACGGGCGCGAGCGGCGACCTGTGGTGGGTTTCTGGTCGCGGCGACGACGTGTGGATGTCCGGCTCCGATGGCCTCGTCCTGCGCTACTCCGTGAAGGACGAGCAGTTCGAAGAGTTCGAGATGGAAAAGCCGATCACCGTCTACGGTATCTTCCCGGTCGCGGCCGACGACGTGTGGGCCGTCGGCGGCGGCTTCGGGGCGGAGGCGAGCACAGCCATCTATCGCTACGATGGGCAACAGTGGAGCGAAGTGGACGTGCCCGGCGATGCGGAGCAGCCGTATTTCAAGGTATGGGGACGGTCGAGTGAAGATCTGTGGGTCGTGGGGTTCGGTAGCGAAGCTCTGCACCGCGTGGGTGAAGATTGGGAGGTCGTGCCGGTACCAACCGAGCAACGACTGTTCACGGTACACGGTAATGACGACTACGTGGCCGCAGTGGGTGGCAACATCGCCGGTTTGCTCTTGGAAGAAGACGGCGGCGAGTGGCGAGATGTCACTCCCGAGAACATGCCCCAAATGAACGGCATCTGGGTGCCCGCCGACGGCGACGCCATCGCGGCGGGCTCCGGCGGCTTCATCTACGAGCGCATAGACGGCGAGTGGCGGGACGTCGAGGACGTTCCTCTGACGGCGTGGGATTACCACGCCGTCTTCATCGACGAAGATGGCGGGCAGTGGGCCGTTGGTGGCCTGGTGGCTGTACCACCGTTCACTGCCGGGATGCTCGCCCACCGAGGCGTCGAGGTGGGAGACGAA
>JBNKZR010000233.1:0-11531 GCA_050301735.1 Polyangiaceae bacterium | reverse complement strand
AAGGCCTCACTCATCGTCGGAGGTGAGGGCGGCAACGGTGTGATGCTGGTGCGGGGCGACGACGGTTCGTGGAGTAGTCCGGCGTTCTACTCGCTCGGTGCTCCCAGCGTGGGGTTGCAAGCAGGGTTTCGCGAAAGCACGGCGGTGCTGTTCGTGATGAACGAGCTGACGATGGAGACGCTGCTGCATTCCAGCATGACCCTCGGCGCGCAGACGAGCGCCACACTGGGCCACGTCGGCGAACGCGGGCTCACCGAAGGCGAAATGATCCGCAAGGACATCTACGTGTTGACCGAGTCTGGGGGCGCTTTTGCCGGAGTGTCGCTGGACGGCTACGTGATCGCGACGCGCAAGGCCCACAACGAGCTCTACTACGGGCAGGGCGCCAGCGCGCGCTCGATCCTGACGCGTCGTGAGCACAACAGCTCGGCGGCTGCCGAATTGCAGAAGACCTTGTGGGTACAGCCCGCTCCGGCGGAGAGTGACGCTCCGGCGCCGAATGCGGAGGAGCCCTCGTCTCCGCCGCCGCCCGCACCCGCCACGACTGCGCCCGAGGCACCCGCCTCATCGCCCGCGGCTGCCCAACTGCCGGCCGGCTACCGCGAGTGCAGTCCCGAAAGTCGCCAAGTGGCCAGCTGTAAGGACCAGCAGGCCAGCGTTTGCGCGGGGGGCAGCGAGCAAGGCACGCTCGCTGCCTGGCGTACCTTCCCCAACGCCTGCGAAGCCTGCCGCGATGCCGCGGTCACGGGCTACGCGGTGGGCGCGTGTCAGTCGTCCGCGCCCTGAGGCATCGTGCCACGCTTCACTCGAAGCGCGGCAGCAGCAAGACCTCCACGCGACGATTGCGTTTGCGACACTCGGCTTCGTCCACCTCTGCGCACACGGGCAGTACGTCGGCCCAGCTTGCGATGGCGACATGATTCGCTTCCAAGCCCGCTTCGACCATGGCCTGCCGCGCGACCTCCGCACGATTGGAGCCGAGGTGCCAATTGCTGCGGAATCCGGAAACCTTGATCGGTTGGTTGTCGGTATGACCTTCCACCACGAACAATCGATCGCGCTCGGCTTGTAGCACTGGCGCGAGTTGCTCCAGGGTCGAGCGGCCGACTTCTGTCAGCTTGGCGCTGCCGGCGTCGAAATGCACATCGCCGGGCAGTTCGATCACCAGGCGACCCGCGCGGCGTCGAACTCTGAGCGTTCCGGCATCGATCAACGCTTTGAGCTTCTTGGCGATGCGCCGCTCTCGCTCCAGCTCCATGGCTGCGAAGCGCAGCGCTGCCTCCGTTTCCGAAACGCGCTTTTGGAGTTCTGCCAGGGCGCGCTGCAGCTCCTGAGGGGAGTCCACACCGTACTCCTCGGCGATGGTGCGGAACTCTTCCAGCAAAGCGCGTTGTTGGGTCAGTTGGGCTTCCAATTCGGAGACCACACCTTGGCGGTCGGTGGCCAAGCGTTCGAGCTCAGTCGCTCGCTCGTCCACTTCTTTCAGCTTGGCAAGCGAGTCAGCGTTGCTCTGTTGGGATGAGCGCAGGGCAGTCTGAGCGTTTTCCAGGCGTTGTTTCAGGTCGGAAGTATCGCGCTGTTGCCGTTCACCCGTCTGGCGTGCCGCCTCGAGCTCTGCCTTGGTTTGCTCCAATTCCGCAACTTTTGCGTCGTATTTGTCCTTGGCGATGCAACTCGTCGCGAAGGTTGCCAATGTAAGACAAGTGACGATGGCTGAACGCGTGCGGTGTACATGGTGACTACGCCGAATTGGGCTCATTCTGTGACCTCCTGCCCGTTGAATGTGCACGCGGTGTGCCACGAGCTGTGGTACGCCAGCTGCGGGGTGCGGTTGGCGCGGTGTGTGCTTCCATTGGGAAGCGATATCGCAGTCAATCGTCATCGCAGACAAAATGAGGAGGTCAGACATGGTTCAGCAGAATCCAACCCAGGACGCGCCGCAGCAGTTGTTCAACGAATTGCGCGGCATGAGAGACAAGCTCCGCTTGCGAGCCCACTTGCTTCGGATGGATGCACGGCAACGTTGGGGTGAGCTCGAAGGCAAGTTGGAAGGTCTCGAACAGAACTTGGCTTCGGACGGACCGGGCGCTGCCATCGATCGCGCCAAGGAAATGTCTGACGCACTGCGCGCATTGCTCAAGGGTCAAGCGGCGGCAGTGTTGGAGACGTCGGTGCACGAAGTGATGTCGAGCCCGGTGTTGACGTGCGCGCCCAAGTCTTCTCTGCGTGAGGCAGCCCAGTCGATGTGGGATCACGACTGCGGCGTGTTGGTCGTCGTCGACTTCGTCGGTGGTCCCATCTCCGTCATCACGGACCGCGACATTTCGATGGCGGCGATGTTCCAGGACAAGCCTCTGCGGGAGATCGACGTGGAAAGCGCGATGTCGAAGACGCTTTGGTCGGTTTCGATCAACGCCACCCTGGGGGACGCCCTGCACCTGATGGGGCGCGAGCGGATCCGTCGGGTGGTGGTCAAAAGCGATGAGGGCAAGCCCGCGGGCTTGCTTTCTCTCGCGGACATCGCCAAGCGCATGCAAGGCTGCCGCGACGAAGAAGCGGTCGCCGACGAGGTGCTTCGCGTGCTAGCTGCCGTAGGAAAACAGGGCAGTCGAGCGGAGTGAGCGCTGCGCGGCGGACGAGTGCGGACTTCGGAAGAGCCGACCGGGCTCTGCAGGCGCGCTCAGTGCTGCTCGGCTGCCGCCTCGCTCCGTTCGCTCAGCGCGGCTTTCACATCGGCGTGATCTCGACGCCTTCCACGACGTCGTCGTTGGGGTGAACGATGATCGTCTGCCCCTCCTCCAATCCGGCCAGGATCTCCGCGGAGGTATCGTTGCGGCGTCCCACGTCGAGCGGTTGCAAGTGCGCGAGGTTGCCGTCGACGGTGAAGACTGCCCAGCTGCCGTCGTGGCGGAATAGGGCGCTCTGCGGAATGGTCAGCGCGCCTTCACGGCGAAACACCTCGATGCGCGCCTCGACGCGGTAGCCGTCGCCGAGCTGGGACCAGGCGTCGTACGGGGCGGTCAGATCGAGGATCGCGTTGACGCGCTGCTCTTCGACGCCCAGCGCCGACAGGCGTGTGAAGGCGGACGGCTCGACGGTGCGCACGACGGCCTCCAGGGTATCGCCGCCCCACTCTTCGATCTTGACGGGACTCGTGGGGTGGATGTTCACCGCGTCACTGGTGAGCACGTCGACGACGATCTCCAGCGCCTTCGGATCTCCGACCTCCAGTAGCGGGGTGCCCGCCTGGACCGCGCCTTCGCTTTGTTGGATGACCTTGAGCACGCGCCCGGAAACCGGGCTGGGCACGGTCAGCGAGTCCGTGTTGTCGCTGACGCCGTAGCGGCCGAGTGCGGCACGCGCCATTTGCAGTTCGTGGGCGGCGACCTTGGCGCCGAACTTGGCGGAGGTGAGCTCGGCCTTTCTGGCGCGCTCTTCCAGCAACATGCGGTCCAGCTCCATTTGACTGATCGCCTTGTCGTCGAAGAGCTTCTGGTGGCGTGCGGCTTCTTTCTTCGCGAAGTCGTAGGCGACCTCGGCGCGTTCGATCTGAGCTTGGACCTGACGCTGGGAAGCCACTGCTGCCGACACCTGAGCCTCCGTTTGCGAACGGGAGCGAGCGTCCAACAGCGGCGCTTGCAGTGGCACCAGGCGAGCCAAGACGTCGCCCTGTTTGACTTCGTCACCGGCGCGCAGTTCGATGCGCCCGACGTTGCCGGAAAGCGGCGCGGAAACGACGTAGCGGTCCTTGACGCGGGTCTTGCCGTCCTCGTCGACGGTGACGACCAACTCGCCGCGCTGGGCTTTGCCGAGCTCGACCGGGACGGGCTTCGGCATCGCAGCCATCACGATACCTGCGACGACGGCCAACAGCACGATGGTGGTCAGAACGCGCTTGATGATGCGCCGAATGTTGCGATTGCTCGGAGGCGTTCGATTGGAGCTTTCGTCGTTCATCGTCATTCTCTCGTCTTCAATACGCCGATCAGGTCCAGGTGATCGAGTTTGCGGCGCAGGATGAGCGCGCTGGCCGCCGCCGACGCCAAGGTGACCGCGACCGCGAACAAGTAGGTCTTTTCGGAAATGATGACCTCCATGCGGTACATCTCGGGGTCGACGTTGCTCATCATGGCGTTGGTCATCCAGTTGCCCAAGTACAAGCCGACGGGGATCGCCAAAGCGACCTGAATGGCTTGCTCGCCGAAGAGGATGGCGGCGATCTCGTGGCGCGTGAAGCCCAAGACACGCAGACTCGCCAAGTCCCGCGTGCGTTGGGAGAGGGCCACTCGCGCGTTGTTGTAGATGACGCCGATGGCGATGATGGCCGCGAAGATGGTCATGATGGCCGTCATCACGTTGATCATCGCTGCGCTCTGCTCGTCGAATTGCTTCTTGAAGTCGTGGGGGCTCGAGACGCTGGCCACGGAAGGCATCTTCTTCAGACGCGCTTCGATGTCCTGGACGAAGACTGGGTCCACGCTGAGCAGGGCGGTGTTGACGGCGCCCGAATCGCGCAGCAGACGCTCCAGCTCGGGCTTGAGCATGTGGCCCTGCAGTCCGAAGGGTTCGTCGACGAAGCCGGCGACCGTCACTTGACGCGTTCCCCACTGCCCTTCTCGGAGTTTGACCGTGACCTGATCGCCTGGACGCAGATGCAGGATCTCGCCCAACATCTTGGTCAGCACGACGCCGCCTCCCGTCAGCTCGTACTCCTTGGCACCAGCGCCCAGCAGCCGTCGCAGGCGGGTGGGCACCGGGTAACCGTTGAGCACGCTGTCGCGGCTGCGATGGCCCGCTTCGAAGCGCACCGGCACGCTGCGCAGCCCCTCGGCGTAGAACACGCCCGGCAAGTGCCGCAGCTCACTGATGGCCCGCTCGGGCAGGGGGTTCATGAACGAGACGGTGATGTCCTCGCGCATCGAGCGGTGGAATTGCACGTCCATCAGGTGGTCCATCGCGTCCCACATCGAACGGCCCACGACGACCAGCCCCGTCGCCAGTGCGATACCGAGCGCAGAGAGCATGAGGCGGATAGGTCGCCTGGAGACTTCTCGCCAGATCATGCGCGCGGGGGGATCGAGCCAACGCCACACACCGAACAGCTCGAGGAGCGACCTGCGGTAGCGCGCGGGGGCGGGCGGACGCATCGCCTCGGCGGGTGGCAGCTTCATGACGCGCGAAACGCTGATCCAGGCGCCCACCACGGCCGAGCCCACGCTGATGCTCACCGAAAACGCGACTGCCGCGGGTTGGAGCCGATACTCGGGGTGCGGAAAGCGAAACCACATCCCGGTGTACATCGCCGTCATCTCACTGCCGAGCCAAGCTCCCACGGCCACCCCCAAGATGGCCCCGCCCACCACGATCACGGAGACCAACTCCAAGTAGTGCAGCCCGATGCGGCGATCTCGATAGCC
Source organism: Polyangiaceae bacterium (assembly GCA_050301735.1). Lineage (GTDB taxonomy): Bacteria > Myxococcota_A > Polyangia > Polyangiales > Polyangiaceae > SZUA-265. The sequence goes on along the minus strand of JBNKZR010000233.1, from coordinate 6,114 downwards.
GACGGCTTTCAAGGTCGCGATCTGTGAACGCTGCAATTGCACCAAGCGCGAGAGCACGACGTTGACCAGCATGGCCGCTACGAACAAGAACAGGTACGGCACGAAGCCGGCCATGTTGTCCAGCTGCATCAACTCGCCGGACAGCATGTAGTTCGAGGGCTGTTTGTCCCGCAGCACGGCGCCGAAGCCGCCATAGGGCTTGAGGATCTCGTCGACTCGCGTCAGCACTTCGGCTTCGTTGGCACCGGGCTGCAGCTGCATCGAGACGCTGTTGAAGCCGCCCTCCATCTGAAAGGCGGCCGCGAGCGCCTTCTCGTTCATCCAGATCACGGGCACGGAGGCGGGGTCGTAGCTCAGCGCTCCGGGGGCCAAGGCCAGCACGTACTCGGGGGAGAGCCCGATGCCGACGATGTCGAGTGAGCGCAGCGTGCCGTTGATCACGGCGTCGATGCTGTCACCCGCGTCGAGCCCGTGCGCTTCGGCGAATGCTTGCAGTAGGATGACTTCGTCTTGTCGACTGGGGTCGATGTCACGCCCGCTCTTGATGTAGACGTCGTTCAGGCGACTGCCGCGCTCGTGATGATCCAGCCCGACGATGGTGCCGCTCGCGGGGCGAGGCATGTTCGGCATCGGCACCAAGACGCGCTCGACGACCCGGGCGTCCACTCGCGTCACGCCGTTGATGGACTCCAGATGATGCACTATCGGGCGCGGAGCTCGCTTCAACGCAGCGAAGAGATCGCCGAAGCGGTAGTCCAGGTAGTACTTGTCTCGTGAGTGCACCAGCGAGTCGTAAGCGGTGCGCATCGTGATGTAGCTGGCGATGCCGCAAGCCACGACGAGCGCGATGGTGATGACCTGACCCCGCAGCGACACCAAGTCTTTGAACAGCTTCTTGTCGATAGCGCTCACCAGGAGAGCTCCGAGGGGCTGATACGCGCCGTATTGGTCTCGTCGCGCTGGATCTGACCATCGGCCAGCACCACGACGCGGTCGGCCATCTGTGCCACGGGCGCGTTGTGAGTGATCACCGCCGTCGATGCTCCCAACTCCCGATTGACGCGATCGATCACCTCCAACACTTGAACCCCCGTCTTGTAGTCGAGGGCGCCCGTGGGTTCGTCACAGAGCAGGATGTCCGGTCGTTTTGCGACGGCTCGGGCGATGGCCACGCGTTGTTGTTCGCCACCGGACAGCTGTGCGGGGAAGTGGTGAGCGCGGTCTGCCAAACCCACCAAGTCCAAGGCATCCAACGGGGCCATCGGGTCGGCGGAGACTTCCGTCACCAGAGCGACATTCTCCACCGCCGTGAGGCTCGGGATCAAGTTGTAGAACTGAAAGACGAATCCGACGTGCTGCCGGCGGTATTCGGTGAGCTGACTGTCGGTGGCGCGACTGAGCTCCCAGTCTTCGTAGAAGACCTGACCGTCGGTCGGCACGTCCAAGCCGCCGACGATGTTGAGCAGCGTCGACTTGCCGCTGCCCGAGGCGCCCAACAGCACCAGCAACTCGCCTCGTTTGAGACTGAAGTTCACGCCGCGTAGCGCATGCACGAAGACCTCCCCCATCTGGTAGGTTTTGCGCAACTCGTGCGCGTGCAGAACGAGGGATTCCGAACTCATGCTCGCGAACCGTATCAGAAGAGCAAGCACCGTGCCCAGCCGCTCGCGGCGAGATACGTCGAACTCACCGCGCGCCCGACTCGCGCTCTGGGATCAGGCTCCCGTCGACTCGCGCGCGGCTTGCTCACCGGCCTCGACATCGACCCGCAGCAGCAGCACGCCCCCCGCGACGAAGAGCAGCAACAGCGACAAGAGCGAGTAGCGCGAACCGACGAGCAGGGCGGCACTGCCCACCAAGGTGGGACCGATGACCGCTGCGAACTTGCCCAGCATGTTGTAGAGCCCGAAGAACTCGCTGCTCTTGTCCGCTGGGATCAGGCGCGAGTAGAGCGAACGGCTGAGCGCCTGCACGCCGCCCTGCACCAGGCCCACGACGATGGCCAAGATGTAGAAGTGCGATTCTTGCGTCATCAGCACGCCGCCCACGGTGACCAAGATGTAAACGAAGATGCCGCCGAGCAGCGCCGCCTTGGTGCCGATCTTCTTGCCCAAGAAGCCGAAGACGATGGCTGCGGGAAAGCCGACGAATTGGGTGATCAGCAGCGCCACGATCAGCGACGAGTCGGCGAAACCGAGGGAGAGGCCGTACTTGACGGCCATGCGGATCACCGTGTCGACGCCGTCGATGTACAGCCAGTAGGCGATCAAGAACAGGAAGGCGACCTTGAGCTGGCGCGCTTCTTTGAAGGTCTCCACCAGCTGACGCATGCCACCGGCGATGGCGCCGGCGGGATTCTTCGGTCGCTCGTCTTCGGCGACGAACAGAAATAGCGGGAGACTGAAGACCAGCCACCACAGCGCAACCGTGGGAAAGCTCCAGCGCACGGCCTGTCCCGCGTCGGCGAAACCGAACTTGTCGGGCATTTGTGTCCAGGCGACCTGCAGCGCGAAGAGCAGTCCACCGCCCAGATAGCCCATGCCGTAGCCGAGAGCGGAGACCGAGTCGCGGCGTTCGGGCTTGGCGACGTTCACCAGCAGCGCGTCGTAGAAGATGTTCGAGGCCATGAAGCCGACGCTGCCCAAGACGAACAGAGCGGCTGCCGAGAGCCAATCGCCCTTGGCGACGACGTAGAGCGCGGCGGTGCTGCCTGCACCCAAGATCATGAAGCTGAAGAGCAGCTTCTTGCGCAGGCCGCCCGCGTCCGCGATCGCGCCGAGCACAGGAGCGGTCAACACGATGACCAGACTGCCGACGGAGTTGGCGACGCCCAGACGAAAGGTGCTGGTCTCGGCATCGATGCCGGCGCTCCAGTACTTGTCGAAGAAGGCGGGGAAAAATCCCGCCATCACCGTGGTGGCGAACGCGGAGTTCGCCCAGTCGTACAAAGCCCAGGAGACGATCCGTTTGCGATCCGAGATTTCCTCCGCCACGCGGCGACCTTACACTATAAGTCAGCCGTGCGTCTCTTCACTCTCGACCAAGCCTCACCCGATCTGAAGCTCCTGCCGATGGCAGCTCGGCGTGCCTTGGACCAGGCCGGGGTCAAGCTCTCGCTCGAGAGCTGGCAGAGCCTCGCCGTCCCCGTCCGCCAAGAGCTGACTCGCCTGGGCTCCGAGGACGTGGTCGACACGACCGCCGTCGCCGTCGCCCTCGACGGGTTGACGCCCAAGCCCCAAAGCATGGCGCCCGTTGCCGATCCGGATCCGGCGGCGGTGCCGGACGAGGTACTGGCAGCTTTGGGAGAGCGGCGACCGATCCCCGGCTCGAGCTGGGCAGCGCTCTCACCGCTCGAGCGTTACGTCCTGTGCAAGGTTGCTCGCCGCGGCAGGGACGAACGCATCGACCAGGCCTACCGCGAAATCGTCGGCGACTCGGCGTTGTCGAGTCATCTCGAACCCGGCGGTGGCGTGCGCATGGTGAACGTCGGGCGCAAGGAGGCCAGCTTGCGCAAGGCGAGCGTCCAGAGCGCCGTGAAGATGAACGCGGAGGCGTTCGCCAAACTGCGCCAGCACCAGGTGCCGAAGGGAGACGTGTTGGGCACGGCCCGGCTCGCCGGCATCATGGCCGCCAAGCGCACGTCGGAGTGGATCCCACTGTGCCATCCGCTCAGCCTCACGCGCATCTCGCTGGATCTCGAGCTCGACGCGGAGCAGAGCGCCGTGCTCGTCACCGCCCACGTCGAGGCCTTCGACCGCACCGGGGTGGAGATGGAAGCGATGGTGGCCGCCAGCGCCGCGGCGCTGACCGTCTACGACATGCTCAAGTCCTTCGACCGCGGCATGGAGATCGGCCCCACGCGGCTGGTTCACAAGAGCGGCGGCCGCTCGGGAGACTTCGAGCGATGACGCACGTGACTCACGAAGGCGGTGGCCGCTCGGGAGACTTCGAGCGATGACGTTGATCGACGTGCGCGATGCGGCGCTCAGCATCGACGAGTGTTACGCGGCGGTGCTCGCTGACGACAAGGGCGGCGTGTGTCTGTTCGTCGGTCGGGTGCGCGACCACAACGACGGCAAGCCCGTCGAAGCGTTGCAGTACGAGGCCTACGCGTCGATGGCGAAAAAAGAGATGCTCGCCATCGCGCAGGAGATCCAAAGTGAGATCCCCGACGCGGAGCTCGCTTGTCTGCACCGCGTCGGGGATCTGCAAGTGGGGGACTTGGCCGTCGTGTGTGCGGCTTCGGCGCCGCATCGCGACGAAGCCTTCCGCGCGTGTCGCGCGTTGATCGACCGCATCAAAGAGCGGGTCCCGATCTGGAAGCGCGAGCACGGTCCGGACGGTCCCTATTGGGTGGGTTGGGAAGACGCGCGCATCAAGTGAGCGAGCGCCATCGCGCGTCTTGTCGAGCCCCGCTTGGCTGGCCGTCGAGGTGGCCCCGGTCAACTCGCGAGGCTGTCGCCGCGCGTGGAGCACACGTCCAACGTCGCGGAGCCGTCGGCGATCGTGGGCGAGAGGTCTTTGATCACCGGGGCCGCGAACACGCCGCTGCGCGCGACCTGCCGCTTGACGCTGCGAGCTCGCTGCGGCTGACGCTGCACGACGCGTCCGAACCAATTCTCGACCAAGGCGTGCCCCAGTTCACCCGCGAACGGCGCTAGTGCTTCGGCGAACTGGCGCACGTCCTCGTAACGATCGTTGGGCGCCTGCGCCAGCGCACGCGTCACGACCGCCTCCAGCTCCTCCGAGACGTGGGGGGGCAGCTCGGGAATGAGCACGCCACTCGGGCGACCGTCGGCCGCGCGGAAACGCGGCGGCGGGTTACCGCACAGCATTTCGTACAGCACCGCGCCGAGCGACCAGACGTCGGCACGCCCATCGACACTGTCGGGGGCGTCGAACTGCTCGGGCGCCATGTACTCCGGGGAGCCCAAGGTGTGCTTGCCGCTAACCCAGTAGGTCTGGCTCGAGCTGGTGTCTTTGGCGATGCCGAAGTCCACCAGCTTGACGGCGATGCCCGACTCCGAAGCGAGCACGATGTTCTCGGGTTTGACGTCACGGTGAACGATCGCTTGGTCGTGGGCCTCGGCCAGAGCGGCACACAGCTGCAGCGCGATGTCGACCGCCTCGCTCGCCTCCAGGTTGCGTTGGTTGAGAAGGCGACGCAGATCGCTGCCCGCGAGCAGCTCCAAGACCGTGAAGTAGAGACCCCCCTCGTGCTCACCGACGTCGAGCAGGCGAGGCACGTACGCCCCACGCAGGTTCCCGAGCAGGCGGGCCTCTTGCAGGAAGCGTCGCTTGGCGTTGGGATTGTTGGCGTGATCCCGACGCAGCATCTTCAACGCCACGGGTCGACCCGAAGCCGTGTCCAGCGCGCGATACACGACACCCATGCCGCCACCAGCGATCACACCGTCGAGCCGATAGCGAGAACCGACGAGGGTTCCGCGAGGCACCCAGGAGTTGGGTGAGCTCTGAGGAGTGCTGGCGGGGGCAGTCATGGCTTCATCCAGTGTGTTCGGTCGAAACACCGTTTCACTTGAGACCAAAGCAAAGGACGTGCCATGGGTAAAAAAGGTCTCACTCCGGTCGCGCAGGCCCTGCGTTTCCAGCGTCGGTGTGCCCCAAGGGGTGCGTGCGACGGCGCTTTTGTGTTTCACCAGGGCCAAACTGCAGGTTCGAGTCGTACCCCTGCGTACGCTTCGCCACTGCAATCTGGCACAGGGGTGCGGCACGGCGGTCACACCTGGGGAGCTGCGGCTGATTACCGGCGCCTTCGGATGACGCAAGCCACGCGCCCTTTGCGCAGCGCGGCGCCGGAATATCGCGGTCTCTTTGCCGCCATTTTCCTCCGACCTGTTCGTGTGGCGGCCGCACTGACATCTCACCGTTGCCGCGGTGTTTCGTGCTCGTCACGCGCTGTCGATGGTGGCTACCCGCCCCCTCGGGTTCACGGTGTGCCTAGCGCTCGACTTCTGCCAACGGCGAGAACTCGGGGGCTCCTTCCAGCCGGCGACCGAGCCTGTCGTAGCAGGTCCCGGATTCCAGACCGACGCCGTTGGACTGACCTTCTACGGCGATCGCGTTGGGACTGATTCGCTCGTTCCGGCTGCT
>JBNKZR010000232.1:0-11605 GCA_050301735.1 Polyangiaceae bacterium | reverse complement strand
GACTGGCTATGTCACGTCGTCGTTCAAAATCAGACACCAGCTTCTGTGTTCTGGGAAAGGTGAACGGCAGGACGTGTCCTGCTTTCAGGTGTGCCAAGGCGCGACGGCCGACGTCAGGCGACACCCCCGGCGCTTGCTGCGCCGGCAACGCCAGCGTATCTGTCTCTCCACCTGCCGATCCTTTTGGCGATGAAGCTCATGAATGTGCGGACTCTGGCCGTGTGACGCAAATCCCGGTGGGTGAGTATCCACAAGTCCATCCCGAACTCGGGCTCTGGGGGTAGCAGGCGAACGAGCGCCGTGTCCTCGTCCCCGTCCACGCAGCTGAGAAACCCCACCCCCATTGCTGCGGAGACGGCTCGGTGCAATACCAAGCTGTGATCGAAGACTCCGGCGACACGCGCATGGGGAACGTTCTTCTTCATCCATTTCTCCGTGATGTGCGCACGCAACCGAGCATCCCAAACCAACCACGGCAGTTGGTCCAACTCCGGAGTCACGGTGCTTGCCTCCACGAGTTGCTTGGCTGCGTAGAGAGCGAACTCCGCCCGGAGGATTTTGCGTCCGACCAGGGTCTGCGGAGGACTGTCTGCCAATCTGAGCGCAACATCAGCTTCCCGCTGCCCCAGATCGAGCGGTAGGTTCGAGGCCACGAGCTCCAATCGAATCCTCGGGTGGGAGCGAGCAAACGCAGAGAAGTCGGCTGCATGGCGGGCCGCGATGATCTCTGGAGCGGTGACTCGTAGCGCCCCTTCTAGTTTTGCCTCGTCGCCGAGTAGCCGTCGTTCGAGTCGTTGCGCTTCTTCTTCCATGCGCGCGGCGGCTTCGATGATCGCCGTGCCCACGCGCGTTGGCGTGACTCCGCGCCCGTGGCGCTCGAACAGCGGCTCACCAAAGCGTTCCTCCAGCGCCGCTAGCCGCCGCGACAAAGTGCTGTGGCTGATTCCAAGTTCGCGCTCCGCTGCCAACAGCGAACGGCAGCGCGACAGGCGCAGCACCAGGCAGAGTCCGTCCCAATCAAAGCTGTGCATTTCTGAACTCTGTTAGTCCAGAAGTGCCCATTCCGTGAATCATAAATAGGAAGCAAACTGTTGGGAGTTCTCGCAGAGAACACAACAAGCGAACTAATTACGGACATTTACGTCCAAGGAGACAACCATGACCCAGAAAGCTTCCCACACTTCCGTATTCACCCTCCACACCGTGGCGACTGCGCCCGAGGGCGCCGCCGAGGTGCTCGACAAGGTGCAGCAGCGCTACGGATTTGTCCCCAACTTGGCCGCGTACCTGGCTGAAGCACCCGTTGCGCTGGAGGGGGTGATGAGCCTGTCGGCGCTATTCGACAAGACCTCGTTGAGCGCGGCCGAGCAGCAAATCGTGTTGCTCAGCGCCAGCGTCGCCAACGATTGCGAGTACTGCAAGGCAGCTCACTCGGCGTTGGCGCGCAAAGTAGGAATCGACGCGTTGACCATCGGCGACATCGTCGAGCAATCGGCGCTGGACAACCCGAGGCATGCCGCCCTTCGGGAGCTCACCACGGAGTTGGTGCAGAAGCGCGGGCGCATCGACAACTCCGTCATCGAACGCTTCTTGGGTGCAGGGTTCAGCAAAGCAAATGTGTTCGAGGTAGTGCTGGGCGTGGCCATGAAGACACTGACCAACTACGCCAATCACATCGCCAGCGCCGTGCCGAACGCGGAGTTCATCGCAGCTGCATCTTGAGCTCGAGCGGCAGGTCCCCCCGATCGGCGCCAATTGGGGGGCCACTCCGCTGGTGGGAGCACAAACCTGGGACGACGTTGTGTCGAAACAACTCCGACCATCTTGGATCTTCGCTCTCCCGACCATTGTGCTTCGCGGCTTCACTCGGCCAGCCTGGCTTTGGACGCCAGTTGGAGCCGTGCTGTTGCGGCAAGCGAGCGATTGCGTTCGCTCCTATGCCACCGTGGGTGCGTGAATGATGGTGCAACAGGTCGGGGGTTACCCTACCTTGTGGGGGTAGCGAGGAAGCACCGGCCTTTTCCGCCCACAAGGCAGCGATTCTCAGGGCATGGCCAGCGTGGAGTCTGGACCAAGCCTTTCACTTACGACCGACCAGGCCAGCCCCGTTCTGCCATTGAAGGTCGCTCTGCCAAATGTTTCCGCTAGTAGCAGCAGGGCTTCGATGAACGTGGCACGACCAAGACGGACGAGGAGTTATCGTAATGTCGTTACTATGGTGACGACTGCCGGTTATAAGCGTCTGGGGTGAACATGAGGCGCGGGCGCTTTGCCGGTTGCGATGGGCATGCTGGGTGACCGTGTGCTCCACAGCTGGTGCCAACAATTTGCACCTGAAGTAGATCGTCTGTGAAGACGGGTGCCGTAAGTTTCCGCAAGCAGCGGTGGAGACTCCAACGGCGAAGCTCCGTTTTGACACTCGACGATGCAAGGCCAGCGCTCGCTCGTTGGACGGCATCGAGCGGCCATGGTAGCGTTTCCCTTCGCTGGGGCTCGCCCCGCTCGCTATCTCCCGATTGCTTGGAGAGCCACGCATGGATACCTTGGTCGACTCTGCTACACAAAGGGCCCCCGGTTCGACATCCACGCGGTGGGCCTCTTACGGGGCTTCGGCCTACCTGATCGGGGAACAGATTGCCGCGGGTGGCATGGGGACTGTGCATCTCGGACTGAAGCAAGGTGCGCTCGGTTTCAGACGTTTGCTCGCCATCAAGCGACTACACAGCCATCTGGCGCAGGATCCCGACTTCGTCACCCGCTTCAAGGACGAGATCCGCCTCGTCTCGTGCCTGAATCATCCCAACCTCGTGCAGACGTTCGACGTGCTGGAGACGGAGGGTCAGTTGGCTCTGGTGATGGAGTTCGTCGAGGGAGTCACCCTGCACGAACTCCTGAAAGACGCTGTCGATGCACGGACTGAACTGCCAATCGCCGTGGCTGTTGGAATCGTCGCTCAGGCGTTGCACGGGCTTCACTCCGCTCACGAGGCGATTGGTGACGATGGGCGCCCACTGCATTTGGTGCACCGTGACGTGTCGCCTCAGAACATCATCATCGGTCGCGATGGTCTCGTCAAAGTCCTGGACTTCGGCGTTGCAAAAGCGACCAGCGCCACACACGTCACACGAACGGGGCAACTCTCGGGCAAGGCTCCGTACATGGCGCCAGAGCAAGTGTGCGGAGGTGGCGTCGATCGAAGGACAGACATCTTCGGAGCGGGTGTCGTCTTGTGGGAGGCATTGACTGGGCGACGTTTGTTTCGCACTCCGGAGGGGCCGGAGTTGGCGGCGCTGCAAAACGTTCTCAACAAACGGGTGCCCCCGCCGAGTGAATTGAGAGATGGGGTGAGTGCCGGTCTGGAGCGCGTCGTGCTTCGGGCGCTGGAGCGCGAGCCTGGGCGCCGTTTCGGGAGTGCGCGCGATTTTGCCCTCGCTCTGGAGGACGCTGTGCCGGAGGCGTCCGTGTCCGTGGTTGCCAGCGGGGCGCTCGAGATATCGGGTTCGCGCTTGGCGCGGAGTGCAGCACTCTTGGCCCGTCTTCGCATCGGGGCGCCGGAGCCTGAAGCTACTATGGCTCCGCTGGCTGCCGTCACGGCGGTAACGAGCATCGAGGAGGCAGCAAGGAGGGCACCGGTCGCGACGTTATCCAGCAACTTGGTCGCGCCTGGCCCGGCCCAGCCGCCCCCGCTTCCAGCTTCCGACCCCATGGCGGGCGACTTGCTGACGGCCGATGTTGAAGGGATTTCCGTTGAAGAGCCACTGTTCCGGCGCCGTTCGCGTCTGCCACTGGTGATGTCCGTGCTCGTCGTGGCAGCAGGAGTGCTCTTTGCCTGGCGCGCCATGCGAGGTGGTACTGACAGTGAGGTGATCCCGGTAGTGGCCGCGCCTGGGGTGGCACATGACCAGCAGGCGGAGGCCCCGTCCTCGTCGACTGTGAAGGATGAGGCCGAGCACGTTCGCAGTAGCGTTGCCTCGCACGAGTCGACAACCAAGAGCGCTGAGAGTGAACGAGCAAGCGGGCTGGCGGCGGTTCCTGCGAGCGAGTTGCCGCTGGCGGTCGAAGATACCCCGTCGCTCGGAGTGGAGAAAGCATCCGCGACCGGTGCCGTCCGAGCAACGCGGACGCACAAACCCGGTGCTGTGCCAGCGCGCAAACGCAGGGCGCAAGTCGTTGCCACCCGGGGCTCCGCTCCCGCGAAAACCGAGCCTTCACCAAAACAAGAACCCGAGGCGGCAGACACGAAGTGCTCACCGCCTACCTACATCGATGCAGAGGGGATTCGTCATTTCAAGCCGGAGTGCCTATGACGAGTCTCAGACAGGCGACGAATTTGAAGATGCCACGCCCCGAGCCTTACTCGTGTTTGTGCGGTACCGCGGTTGCTCTAGTGACGTGCCTGGCAACCACCACCGCGGCGGCGGAGCCGGAAGATACCAAGGCCCAGTGCCTGAACGCCTACGAAGAAGGCCAGCGTGCGCAGAGGCGGGGCGCTCTGTCGGAGGCCCAAGAGGCATTCACGTATTGTGGAGGAGCGTCCTGTCCCGAGGCGTTGCACGCCGATTGTCAGCGTTGGCTCGAAGAGGTCGAAGCCGCGACACCAACGAGCGTTTTTCGCGTTCGTGCGCCTTCGGGCAAGGCGCTTCAGGGCGTAGAGGTTCGTATCGACGACGGTCCGACACGAAAGCTCGATGGGCGGGCACTCGCTTTTGACCCAGGCGAGCACTCACTGTCGTTCGAACTAGAGGGCTACCAGCCGTATCGAGAGGTGTTCACCTTCAGCGAGGGCGAGAAGCTCGTCGTCCGCGAAGTGCGATTGCAGCTGTTGGCCTCGAAAACGTCGGACGGGCAGGTAACCACCTCGACGCTCTCGGAGGCTGAGCCGCTGTCCGCGATCGATCAGAATTCGCAGGGCACCCTCGTCCCCGCGTGGGTCGGGTTGGGCGTCGGTGCTCTAGGCGCCGCCGGGTTCGCATACTTCGGGTATTCGGCACGCGCGGATGACCGGGCATTGAACGAGTGCTCCCCCAATTGCGCGCAGACGCGAGTCGATGAAGTGAGAGACCAGTATTTGGCAGCGAACGTATCATTGGGTGTCGGTGTGGCTGGCCTCTTGGGGGCTGCCGCATGGCTGCTGTTCGGTTCCAGCGATGCGGAGGCTTCCGTTGCCAGCACGGCATCGGACTTCGAGCTTCGCGTTGGTCCGATGACCTCACTCGTGAGGAGATTTTGACGTGAGTCACCGTTTTGGACGCATGGAACTGTGTATGGTGCTCGGGTGCGCGGCCTGTTCGCCGATCAACGACCTGGACGAAGCAAGCAGTGGCGCCGGGTTGGGCGCGACGTCCCCCCCTGGGCAGATGTCTGCAGCGTCGATGGGTGGCGATACAGCACAGCCAGTTGTCGCAGACGCGAGTTCGACCGTCCCCGGTTCGGGACCCGTAAACCCTTTGGAGGTGGCAGAGCCTGGAGCTGTGGATGGTGAACGCTCACATGCTCCAGACGTGGGCGACAGTGACGTGCCTGGCGGAGGCCCTGGAAGTGAGCCCGTGGCGTCGGGCGTCGAAAGTGTGGGGGGCGAGGCAACGGCGGGCAGCGCGGCGACTCCGGTCGCGCCGATGGCCGGGGATCCCGGCCCCGATGCAGGCGGCGGCATGGCAGGCGATGGAGCCGTCGAGCCCGAGGATCCGCAAGGCATGGGCGGGGCAGCCGGCATTCCGACGGTCGGCGCCGATGGGCCGCCGGTCGATGCGGGCACTACGGAGGAATTGCCCCACGGGGACGCTGCCGAGCTACCGATCGACCTGCCCGGCAACCCCGTGGCGGGGACGTTCACGGTTGCCGTCGACGCGGAGTGGGAAGTGGACGGGGAGTTCGTGCCCACGTTCGAGATCATCTCACCGAGTGCAAGCTACTGGCTAGTCAAGCCTCTCGGCATGATCGTGTCCATGATGGATTCGGGTTCGACGGACGCCCGCCAGTGGATCGACTTCAGTAGTGGTTTTCGCCCGCTGCGCGGTCTGCCCAGCTTCGGCACCTTCGACCTCTCGGAGCCGATGACGACGACGGCCGACGACGAGAGCCAATCTCCCACGCACCTGCGCATCCACAGCGTCTCCGAATCAGGAAGTTGGCGACTGGTTTACGACTTCTATCCCACGCATGTGACGTTGACGGTGAACGCGGCTCCCACGCCGTACGGTATCGCCTATCGTGGAGTGCCTGCTGGGCTGCTGGACACCACCGACCAGTTCGTCTTTGCGGACGGCTCGTCGCTGGACGGCATGGTGTCTTCGGTCGATGACCTGCTGGGCCCAGTCGAATGGGCATATATTGCAGATCCCGTCGTGGGGCGCTCTCTGTTCCTGATCCAGCACGGGGATGACGACCTGGCGGACAGGTATCAAGTGAAGGACAACGATTCGGCCATGTTCTCTTTCGGCGATGGTGAACTGACGAGGTTGCCCATGCGCTTCAGCTTCGGGCTGATCGAGAGTGTAGACCACGAGGTCGTCGCCTCGCGCGCCGCCTTCGTGATCGACGCCATCGAGTAGACGTTCCTCTCGTTTTCTGAGGCGCGCGCTCTGTATTTCTGCGCCGTCGATGCTTCCAGACTCCGCGCACTGGTTCCGCGATCGATATTGTGAAACGGACCATCGCGTCACCACACGACGCGAAAAATCCGCCGTCGTAGGGACTCGTCGGGCCGCGTTATGGGCCGAGCGCCCCGGCTGAGGCGACGGGGCGCTTTCCGTGATCGATCAGTGGCCTCGAAGCGGATACTTCCTCTGAGGAATCTTCGACATGTACAAGCGCCTAGTTATCGTACCCGCCATCATCCCTCTCTTCCTTGCTGCGTGTGGCGGTGAGGACACGGGTTCGGAACAGTCCCCGGCGTCGTCCGCGGGCGGCGCGCCGACGGGCGGTGCTGTCGTCATGCCGGGTACTGTCGGTGCGGGAGTCACGCCCACGCCATCTTCGGCGCCGATGCCTGCGACGCCCGCCGCAGAGCCTACTGGTGCAGCCACGCCAGTTCCGATGACCCCGGAGCCCGCAGCCCCTGCCGCGGAGCCCGCGGAACCCGCGAGTCCGGTTGCGACGCCGGAGCCCAGTGTCGAACCGAGTGAGCCCGGTGTGGAGCCGGCGGAGCCGGTTGAGCCGGTGATGGACCCCACGGACCCAGCGGAACCCGTGATGGAACCCACGGAGCCCGTGACCCCTGAGCCGACGGATCCCGCGCCGGATGCGACACCCGAGCCGACTGGGGATCCGAATCCGTCCGGCATCATGGAGCCAGGGGAAGGGGGCCAGGCGCGACCCACCGGTGCGGCGGGGAACCTGCAGGTACTGAACTGGGCCGGGTTTGGGGGCGCGCTCACGTACTCCTTCGATGACGCGACCGGCAGCCAGCACGGCAACAAAGACAAGATGTTCGAGCTCGGGGTGCCATTCACCTGGTACCTGGCGAACAACGCGGGTGGGGATCCGACGAACCCCATGTATCAAGAGGCGCTCGAGCTGGGGCACGAGTTGGGCAACCACACCCGCAATCACACCACCAACGGCTCGGACGCCCAGGACGGGCAGGAGTGGCTGATGCAGAACTACGGCGTAACCGCGTACACCATGGCGGCGCCCAACGGCGTGACGGATGGATTCGTCAGCATCACCAACCAGTTGTTCTTGCTCGATCGCGGGGTTGGCGGCGGGACCGTCGGTGCCGACGGAAACACGAACTGGGCGAACCTGCCTTCGAACATCCCGAACCAAGGGGCGGGCTACGACGTGTTCAAGGGATACGCGGACAATGCTGCGCAAGGCAAGTGGCAGACGGTGTGCATCCACGGGTTCACCAGCGGCGGCACCGGTGGCTATCAACCGGTCAGCTTCGATGGCTGGTACGAAGGCGTGGTCTACGCGAAGACGTTGAACATCTGGATCGGGACCATGGAGCAGGTGGCCGCGTACATCCAAGGCGCACAAGCTTTCAAGGACGGGAACTCGACGATGGACGGCGATTCACAAACCTGGACTTGGACGTTGAAGGACACCTTCCCCCCGGGGCACTACCTGCGCGTGACGGTGGACGGCGGCACGCTCTCTCAGGACGGTACTCCCCTGCCGTGGAACGAGCACGGCTTCTATGAAGTCGCTCTGGACGCCGGGAATCTGACCCTCTCTCCGTGAGCAGTCGGGCAGCGCTTCGACAGCCGCTCCCGTACTTCGTGCTCGCCGGGGCCCTCGTGTTCCTGGTGGACACCTGGTTGCGTCAGCGCGATACCGTGATTGAGATCACCGGTGGTGTTCGTCGTGAGGTCGCGGCCGAGTTCGAGGCCCAGCTGGGGCGTCCGCCAAGCGACGAAGAGCAGCAAAAGGCGTTGCAGAATTGGGTGACCACCGAGCTGCTCTTTCGCGAAGCCGAAAGGCTGGGCTTGGAAAACAACGACGCGGTGATTCGGGCCCACCTAGCGAACAAGCTGAGGCAGTTGGTTCGCGAGCGCACGATCACCGCGCCGCCTACGGAAGCAGAGCTTCGGGCAGAGCTCGATGCACACCCGGAGCGCTACGCGAAGTCGGACACCTTCAACGTCTCTCACGCGTTCGTCAATCGAAAGCTAGCGCCGGACACGTTCGACGCTCGTGCTGCCGTTGCGTGGAAGGAGCTCAACGAGGGTAACGCGTTGGGAACGGTCGGGGACCATTTTCCTCGCGGACCCTCCTTCGAAGGAATGAGCCAACCTCAACTCGAGGCCATTCTCCACGTCGAGCTCGGCCGAGTGCTGCAGCGGGATCAAGTCGGCAAGTGGCACCGGCTTTCGAGCCCTCGAGGCGCTCACTTCGTGCGCTTGGATGCGGTCATCAGTGGCAAGCCCACGTTGGAGAGCGTCCGCGCTGCGCTGGTGGAGGACCTCGAAGCGAGCAAACGGGACGCGGCGGTTCGAGACTACGTCGAGGAACTCGAAAAGGAGTATCGTGTCGTCGTGGATGCGGTCGAGTAGGGCGGAGACAATGCGTGGTTTCGCCTCGAGGGGCGTATTCGTCGTCCTCAGTTGCTTTGCGGTGCTCCTCTCGCTGACACCTCGGGTGCATGCTCACGAAGCTCGACCGGCGGTCGTCGCGCTGAAGGAAGTGGGGGAGGGGCAATTCCTCGTTCGATTCGCGCCCTCGTTTCCGGCCGTGCCCGGACTGACTGTTCACTTGCCGAGGCCATGTTTCATCGGTGGTCAACCCTCCTTCGACAACGCCACCGCGCCGCTCGTGCCTGCGCTGATGGACTGCCAGGGCGAGGAGCTCACCGGCGAGATCCGGTTCTCGTCAGAGCAGACGACGATCGGCCCGATTGCCGTCAACATCGAGTGGCAGGATGGCAACCACTCGATGTTCTTGAGCCGCGGCGATCCACCGGCTGTTGCTCTGGGGGGTGTCGCTGGCTCCGTGAGCAGCTGGCAAGTGGTTCGGGACTACGTGGGGTTGGGCGGCGAGCACATCCTCATCGGGGTTGACCACTTGCTGTTCTTGCTGGGTCTATTGCTGCTCGTTCGCGGCTACAAGAGCCTGCTGGCCACGATTTCGGCATTCACCGTGGCCCACAGCATCACGCTGGCAGGCGCTAGCCTCGGGGTCGTCAAACTCGCCAGCGCTCCCGTCGAAATCTGTATTGCGCTCTCGGTACTCTTGCTGGCGGTCGAAGTGGCACACAAGCGAGACACCCTGACGCGCCGCCGCCCGTGGCTCGTCGCATTCGCTTTTGGACTACTGCACGGACTCGGTTTCGCCAGCGCGTTGGCGGACGTGGGGCTTCCCAAGCACGCCTTTGCCTTGTCCTTGTTCGCCTTCAACGTCGGGGTCGAACTCGGGCAGGTGGCGGCGGTGGGTTTCGTCTTTGCCGGTTCATGGCTGATTCGAAACCGCCCGCAGGCGCTGCGGCGAGTGGAGTGGCTTGCCGTGGCGACCTTGACGACGAGCTCCGTGTTTTGGCTGCTGCAGCGCGTGCAGTCGTGGCTCAGCGGGTTCGGCTTGTTGTGAGCCGTGAGCCAGTTGCAACCACACATTGCGTTCATGCGCATGCGTACGTCTGAGTTGTCGACGCTAGGCGAAGGCGCGTGACATGGTCGCCGCGGAAGTGGCAATGGGTGCCCGCCAGTTGCGCGGTACATCGGCCCCGATGTGGATGGGCTGTCGGGGAAGTGTGAACGGATGCCGGTCGAGCGCACAGTGCTCGGCTCGTTCGTGCGAATGGGCTCCGGAGCATCGACGATCGCTCGTCGCGCGAGTGCGCCGGGTCCACCGCCAGGTGGGACCGAGTGTCCGCTAGGTGGACGATGCTAGTCGGGCTTGTGCAAGGGAGCTCCGACCGACTGCGACTGGAAGCGGCGTTGGTGCACATGGCGGCCCCACTGGCTGCGACTGGTCGCCCCGCTCTTGCACATGGCTGCCGGTCAAAGTGCAACCACCTGCCGCGTTTGTGCGACTGACCGCCGGCCAGTTGCGAGTCGCTCTGCGCGGCCCAGGAAACCTCGTAGTTCTAATAGGTTACGTTGATGCGAGGGAGCGTCGTCGGTCGTCGCTGCCAGCGATGCGGTTGCTCCACGTAGCGGAGCCGACACCGCCGTTGCGGCTGAGCGAGGAAGCTAGTCCTCCGCGTGACCGGCGATCACCTGGGGCTTCGCTCACTCCGCGCAGCTGAATGGCCCGGGGATGTCGGAGGCGACGATCATGGGCATGCCGTCGTTGACCGCCGTGCAGCGGTCGTCGTTGCCGCCGGTACACGGTTCCAGACGGTGGCTGGCCGTGCCTTTGACGTCGTCGACGAACGTGCCGTCGCTCTCGTCGAAGTTGTAGTAGGCGACCAAACCCTCTTCATCACCGCTGAGAAAGACATTCATCGTGTCCGTGATCTCTTGTGGAGAGCGGTAGATATTCCAAATGCGAACTTCATCCATGATGCCGTTCCATCCGGTGGCGCCAAAGTTCTGCGAAGCTCCGAGGGTCACGATGCCGGGTGTGAGATTGAGCGTGTAGTTGGAACCCGGATCCTGGATTGGGAGCTTTTCGCCGTTGACGGTGAACACCATCTCGCCGCCATTGCCTTCGTAGGCCCAGGCGAGGTGTAGCCAGCCCACGTCGGGCGCGGCTTCATAGAACGGACCGCTGGCGCCGTTGTTGTCCGTCACGCCGTTCGTGTACGGACCGAAGCGGCCCCCGTTGCCGTCGCGGCCGCTCATGTCGATCCCCCAAATCATGTCTCCCGCGCCGTTGCGTCGCCCGAGTTCGATGATTGTCTGCTCCGCTGTCCAGCTGTTGGCGCCAGTGAACTTGGCCCACAGCTCCAGGGTTCGTGGGCCGTCTCCGCTGGGTCCGTCGCTACCGAGGTTGCCAGTCATCTGATCGACGACCCCCTCTGCGAATTGGATCGCCATGCCGGGGCTGGTGTCGCACTCCAGGGGACCGCCTCCAGCGCCGCCGGCGTTCATCTCATCGTCAATCGCGCCACCGGCACCCCCTGCCGACGCTCCCCCGGTAGCCGCGCCGCCCGCGCCACCGGTGCTCGCGAGCGCGCCGCCCGCACCACCCGCGCTGGACATCGTGTCGGGACCGACTGCCGCCG
>JBNKZR010000231.1:0-11709 GCA_050301735.1 Polyangiaceae bacterium | reverse complement strand
GTCCAAGCGCTTCGAATCGGCCTCGACCTTCTTGGCCTCCTCGTCCACCTGACGCATCAACTCCCCGGTGCGCTCGCCAACCTCACGTGCGTAGGCCCCCGCGAACTTGCGAAGCTGGTTCTCGTCGCGAGATATCCGAGCCAGCACGCCAGCCGCACGCGCAGCGTACTCCTTGGCGTCCTCGCCGGCCTCTCCTGAGGCGGCCACGGTGAATTGCCTCTGGACGACGCTCGCAAAGCGCCGTTTGGCAGCCTCGTCCTCCTCGTAGCGCTGGCCGCCGAAGCCCACTTGCAGTCGACCGCGCTCGACCGCTTCGCGCAACTCTTTGATCTGCCCCTGGTACACGTCGAGATCGCGCTCGGTGGCGTGGAGCTCACGCGTCAACTGATCCCGCTTGGCCGCCGACAGAGTGATACCGAACTCGTTCGACTCGCGAAGCACGCGGCGCAAGCCGTTGACCGTGGCGCGCATCTGGTCTGTTTGCAGACTCAATTGCTGCAACGTCTGTGAGGTTTCGTCCCAAGTTTCGTGGGCGTGGGCTTCGCGCGCCAAGAAGTGACGGATCTCGAAGGGCAAGGCGTCGATGCGCGAGCCCACTTTGCGGCGCTCCGCTTGCAGCTCCAGCATCTGTCCGCTGGCGGCGCCGGCGGCGTCATCCAAGCCCTCTGTCAACAGCAACTTCGCGCGTGCGAGTCGATTGCTCAGCGCCAACGTGCCCTGAATCTTCGCCCGCAACTCCGGGAAGGCCCGAGAGCGAGCATGGGAACTCAGAACCCCACCCATCGTGCGCGCCATGCGCAGCGCATCCACCTTCAGTTGCCGAGAACGGGTAACGTCATCGATCAACGCGAAGGCCCGTTCATCCTCCACCTCTCGCACCCAGTCCATCACGACCGGGGGCAATCGCCCGGCGCGGACTCCGAGACGCTGCTCGACCAAGGCATCGTAAAATGTCGCCGGGTCGTGATGCTCTTGCAGGAATTCGTCGAGCTGGTCGTAGGCCGGCGAGAACCGACGCCGAACCCCTTCGTACGCCCGCAGCGCCTGGGGGAACTCGTGCGAGCGCAGCATCAAGTCGGCTCGCAACAAGGCACCTTCTGCCAACCCCAAGCCCTCGGGCGCGACGATCTCGAGCACCTCTAGAGTGTGGCGCGCCTGCACGTAGTCCTTCAAGCTCACGTAAACCCAGGCCAGCTCGAACAACTTGCGAGCAAACTCCGGTGAATCTCGCCCCACCTTGTCGTAGGCGTCGACGGCATCGAGCGGGTTGTCCGTCTCGTAGAAGATCCGCCCCAACGCCAACCAGGCGAGGTCGACGATGTGCTTCTGATCTGCAGTATCGGCCTTCATGCGCGTGACGCGCTGGAACTGCAAAATCGCCCGCGCAAAGCGCCGGGAAATCTGCGGCACGGAAGAGAGCTGCTGCTTGCTCGCTTTGGGCGCGTCTTCGGTCAGTGCTTGGTTGGTGAAGATGACGCCCGCGAGGTAAGCAGCTTGAAACGCCAAAGGTGAACCCTTGGGCATGGCGCGAAGCTCGGAAATCGCTTGTTGGTAGTGGCCTGCGGCAAAGTGTGCCTTGCCTGCCGCATAACGTATCGCGCCGTCAGCATCGGTTGCCCCGAGGCGCTCGAGCTGCTCGAACACGAAGTCCAGTTCGTCGACGAACCCGCGCAGCATCGCGATGTCCACCAGGCGGCTCAAGGAGCGACCGACGTGCTGCACGTACGACTCGCGATGCCCTTCTTTGGCGACAGTGCGGTAGTGGCGTCGGGCAGACGGCAGTTGCCGCGTCTTGAAGTAGCTCTCACCGAGCATGAACAACGCATCTGCGCGGGTCGCATCCGTCGCCTTACCCTGACGGTACAGTTCCAAGACCTGATTGAGAACGGTGATTGCCGTCTCGTAGTCGCGATTGCGTTGATGCATGTCGCCGAGTGCCAAGCGCTCCTCGGCCGTCTTGGGCAGCTCAGCAGCGTGGTTGGCCACAGCGCTCAGCTCCGACTCGACGGCGGTCACCTCTTCCGTCGCCCGACGCAACGCTTCGTCGTCGGACAGCGCACTCGCCCGCGAAACGAACGAGACGCCTGCAAGGGTCAGGAACAAGGCGCGGCGCACCGCTCTGTTCATGGAGCCTCGGTAGTCAATTCCGGCGCGTCTTCGAGAGACTGTTCGGAAAACTGCACGTCGGGACGGTCTTCCAAGGGGGTCGTGACCGTACCTTTTTCCCAAACCGTCACCTCGATACGTAGGCCCTTGCCTTGGCGCACCGTGAAACTGTGTGTTCCTTTGCGTTCGAACTTGTAGCCTCTCAAATAGGAAAAGACCCCATAACCGTGCCCCTGCAGCTTGACCACGACTTGCATCGTGTGATCGCCCGGCGGGATGGCGCCGTTGAAGATCGGCGTCACCTTGTTGCGAAGGTGAGGCGCATCGGCCCCGCCTTCGTTGTATTGAACCGCGCCGTCGAGCACGACCAGCACGTTGGTGATGCGAAACGCGTTGCCCATGGCGTTGCGCAACACGATCTCTGCCTCAGCGCCGCCGACACCCGACTCCAAGACGGACTCACTCAACAAGCTCAGACGGGTGTGGCTGCGGCGTATCTGCTCCTTCAGCTCGTCCACCCGGGACTCCAACTCGCGCAGCCGCACGACGTAGGTCGCACCGTCCACATCCCCGGACCCGGGCGCCGCCTCGCCCTTTTGGCCCGCCTTGTCTGCCGAACTCTGCGCTTGCCCCCCTGCGGCAGGTGGCTTGGCTGGCTCCTTGGAACCCGCACTCTTCTGCTTGCCTCCTCCGAGGGCGGCACCGGATACGCCGCCGCCGGCCTTGCCGGTGGCACCCTGACCGGCTTTTGCCTTCTCGCTCGAGGTGTTCTGGTCGGCAGCGCCCTTGGCCTTGTCTTTGTCAGTTGCTGCGCCCTGCTTCTGCGTGGTCTGTTTGGAGGCCGCCTTGCTCGCCTGGCTTTCTGTCTTTGCAGCCGGGGCGTTTGCGGACTTGGTGGAATCCGAAGCGGCGACAGCGGGCATGAAGACCAACAACAACCCGACCGCGAGAGCCACAACCGCTTGACGAAGATTCATGTTCCCTCTGTTCGTTCCTCGACCGACCACCCTGAGCACCGTCGAGCCTCGCACGAGTGGACTTTTCCGAAGAACTTTGGTTTGCGCGGAAGCAGAACGCAACCGCGCTTTTGTGGTTTGTCGCGCCGAAGTTTGTGCTCGCTCGGTGAGACGATCGCCGATAAACTGACTTGCCGAATGTGGTGCCTCTGCGAGAGGCAACGAGCAGCGATCCAACGCGTTTCGGCGTCACACCAGGGCCCACGACCAGGATCAGCCCTTGCACCGCAAACGAGCCGTCCCCAACGCAAAAAAGAACGCTCTCGATACAGACGCCTATTCGAGTGACGAGGTCAGCGACGAGCTCCTGATGGCGCGGTATCAGCGAGGGGACCGTGATGCGTTCGCCCTACTGGTGAAACGCCACAAGGTCCGCATCTACAACTTCGTCCTGCGACAGGTTCGGGATCCGGCGACCGCCGCGGAGTTGGCTCAGGACGTCTTCCTGCGGGTCGTCCAGCGTGCCAGCGAGTTCAAGCACGAGGCGAGATTCTCGACGTGGCTCTATGCGGTAGCCCGAAACCTGTGCATCGACCACCTGCGCAAGCAGCGTCTGCGTCGCCATCCTTCGCTGGACCAAGCCCCCAACAGCGAGGACGAAGGACGCAGCCTGGGGGAAAGAATTGCAGATCCCCACCCTCGTTCGAGCGTCGAACGGGCTGCGTCGGCAACCCAGGTGGGCCAGTCCATCGTCCGAGCCGTGGACGCCCTGCCGGAGGACCAGAAAGAAGTGTTCTTGTTACGTGAAATCGGCAACTTACCCTTCAAGGAAATCGCGGAGGTGACGGGGGTTGGCGAAAACACGGTCAAGAGTCGCATGCGCTATGCCCTGGAGCGACTGCAGCGCGCTCTGAGCGAGTTCGAGGAATACGCGAGGGAGCTCAAGTAGGGATGAACTGCGACCGCTTCGAACGCATCCTATTGGATCTGCTGTACGACGAGCTCGACGAGCTGACTCGAGCCGCCGCGAACCG
Source organism: Polyangiaceae bacterium (assembly GCA_050301735.1). Classification (GTDB taxonomy): domain Bacteria; phylum Myxococcota_A; class Polyangia; order Polyangiales; family Polyangiaceae; genus SZUA-265. The sequence continues at coordinate 7,613 of JBNKZR010000231.1, read as the reverse complement.
GCACAGCGACCAATGCCAACGCTGCCGCTCGCTGTTCGGCCGCATGCGCACCACCCGAGAACTCGGGGTGCTGCCGCTGGAGGCCGCCCCAGAGGGCTTCGAAAGCCGCGTACTTGCGGCCGAACGGCTGGTGCACCGGCGGCTCCCCTGGCAGAAGCGGTTGGCGCGAAGCGTCACAATCGTGGGGGGTTACGCCATGCGCCCCCAGCTTGCGATGGCTGCGTTGGCATTGCTGATGATCGGCACCAGCCTGCTGTTCCTCAGGCCGAAACCCGGTTCGCACGCCTCTTCCGTGCAGGTGACGCAACGCGGCGTGCCACGGGCGGAGCCGGAACAGTTCGTGGTGCCGATCACTGAGGTACCCCCAGAGCCGGAACCGGAGCCCGTCGCCGAGCAGGAGGAAGCTCCCAAGGAGGCGCCCGTCGAGCCGGAGCCCGCGCCCAGTGCCACGGTCGCTGCCGTGGCAGCTCCCGCGCCCACCGCCAGCAGTGCCCCCGCTGGCGAAAGCGAGCAGGAGTTGGACCTCGCGCGAGAGCGAGCCGAAGATCGCGCCTACACGGCCGCGATGAACGCATTTCGCGAATCGAACCACCTGGCCGCCCAACGCCAGTTCGACGCCATCGTCGCGGCCGGCGGCCGGAACTCCGCCGCGGCAGAGCTCTACGCAGCTTTGGCGACAGAAGCGGTCTTGGGGTGCGCAGCAGCCCTGCCCCGCTTCGATTCCGTCGCGGCCAAGTACATGGATTCACATCTTGCCCATACCGCGACCTGGCACAGTGCCAGCTGTCGTTCCCAACTGGGTCTCGAGCGGCGTGCGGCCCTCGACTTCGAGCGGCTGTTGAGAGTCCCCGCCTACGCTGGCAAAGCGCGCATTGCACTGAGCCACGTCCAATCTGACGTCATGGACCGTAACAAGGGACTGCGACCAAAGGACAAGGAGCCGAGCCCGAGTCCGTCCTCCGGAAGCGCCACAACGTCGAGCACGGCCTCAGGCAACGCTGCCCCTGCGCCCAATCAGGTCAAGACACTGACGGCAACGCCGCCGAAGGAAGCCGCCAAGGCGCCCAGCGGTTCAAAGAAGAAGCCTAAGGCGACCCGCAAGCAGAAGAGCGGCAGCAGCGCCAAGAAGGTCGTACGCCGCAAGAAGGTCAAACCGAGCGCACCGAAGCCGTGAGTTGGCGCTGCGCCGCTCAGCGGTCGACGACCTGCACGCTCCCCGCAGCCACACGGTTGTCGTCATGTTCCCCAGCCGATACCGGCAAGCGCTTGTCACCGGAGAAGAGGCCGAAGTAGACCTGGTAACGGCCAGGCTTGTAGTCGTCGTCGACTTCGAACTCGAAGATGTCGACGACGTAGTCACCGGCGTTCCAGAGTCGGAGCTCGTAGTCGCCATCGAGCAACGGGTGGTCGCCGTTGTAGCGCGAACCCTCGCCATCGATGTGGATGAAGGTCTCCCACTTGCCAACCACTCGCCCGAGAACCTCGTACACGATGACGAACTCGAGAGCTTCGCCGATCACGATTTGCTGGACGGGTTTGCCGTCGCTCTTGCGGCGGATCTCCCAGCCGAGGACGCGCAACTTGCCATCGAGTTCGACGGCGAGTGGGTTGGCAACTTTGGGCGGAGTCTCGGGCAGCCACTTCTGCAGCGGATTCTCGTCGTGTTCACCCTCTCGCAACACGTTGGAGAGCAACAACGAGCGGTTGGAGTGGGCGTCGAGCACCGCGAGGTTCTTCGGTGGCTCCGTCGCCTTGCGGAAGCGCGAATTGAGCGCGGCCAAATCGTCGGACTTCGCGATCAGCCAACGCCGCTGCCCCGGCTTTTCCGTCAGCCAATCGATAGCTTGCTTGGTTCCTTTGAACACCTCACTGGACTGGCCAGCGAAGAACGAACTTCCAGCGCGGCTTCCCATCATGGCCAGCGGCTCGCCGGCTGGGGCCAATTGGCGGTACGTATCCAAGGCGCCCACCGGCGACAAGCGTGCCGCTAGCGCTGGGTAGTAGCCGAGACTGAGCGTCAAGCCCCCACACGTCACGGCTGCGGCAAGGAGCGTACCCGGCCTGGGGAGACGGAACCAGCGGACGAGCTTCGAGGACGACCACGAAGACAACCGCAGGGAGCGTTCGACGATGAGCAACACGCACGCGCTCAGGCCCAGGCCCATGGACGCGCGCACGTACCACTTGGCGGCGCGTTCGAAGCTCTTGGGGAATTTGGCATCGATGGCAAAAGCGCTGAACGCCTTCTCGGGAAAGTGCTCGAAGTCCGTCGCGAGAAGGACCAAGAGCGCGGCGCTGAGCATGGCCGCGAGCGCGACACCACGCCGGTCCACGTCGATATCCGTCAATGCCAAAGCGACCAACCCGGTCAATGCGAACACCGGCGCAGGCGCGAGCAGGCCGGTCACCGGCGCCAGAAAGCCGTAGGCAGCCACGCCCAGCACGGCCAACAAGAGCAAGGAGAGTCGAAGCGCCGACTGCCGCGTGTTCTCCTCAGGCAGTGGGCGCAAGCACAAGGCGACAGCCGCCGGTACAAGCGCGCTCCAGGGGAACATCCCATGTCCGAGAGAGTGCACGACGAAGTCGTGCGTCGGAAACTGCTTCGCAGGCGCGACCTGGCTGCCGAGCGCCTTGAGGTATTCGTCTTTGCTCGCCAGCACAGCCGCCCAACCACCCCAAACCGCAAATCCGAAACCCACGGCGAGTGCCAACCAGGCAAGCCCAATTGAGAGTCGTCCCTTGGTGACCTGCCCGCCCTGTCGCGTGAGGAGCCAGCTGCCCCCCACGGCAAGCGACGGCAGGGCAACACCGATCACGGCGCCTCGACAGAAGAAGCCGGCCAGCATGCCGAGCGCTCCAATTGCGAAAGAGAGCCAGCGTGCCCCCTGCCCCAGCCGCTCGTCGAAGACCGCTAGCATCAGCCCCGCGTAGGCGGTCGCCAGCGACGCCATGGTCGCTACGTCACCGAAGACCGAGCGGGCCTGAACGAAGAACGCCGGACAAGTCGCGAGCACCAAAGCCGAGAGCAGGGCCAGCCGACGCGTACCGAGCCGCGAGGTGACCAAGTAGACCGCCCCCAAGGCCAACAAGCCCCAGAACAGCGCGGTGCCCCGGAGAACGCTCGCGCTGGCCCCCAAGAGCCGCAACGCCAATCCGGCACTCAGGACCGGCAGTTCGCCTCGCCCGACCTCTTCCACCGTCGGGATGGCGTTGTCGACCGTTTCGCGGGCGAGGTTGTCGGCAGCAAAAACGTTGACCGCCACGCGCCGCGCCAGGTCAGCCGCTTCGAGCTCGAACGGATCCCAAAGGCCGGCATTGGTGAGGGGCAACAGCAGGCTCAAAATGACGAGCGCCGCAAGTGCCAAAAACGACCACTCCGCAAGAGAGAGGCGAAGCCGGCCGGTGCCCGAGGCTTGCTGGCTCTCGGTTTTTTCTGTATCCGGGGTCTCTGCTCTGGGTGTTGCTTGCTGCATGAGCCGAACGACATCAATTGGGGCGCCGCTTCAGCCGAACGCGCTGAAACGAACGAGCGTCTCGGCGGCGGACCGCGCGGACCCTAGCAGAAGGCGAAAGCCGAGCCCCACCAAATCGAAACCGCACAATAATTCCTATGCGCTGTGGCACCGTAGCGATCGTCGGCCGTACCAACGTCGGCAAGTCGACCTTTCTCAATGCTTGTTTGGGCGAGCGGATCGCGATCGTCTCTCCGTTGCCTCAGACGACACGCGACGAGCTTCTGGGGGTCGTGCACCGGCCCACGGCACAAATCGCCTTCACCGACACCCCCGGCTTTCACCGCCCGAAAACGGAGCTGGGTCGGCGCATGAATCAAGCCGCACTCGACACGGTGCGGTCGCACGAAGCCGTCGTATTCATGACGGACGTGGGACGGGTGACCTCTCGCCGCATTCGCCCGACGCGCACGGGGTCGACTGAAGAGACCGACCTGCTCCACCCCGACGATCGTCGGCTGCTGAAGGTCCTGCCGCCCAACGTGCCGACGGTGCTCGTCGTCAACAAGGTCGACCTGCTCAAAGACAAGAGCCGCCTACTGCCGTTCATGGCGGCGTTCAACGAGGCGCACCCGTTCGTAGCCACGATCCCCACGAGCATGTTGAAAGCGGACGGCGTGGAGCGGGTGCTGGATGAAATCGAAGCACACCTGCCCGAAGGAAAGACTCGCTTCGACGACGACGCACTGACCGACAAGCCCGCGACCTTCTTCGTCCGCGAGTACATCCGCGAACAAGTGATGCTGGTCACCCAACGCGAGGTTCCGCACGCCATCGCCGTGACGGTGGAGCGCTTCGAAGAAGGCCAAAAGCTCATCCGCATTCAGGCCACCTTGCACGTCGAGAAGACGGGCCAGCGCATCATCATCGTCGGCCGCGGCGGGGAAGGCATCAAAGGCATCGGCACCAAAGCCAGGGAGCGACTGGAGGAGTTGCTGGGCAAACGCATCCATCTCGAACTGTTCGTGCGTGTCACCGAACGCTGGAAAGACATGCCGCGCCAGCTTCGAGAGTTGGGCTACGAAACTGGCGGAGGACGCGATCTGTCCAACGTGCTGCCCAAGATCGCCACTCCTCGCAAGAAGGAGCTCGTGAAGAAGAAGCCCGGCAAGAAAGCAGCTCAGGCGCCGAGCACCAAGAAGTCGCAAGGCAAAGCCGGCGCGCCACGAAGCAGCGCAAAGCACGGCGAGCGAACGCGGGGTGCACGCGGGGCCGACAAGGCTCGAACCGGTGGCAAACCAGCTGGCCCCAGCAAGCCCGCACGAGCCGGGAAGACTGGCGGCGGAAAACGGCCCGCCCACAAGAAGACTCCTTCAGCCCGGAGGTCGTCATGATCCCCATCGTCGCGCTCGTCGGTCGCCCCAACGTGGGCAAGAGCACCCTCTTCAATCGCCTCGCGGGCAGAAAACTGGCGATCGTACACGATCTGCCAGGGGTCACCCGCGACCGCCATTACGCTGAGGCGCATCTGCAAGGGCGCGAGTTGATGCTGGTGGACACCGGGGGCTTCGACCCCGAGGACGAAGATCCGATGCGCCAAGGCATCGCGCGTCACGTTCGCGCCGCCATCGAGGAAGCGGACGCCGTCGTTTGCGTGTTGGACGTGCTGACGCCCCCTACCGACGCGGACAGGGCGGCTGTCGAGCTCCTCCGCAAGTCCGGGAAGCCGGTCGTCTACTTGGCAAACCGCGCCGATAATCCGACGCGCGAACTCGAAGCCCATGACCTGTATCGCCTGGGGCTCGACACGCTACTCATCGGCTCGGCGCTGCACGGCAGAAATATGGCCGCATTCGAGGCGGCTTTGGTCGAGAAGCTCCCCCTGGCGGAGGTGGACGAGGATGCGGCCCCCCTCTGGGACGTTCCTCGCATCGCGTTGCTCGGCAAACCCAACGCCGGCAAGTCGTCGTTGCTCAATCGCCTCAGCGGCAGCGAGCGCTCGCTGGTCGACGACCGGCCCGGCACCACCCGCGACCCCATCGACGTCGAACTCGAATATTCCGGCAAGAACTACCTGCTCGTGGATACGGCCGGGGTCCGCCGGCGCTCCAAGGTTCGGGAGGCCGTCGAAGTGGCGAGCGTGATCCGCTCGCTGCGCACCATCGAACGCTCCGACATCATCATCTTGATGCTCGACGCGACCGAGGGCCTGACGGACCAAGACGCGCGCCTGCTGTCTCTATCGACGGACCGACGCCGGGCCATCGTCGTGGGGTTGAACAAGACGGATCTGCTCGACAAGCGACAACGACAGGCGGCCCTGGAACAGGCGAAAACCGCATTGCACTTCGCGCCCTGGGTACCCGTGGTGGAGCTGAGTGCCAAGACGGGACGCGGCTTGCCGCAACTCATGAAGCACGTCGACAAAGCGTTCGCCGAGTTCACTCGTCGCATCAAGACCTCGGACCTGAACCGCTTCTTCGCCGAAGTGCTGGAGCGTCACCCGCCGCCGACCCGAGGCGGCAAGGCACCGCGGTTGATGTACGTCACGCAAGCAGAAACGCGCCCCCCGGTGTTCGTGGCGATGTGCAGCCACGCCGATTCGCTGGCGGACAGCTACCGCCGCTTCGTCGCCAACCAACTGCGAGAAGCCTTTGGGTTCGAGTCGATCCCGTTGGCGGTACGTTTTCGCTCACGACGCCGCCGCGAACGCCCGCAAACGGACTGACGCCCGGGCATCCTCAGCCGACTCGCTCGAAACCGTCGGTCAGCTCGGCCAGCTGCTCCAAGTTCGAAACGCCGCCCTCGATGTCCGGCAAGGTCCAACGCCGGCATTGCGACAGATCCGGGTCGCGCCCAAGAGCGTTCACCCGGCGCATTTCGGCGCTGGCCAGCGCTTGCTCCTCCATCACCGCCGCTCGCACGTGCTCGAGCACTGGCGCCCGCAACGAGCCCGCGAGCTGCTGCAACCCGTCGTCGACTTCGGAAAGCGCTGGGTGCGTGCGGTTGAGCACCAGCGCATTGGGTCGCATCTGTCGCTCCCGCAGCGCAGCGGCAAAGAACAGTGCATCTTCGATCGCACCAGCCACCGGACGTGCCACCAGTACGAAGCCGAAGCTCGGCTCGCGAAACGCCTCGGAGACGCGCGTGGCTCGCTGTGAAAAGCCGCCGAAGATCGCGCTCAGGTCGACGAGCAGGGTCGCGATCTGTTCCAGCGTGCCGGCGCCGGTGAGCTTGCCCAAACCCCGGATCACGCTGGCAACACCTTTGCTCACCCAATCGACGGAAAAACGCCGTGAGCCATCCACGGCGCGCACGATGGCCTGCAACACGGGGCCCCCGATGGCATCGTTGAGGCGTTCTGGCGCTCGCAAGAAGTCGAGCGCATGACGCGTGGGCGGAGTGTCCAGGACGAGCAAGTCGTATTGCTCGAGCTCCAAGGAGGAGAGCACTTTCTCCATCGCCATGTACTCGTTCGTGCCCGCGAGATAGTCCGACAGATAGCGGTAGAGCGGATGGGACAGGATCGCTTGCCGCTGGTCAGCGTCGGGAGCCATGCGCTCGACCAGCTCGGTGAGCGTGCGTTGCGCGTCGAGCACGGCCACGCTGAGCTCTCCAGCTTCGACCCCCAAACGCTGCAGCTTCTCCGAGCTGATGACTTGATGCGCGGATTCGCGGCGGTCGACGCCCAAGCTGTCCGCCAAGCGCCCGGCGGGATCGATCGTCAGAGCCAAAACTCGCTTGCCCCGTCGCGCGGCTGCCACGCTCAACGCCGCAGCAACGCTGGTCTTTCCCACCCCACCGCAGCCGACGCACACGAGCACGCGACGGTCGAGCAGAGCCTGTAGAGAGTCGGTATCGGTCATCGAGTCCAAAGCCAGAAACCATATAGTCCGGAGAACGGCGAAGTCGAAATCCGGTCGGCGCCGCGGGCCTAGCACGGACGGAAACTTGCCCGCTCGTGCTTCCGCGAGGCACAGCCCAGTTCATGACGCCGGAGACTCGCCCCGACCGACCCACCGCAGATCCGCTGGTACGGTTACGCCATGTGTTGGAGACGTTCCGGCGTGCAGGCAGCTACGAGACCCTCGCGCTGGCCGACGACCAGGGGCTGCTCATCGCGGGAGCGGGGCACTTTGCCCGCTGCGAAGAGCTCGCGGC
>JBNKZR010000230.1:0-11713 GCA_050301735.1 Polyangiaceae bacterium | reverse complement strand
CCAGCTTTGGCCATGGTTGGCGCTTCTTCGCCACTCGCCTCGGCGGACAGCCACGTTGGTGCGGCGCCCGGAGCGCGCTCGGCGGTCAGCCAGCCAGCAGCGACGGCAGCACCCGCGAAGGTGCTGAGCGCTGCCGCAGCAACCAGAGTGCCGCGAAGCCGACCGCGCTCCGAGCGCGCGACGATGCCTTCCAGCGCATCACGGAAACGACGTGCCGTTGGGTAACGCGCCGCCGGGGAAGGATCGAGCGCTTTGAGCAGCACGCCATCGATGCCCGAGGGTAGCGTCGAGTTCGGATGCAGCTTGCGAGGGGCGATCGGGGAGCCGCGCCGCTTTTCGTCCAGCAGCCGAACTGTCGTCTCGGCGCGATAGGGGAGTTGTCCGGTGATGAGTTCGTAGAGCACCGTTGCAAGGGCGTAGACATCCGCCTGAACGCTGACCTCCTCGTGACCGATTTGCTCCGGCGCCATGTACTCCGGCGTGCCGGTGACGATGATGGCGTTGCTGTCGTCCGTCTCGATCAGCTCGTCTTCTCCCGCTTGCGCCACCCCGAAGTCGAGCAGCTTGACCTTTCCGGTTGCGGTCAGAAACACGTTGCTGGGTTTGATGTCGCGGTGCACGACGTCGCGCGCGTGTGCTGCCTCCAAAGCGCGACACACGTCGATACCGATTTTCACCGCGTGTTTCCAGCCGAGGGGGCCTTCACTGACTCGTTGGGTCAGGGTCTGCCCGTCGAGGAGCTCCATCGCGTAGTAGGGGCGTCCGTCTTGCGAGACGCCAAAGTCGTGCAGGGTCACCAAGCCCTCGTCGCGGAGTTGCGCCAGGGCCTTGGCCTCCTTGCGAAAGCGAGCCTCGAAGTGCGGGTTGTCGCAGCGCTCCTTGGGGAGGATTTTGAGGGCGACCCTGCGCTCCAAGTCGATGTGAACTGCTCGATACACGACGCTCATCTCGCTCTTGGACAGCTGGTCCAGCAGCTGATAGCGCGTGCCTGGCAATAGAGCGGTGGCGGCCATCGGGTTGGGTGATTCCGGCACGAAGGGATTGGGTTGCTCCTCGTGACGGTGCTCGGCCAACAGGCGCGCGAACTCCGCACGAGTGCGCATCGGCTCCGACGGGTAGAGGCGGTTCATGAGGTGCGCGATGCGACCTCGCACGCTGCGCTCTCCGTCGGCCAGACTTGGTGCGCGGGACAGAACCCGGACCAGATCGCCCAACGCCTCGCGCGCCGTTTGGTAACGGTCAGCGAGCTCGTGAGCAGTGAGTCGCGCGATGATGGTGTCGAGCTCGAGCGGCACGTTGGCGCTGCTCGAGACGGCGCTCGGGGCGCGTTCGCCAGACGCGACTTTCGCCAAGTGTTCCGACGGGTCGCCGGTCAGGAAGCGACGCCCCATCGTCAGCTCCCAGAGGATGACCCCCAGCGCGTACAGATCCGCTTGGGGGCCCGGCTGGTTCTGGTTGGCCACTTCCGGCGCGACGTAGCCTGGCTTGGCAAAGACCACTCCGGAAACGGTCTGGCAGCGGCGGTTCTCGCCTCGCGCCGTTCCGAAGTCGATGAGTTTGACGTCGCCCGCGTAGCCGATCATCACGTTCTGGGGGCTCATGTCCCGGTGAACGATGGCCAACGCTCGTCCCATGGCGTCGGTGCGCTCGTGAACGTGGGCCAAGGCTTCGGCCAGAGTGACGGCCACTGCCACCGCGTCCGCCCAGGACAGGGGCATCTTCAGTTGCGCCGCGCGTTGGCGAACCTCGCTCAGGTTGCGGCCTTCGACGTGTTCGAGCACGACGTAGGGCTTGCCGCCTTCGTCCGTCGACGCTTCGAGGACTTGCGCCACACCGGGGTGCTGCAGCTGCGCCTGGATCCGAGCCTCGTCGAAGAAGCGAGCGAGGAACGACGAGTCCTGGCTGTGTTCGCGGCGGATCAACTTGACGACGCAAGGACGCTCGGCGCCTTCGATACCGCCGGCCGTCGCGAGGTACACCTCGCCCATTCCACCGCGGGCCAAAGGTTTGAGCAGGGTCCAACGGCCGAGACGCGCGCCCGCTTTCTTGGTGGGACGGCGGTCATCCGGTTTGCGCGGGGGCGTGCTCTTTCGGAGATTTTCCTGTTGTTCCAGGGACTTGTCTTCGACCTGCGGCTCGCTCATAGCAGCCATCTTGGCAGGTGTAGGATAAGGTAGGCAAATAACCCGCTGGCTTCCGCGGGGAATGTCCCTATCTCTCGAGTTGTTGAATCGGCTCTATTGGGTACACTCCGCCCGCATCCTTCATGACAACAGCGCGAAACCGGAGATGGGGTAGCTTCCGGCAGCAGGCATGTGCCTGGCTGATGTGCCTCGGCGTGTTCGCCGTCTTGTCGTGGAGTCCTGTGGCCCGTGCCTACGCGCCCATGTGCGATGAGTCGGCGGCGAGTATCGATGCTCCGCTGCCTGCTCCGCCGGCGGACGTCGGGGAGATTTCTGCGTTGGACTGCGGACTGGGGTTCGATATCGGGGAGCGTGTGCTTCCCGGCGCGCCGGGTGAGCCGACGAGGCCTCCGGCGGCGCCGAGCGACTTGGTCGCCACCCTCCTGTTGTCGATGCCGGACGCGGAAGTCCGTGCGTCGAGTTCACTATTGCGCCCAGCTGAACAGCTCGTCGTGGCGCGTGAATACAGGCGGCAGGTGTACCGCCCACCCTGCGTGCACTGAGGGGCTTCGAGCCTCTCCATTCCCGTTTTGGTTTACGGGCTCGGTCGGCGCGTCCTGAGGGGTGGCGTCTACCGTGTCCTGCGCTTCCTGTGGCGCAGTGCTTCGGGGTTGCGCTGGTTTCAATTGGTTTTGCCCGGGTACTACCGGGCTCTAGGAGACAAGACTCATGGACAACAAAGGTTCTGTAATTGTCGGGTACTTCCTCAGCGCCATCGCTGGGATGTTCCTGATGTACGCCATCAACAAGGCCCAGGGCCCCGACATCGGGCCCGACAAGACGGCCACAGCCGAAAGTGCCAAGGCGACTGATCACGGCGAAAGCCCGATCCCGGTCTCTGACGCCGACCCGCAGTGGGGTAACGCCGATGCACTGGTCACCATCGTGGAGATCAGCGACTTCCAGTGCCCCTTCTGCAGCCGCGTCAACGCTACGATGAAGCAGATCAAGGAGACCTATGGTCCCGAGAAGGTGCGCATCGTTTGGAAGCACAATCCTCTGCCCTTCCACAAGCAAGCTGCTCCTGCCCACGCAGCGGCGGATGCCGTTTTCAAGCTCGGGGGCAACGACGCGTTCTGGAAGTTCCACGACCTGGCATTCCAGAATCAGAAGGCTCTGACTCCAGAGAACTTCGAGAAGTGGGCAGCCGAGGCAGGCGTCGACGTCGCGAAGTTCAAGGAAGAGGTCAAGAAGCCGGAGCACGACGCCAAGATCAAGGCGGACCTGGCAGCGAACCGCAAGATCGGTGCGACCGGAACGCCGGCGTTCCGCATCAATGGCGTGACGCTGTCCGGCGCTCAGCCCTTCCCGAAGTTCAAGGACGTCATCGACAAGGAAGTCAAGAAGGCCGAGAAGCTCGTCAAGGACGGCACCAAGAAGAGCGAAGTCAGCCTGAAGCTGACCAAGGAGAACTTCAAGAACGCTCCTCCGCCCGACGCCAAGAAGGGTGACAAAAAGCAGAAGCAGGACGACAACACCGTTTGGAAGGTGCCAGTCGCCGATAGCGATCCCGTCAAGGGCGCCAAGGACGCGCTGGTGACCATCGTCGAGTGGTCGGACTTCCAGTGTCCTTTCTGCTCGCGTGTCGAGCCAACCATCAAGAAGATCGTCGAACAGTACGGCAAGGACGTGCGGGTGGTTTGGAAGGACAACGCTCTGCCGTTCCACAAGGCGGCCAAGCCCGCTGCCGGTCTCGGGCGTGCAGCCTACGAAAAGGGCGGCGACGACCTGTTCTGGAAGGCTCACGGGCTGCTCTTCGAAAACCAGAAGCAGATCAACGACGCGGGCTTCTTCCAGAAGATCGGCAAGCAACTCGGCCTTTCGGATGCAGAGATCAAGGCTGCGACCGAAGAAGGCAAGTACGACAAGGTCATCGAGGCCAGCATGGAGCTCGCCAACGACCTCAACGCGCGCGGTACCCCCCACTTCTTCATCAATGGTCGGCGCCTGAGCGGTGCTCAGCCCTTCGAGAAGTTCGACGCGTTGGTCAAGGCTCAGCTCAAGATCGCTGAGGGTGTCGTCAAGCAGGGCGTACCCCGCTCCAAGGTCTACGACGAGCTGATGAAGAAGGCGAAGGGCCCGTCGGAGCCGGAGAAGCGCGATGTGGCAGCTCCGGGCAGTGCCAACCCGACCAAGGGGACCAAGGGCGCCAAGATCGTCATCCAGGAGTTCTCGGACTTCCAGTGCCCCTACTGCAGCCGCGTCAATCCCACGGTCGCGCAGATCCTCAAGGAGTACCCGAACCAGGTTCAGGTCGTGTGGCGCAACATGCCCCTGCCTTTCCACAAGGACGCCAAGCTGGCGGCCGAGGCTGCTCAAGAGGTCTTTACGCAGCAGGGTGACAAGGCATTCTGGAAGTATCACGACGTGCTTTTCCAGAACCAGAAGAGCCTCAAGCGTGAGAACTTGGAGAAGTTCGCCGAGGAGCTGGGTGGAATCGACATGGCGCGCTTCAAGAAGGCGTTGGACGATCACACTCACGCCAAGCACATCGAGGCCGACATGGCGGTCGCCAAGAAGGCTGGTGTCCGCGGAACCCCCGCGTTTACCGTCAACGGTTACTTCCTGAGTGGCGCGCAGCCCTTCCCTGCGTTCAACAAGCTGATCAAGTACGCGGCGAACGGCGGGAAGAAGTAATCAGTTCTCCCAGGACGAAGCTGCGGAGTTCGCCCACCCCCAAAGTGTGAGGGCGGGCGAACTCCTTCGCTTGGCGTCGGAGTGTGGAGGGTTGACGCCGTTGTTGTTCGGGGTCTTTGCGAAAGACCCCGCCCCAGCGTGAGCTGTGGCCCCACCCCAAAAGCAGTTCTCCCAGGACGACGCTGCGGAGTTCGCCCACCCCAAGGGGGTGAGGGCGGTGCGCTCAGCGCAGCCGTCGGATGAAGGGGTTGAGCTCGCGTTCTTCGCCGATGGTCGTGTTGGGGCCGTGACCCGGGATCACCAGCGTGTCGTCGTCCAGTGGCATCAGACGCTCACTCAAGGAACGAGCGATGGCGTCGCTGTCTCCACCCCACAGGTCAGTCCTGCCAATTCCGCGCTGAAACAGCGTGTCCCCGGTGAAGACGACGCGCTGCCCATCGCGGGCGCAGTGGAAACTCACGCTGCCAGGGGTGTGTCCCGGGGTGTGCAGCACCCCGAGCTCCAGTTTCCCCGCGTGCAAGGAGAAGCCGTCCTCCAGGGTGCCGACCACGTCGCACTTCTTCGGCATCGGAACACCAAGGAGCGCGGACTGTACTGGCAGCAAGTCGTAGAGAAAGCGGTCGGCCTCGTGAATGTGGGCTTCCGCGCCGGTATGAGCCTGGAGCGGAGCGGTCGCGCCGACATGGTCGATATGGGTGTGGGTATGTACGATCGCCGAGACCGTGAGGTCGTTTTCCGTCAAATGCTGATGGATCCGCTCGAAGTCGCCGCCTGGGTCGACGACGATCGCCAGGCGTGACGTTTCGTCCGCAAGCACCGAGCAGTTGCATCCTAAGGGCCCAACTGGGAAGCTTGCCAATAGCACCCAATCGCCTATAGCACGCTTCCGGCCTTTCTCGAGTCATGACCTCGCCCACGTCCCAGACAGCTGCCAACCCGCACTCGCTCGCGGGTACGGTCATCGGCGAGCGTTACCGAGTCGAACGCTTGCTCGACGAAGGGGCCATGGGCAAGGTCTACGTCGGGCAACACATCCACATGCGCAAGCGTGTGGCGATCAAGATCCTGCGTCCTGAGCTGACTCGCGTGCCGGAGGTAATGGCGAGGTTCGAGCGTGAGGCAATGGCGGCCGCTCACATCGCGCACCCCAACGTCGCGACGGCCACAGACTTCGGCAAGCTCGAAGACGGCTCCGTCTACCTCGTTCTGGAGTACGTCGAGGGCCACAATCTGCGCGTCGAGATCGATCGCGGACCAATGCCGATACGCAGAGCGTTGAACATCGCTTTGCAGATCAGCGAAGCGTTGGGGGCCGCTCACGCTCTGGACATCGTGCATCGCGATCTGAAGCCCGAGAACGTGATGCTCGTCAATCGCGACGACGATGACGATCTCGTCAAGGTGTTGGACTTCGGCGTCGCCAAGGTTCCCGTCGACATCGCGGAATCACGCCCCCTGGAGCCGGAGCAAGGCGCGCTGACCACCAAAGCGGGCATGGTCTTCGGAACACCCGACTACATGGCACCCGAGCAAGCCTTGGGTCAAACCGTCAACGGCAGAGCCGATCTCTACTCTCTCGGTGTCATCCTGTACGAGCTCCTCGCGGGCAGGCGCCCGTTCAAGACGGACCACGACTTCGGGATCTTGGGGCAGCAGCTTTCTGGACAGATCACGCCCATCGCGCAGCGTTCACCTGGGGTCACCGTGCCCATCGCCGTCGAGCGCTTGGTGATGGAGCTCTTGTCGAACGAAGCGTCCAAGCGGGTGCAAACCGCGCCGCAGCTGTCAGAGCGGTTGACTCAGCTGCTCGAAGGTGCTCCCGACTCTGGTCGCGTCAGCGCCGAACGCGCTGTCTCAGTCGTCGACGAAAGTGTGCATCCAGCGGGCGCAACCGAGCCCGCTCCGCCGATGTCCCACGTGCCGCAGACGACCCCGCGCCAGCGCTTGTCATTGCAGCCCAGCCCGCTAACTCGCTTCAAGGCCAAGCTCCCGGGGCCCTTTCAGAGAATGCCGGACTGGGAGTTGTGGGGAGTCGCTGCCGCGGTCTTGGTGGTCCTCGTCGCTGTTGCGGCACTGTTCACCAGCGCATTGGAGGACGGCGGCCGGCAAGTGCACGACGACACGCCTGCCGAAACCCGAGCCTCACGGCCGCTGGCGGAGGCCAAGCCCGAAGCCGAGACACGCTCGCAATTGCCCGACGACGAGCCGAGCAAGCTGACGGATGCCCACGTCGAGGACGCGCTCAAGGCCGGGCCGCTGGCGGTCGATGCGCTGCTCAAGCGATTCCCCGACGATGCTCGGGCCCATCTGGCTGCCGCTCGTCTGGCCCAAGAAAAGAAAGAGTGGGCCGACGCCTTGAAGTCGGCAGAGAAGGCGTTGGCTCTGGAGGCCGAGCTCTGCGATGACAAGCACCTCGCAGCGCTGCTGTGGCGCACGGCCCAGGTTACCAGCGTCAAAGACGAGACCTTCGACTTGCTGACGGGCCCCATGAAAGCCCGCGGCGCGGACATCATCTACGATCTCGCGACCACTAAGGGCGTGCGTGGTGACATCGCTGCCGCGGCCGCCAAATGGCTCGATACGAAGGGCTATGCGCGCCACTCGACGCCGGAGGCCGCCGTTGCTGCCGCGCTGTTTCGAGCCAAGTCCTGCAAGATCCGAAAGGCCTTGGTAAAGCGCGCCGAAAATGTCGGCGATCGACGCTCCATCGCGCTCCTGGAGCAGTTCGTCGATGGCCGTGGTTGTGGAGCGGGCGAAGCGAAGCCGTGTAACGGGTGCCTGGCGAATTCGAAGGAAGTCGCGGCGGCGGTAGCCGCCATTGCCAAGCGTCACCCGCAGCAGAAGTAGTGCCGTGCTGCTGGGCGGTCAGGTGCCGCTGGGCGCTGCTGGTGGAGCGGGTGCCGGTGCCGGTGTGGTCACTCTGGGGGGCGCTGCCGGCTGAGGCGCTGGAGGTTTGGGCGCGGGTGCTGGAGCCGGTGCAGACGCGGGCGGGGTTGGACGAGCAGCCGTTGGCGCGGGCACTGGTTGTGGCGCGGCCGTCGTCGTCGGTTTGGGTGCGGGCTGGGGCTTGGGCTGAGGCGGCTGCCACTTCGGGGACGGTGCCGGTTTTGGGGCAGCCGGCTTCGAGGCAGGAGGCCTGGGTTTGCTCGCCGCCGGTTGACTGCCTCGTTTAGCACTCTGCTCGGCAGCGTTCTGCGAGGGCTCCTCGGTGGCTTCATCCTCAGCGGCTTCATCACCCGCCGGTTCATCATCCGCGACTTCTGCTTCACCCTCCGCGGCTTCCGCTTCGGTCGTCGATTCGTCGGCGGCTTCCGCTGCCTCGATCGTGGGCGCTGCGGGTGCTTCGGGTTCTGCGGCAGCTGCTGCGCTGCTCGCCGTAGTCGTTTCCGAAGGCTCGGGCGCTACCTTGGCGGTCTTGTTCTGACGATTGAGCCAGTACAAGCCGACACCCAAGGCCAACGCCAGAAGCGCCAACCAGACGAGCTTGCTGCCGGAAGGTCGTTCGCTCTCTGGAGCTTCCGCCTTCTTCTTGGGGGGAGTGGTGACCAACGTCGAGCTGGGTGCACGGTCATCGGCCGAACTACTCGCCTCGGCGGCCGGAGCGCCACTGCGGCGGCCACCGGCTTTCGGTGCGGGGATGCTCGAGTAGCGGAACTTCTTCTTCCGCTTCTTCTCGTTCTTCTTTTTCTTCTTCCCCTGGCGCTTGCGTTTGCCCGAGTCCACGCCCCGGTCTCCTGACACTGGGCCGTCTTCGTCGGAGTCTTCCGAATCCCCGTCGTCGGTGTCCCCATCGTCGGAGTCTTCCGAGTCCTCGGTTTCCTCGCTCTTCGAGTCGTCGCCGTCCTCGGTCTTTTTGGTGCCCGCGCCCTTTTGGGTGTCGCTTGGCGGCTCGTCGTCGGCTTCGGTGTCACTCGCTTCAACGGGCGGATCAGCAGTGGTCGGCTTGTCTGAGTCCGGGGCCTTTGCCGAGGTCGCTTCGCTTGCAGTCGTTTCGCCCTCGGAATCGACACTGCGACCCTCGCCGCTCGCCGTGTCCGTCGCCTGAGGGGACGCACCAGCCTCGTCGTTGCTTGCCGCATCCGTGGGCTCGGCCTTCGCCTCGTCCGCGGGGGGAGCATCACTTCCTTTTCTGGAGGCTGCCTTGGAGCCGGTGAGCGTTGCCGCTACCTGCGGCAGTGTGGAGCTACCCGTGGGCAGGGTGACGCGGTCTTGCTCGTCGTCTTCGGGCACCTGTCCTGGGCGCAGGCTACCGACTGCGGTCTTGAGCATCTCCGACGTCTGATTGAGCAGGTCGCTGGGAGGTGGAGGATGACTGCTGATGCGCTCGTCTCGGTTGGCCAAAGCGGGCGGAGGCTGGGAGATCACGACCCCTTGCTCTTCGGCGCCCATTTCGAACTGGCCAGGAGGCTTCGAACGGCGGGTCACGAGCCGCTCGATCACGTCGATCGATTCGTCATCGATCTTGATGAACTTCACGCCCATTCCGGCGGGATTGTCCGCGCCCCTGTCTTTTTCGCGCCGCCACGTGACGCGGCCCACGCCGGTCATCACCTTCTGTTCTTCCGCGATGCGCACCTCGAACTTGATCAGCGTGCCAGTCGGGAAGGGCGACGGGGTTCGAATGAACAGTCCCCCTCGACTGACGTCGTAGGAGTGGTTTTCGACGAACTCGGCGACGGTGGCGCTCTTGTAGCGCACCGTCATGCTGAGAATTTTTGCTCGGGGATCCCTGCGACTGTCTTTGCTCATGGTGCGAGTTCGCCTTACACGCGCTGCCTCGTCGAAGGCGGCTTAGAGTCGAGATGGTAGCGCGCTGCGGTCGCGATTTGTCACACAAAAACCAGGATCTGGGGGTAGGTGCTTGGGCGCCGTTGTGGCGTCCGCTGTTCCAAAACCGTGGTACTCTGACGCTCCATGGTGGCGGATTACTTCCGGGCATTCGAGCGCAGGCCCGCGCACGTTCCAGCTCGGGTAGCGGCATTGGGGCGCGAACCGGAACCAGCGCGGCTGGTCAATCTGTGTTTGGGGGGAGCCTGTGTCGAGTCGCCCTTGCGTCCCGAAGCCGGGAGTCGGGTGCGGCTGGAGATCGATGCTCCGAATCTGTGGAAGCCGCTGGTGATCGTTGCCCGAGTGGCGTGGGTGCGGGTCGAGCCCCAGGGTAGCCGCTTCGGTTTGAGTTTCGACTACGACGATGCGCGCATCACGGGCTGGTTGCTCGATATCCTGTCTTCGAGCGTGTACACCTGAAGCGCGCCTTCTTGCTGTCAGAAGCGATCTTTGGCGCGACGTACGGCGGCAAATACCGCATCATCCGACGCGTCGGCGGTCAATCCGACACTGGCGATGATTTCCGGCTCGCTCACTCGCAAGAAGGGGTTCGTGGCTTTTTCGAGCTCGATGGTGGATGGTGTCGTCCACTCGCCGCGAGACCGACGCTCGCGAACTTCGGCGATACGTTGCAGCAGTGCCGGGTTGTTTGGCTCGACCGTGCGAGCGAAGTTCAAGTTGGCGGAGGTGTACTCGTGGGCGAAGTAAACGCGAGTGTCGGGCGGGAGCTTGGCGAGCTTGCCGTTGAGCGAAGCGTTCATCATCTGTGGCGTGCCTTCAAAGAGCCGCCCACAACCACCCCCGAACAGGGTATCTCCGACGAAAACGGCTCCTTCCGTCACGTAGGCGATGTGCCCGCTGGTGTGCCCGGGCACGAACAGCACACGATAGTGAAGCCCGGCCGCGTCGAGCTCGTCCCCGTCCTCGAGTGCGTGGGTCAACCCGGGGATGCGATTTTCGTCCGAGGCGTGCGCATAGACGGGAATGCCGGGAAACTCCCGCAGCACGCGGCGGTTGCCACCCACGTGGTCTCCGTGATGGTGGGTGTTGAGGATGGCTGTGACGCACAGCTCGTGCTCGCGGACGGCGGCCAACACGGGTTCCGCTTCACAAGGGTCGACGATGGCGACGTCCCGGGCGCCATCGGCCCCCACGAGGTAGGTGAAGTTGTCGGTACGACACGGAACGGTGACGACGCGCATGCGTCGGAGCGTACCGTCGTCCCCGTCGGGCGGCAAACCGGGTCTGCACGGACAGGGCAGGCGCGCCTTCGAGCCGTTTGCAATCCGTGCCCGACGGGGCTAGAAGAGCTCCCCCGAAATCGGGGAACGCGCCCGTAGCTCAGCTGGATAGAGCGTCGGCCTCCGGAGCCGAAGGTCGAAGGTTCGAATCCTTCCGGGCGCGCACCATCGAAACGGCCTTATTCGCTCCCGCTCAGCGCGGGCGTTGATCACGGCTTGATCACACGGAGGGAAGCCATCGCGCTGCTAGAGGCACGCGACGGCGTCTCCATTCCCGTGCTGGCGGTCGGCAGCGGTGTCAGCGAGGGCGCTGAAAAAAACTCGTCGGCAAGCGGGCCAAAGGAGCGGGTCGTCGCTGACTTGCCGAACGACTTCGCAACGTTCTCACCCTGCGAGCGTCGCTTCATAGCGAACGTCTCGATGCCTTCTGGGCACGCCTGTCACGTCGCTACACCGCCCGCGTCGATGCAGCGTGAAGCTGACCCCCGGATCCGTAGGCAGTCCAAACCCGTGGCCGCACTGACAACACTTTGGTGTTGGGTTGGAGGAGCGACAGGACGGGGTTCTCCGGATGAGGCTCACCCGTCGAGCCGCTCGATCTGCCCCGTGGCGCCGTCGATGCGGACCCTGTCGCCCGTGTGCAACGCCGTCGTTGCCCCCTCGACGTTCAGGATGGCGGGCAGGCAGTATTCTCGGGCCAGCGTGGCCGGATGTGACAGCGGACCGCCAACTTCGGTGATGACTCCGCCCACCAGGGAGAAAGCGAAGGACCAAGCCGCTGTGGTGCCGACGCACACCAGGATGTCGCCTGGCTCGAGAAGATGC
>JBNKZR010000229.1:0-11850 GCA_050301735.1 Polyangiaceae bacterium | reverse complement strand
CGCCCCGCAGGTGATGGAACCAACAAACAAAAAAGGCAAACCGACCGAAGTCGGTTTGCCAGAAAAAAGCACGGGGGCCTTGGGGGGAGGGGAGGGGAACGGCCCCTGTGACAGAGTGGGCGCGTCGTGCGACGCTGACCTACAGTAGAGCACTTAGTATGCCAGAACATACATGCCTGATCTCAGTGACATGGGCATCCAGCACAGGACTCAGGGTTTCACATTTGAAAAACGGCATTGCAGAAGCGCTCGACTCGCAACCCGAAGTGACCCAACGGATGGGCTTGTTTCACGCCCCGCCCCGTGCCAAGTCCGGAACATGAGCCGCTCGCCGACGCCGTTGACATCGGAGCTGTACGACTACCTGTTGGAGTGCGGCACACGCGAGACCGAACTCCTGGCGGAGTTGCGCCGTGAGACGGCGGAGATGCCCAGAGCTCAGATGCAAATCGCTCCAGAGCAGGGACAGCTGATGCGCTTCATCGTGGAGCTCATCGGCGCGCGTCGCTGTCTCGAGATCGGCGTGTTCACCGGCTACAGCAGCCTGTGTGCAGCGATGGCGATGCCGGACTCGGGGCAAGTCGTGGCACTCGACGTCAACGAGTCGACGACTGCGGTCGCGCGTCGCTACTTCGAGCGCGCGGGGCTTTCGCACAAATTCGATTTGCGCATCGGTCCAGCCACGGAAAGCCTGCGAGCCCTGCTCGAAACCGAACGCGGGACCTTCGACTTCGCCTTCATCGACGCCGACAAGGCCAACATCCAGACGTACTACGAGAACTGTCTGGAGTTGGTACGCGTCGGTGGCGTCATCGCGATCGACAACGTCCTTTGGGGTGGCAGCGTGGCCAACCCAAAGGACGATCGTGTCGATACCGAAGCGATTCGAGCGCTCAACCGTCAGATCGCCAACGACGACAGGGTCAGCCTCTCGATGGTTCCCGTCGGCGACGGCCTGACCCTCTTGCGTCGCCGCTAGGCCAGGCGCGGGAGCGGGGCGCCGCTCCACTCAGTCGTTCGAGGCGCGGGCGCGCGCTACCAGTGACACGAATTCGCTGCGGCGTCCGTTTGTGTCGTGTCCGAGCGCACCTCGAGCCAAGCGCTGGGCCAGGTTCAGGTCCGCGCTGCCGCGGTATTCCGAATCGCGCAGGACCATGCCGAAGGCGGCGACGGCCGCGGAGAAGCGGAAATCGTCCGAGGTCTTGGCCTTGGGCGAGCCTCTGTCGACGGCAACGCTGAGCAGTCTGCTCTTCTCGGAATTGGGCGCCTTGTAACGCAGCTTGACGTTCATCAGTTCGTTGGAGTCTCGCGTCGCCGCCGTCTTCTGGTATTTCAGTGCGTCGACCCCGGCCATGCGCTTGGCCTCGGCGGGTGGCACCAATTCGTACAGCGCAGTGACCGTGTGCCCGGCACCGATTTCGCCGGCGTCCTTGGTATCGTCGTTGAAGTCCTCGTTCTGCAGCCTGCGGTTCTCGTAGCCGATCAGGCGGTATGCCCCGACGTACTTGGGGTTGAACTCCACCTGGATCTTCACGTCTTTTGCGATCGTGACCAGTGTCGCTCCCGCTTCTTCGATGAGCACTTTTCGCGCTTCGGCGAAGCTGTCGATGTAGGCGTAGTTGCCGTTGCCCTTGTCGGCCAGAGTCTCCAAGCTCGAGTCTTTGTAGTTGCCCATTCCGAATCCCAGCACCGTCAGGTAAACGCCGCTTTTGCGCTTGTTCTCGATCATGTCGACGAGTTCGCTCCGGCTGCTCGGGCCGACGTTGAAGTCACCGTCGGTCGCCAACACGACGCGGTTGACTCCTTTGGGGTCCAGGTGTCGTTGCGCGACTTGGTATGCGAGCTCGATGCCCGAGGCGCCGTTGGTGCCGCCGCCAGCTTCCAGGCGTGAGAGTGCCTCCAGAATCGTCGGTTTGTCGTCCCCCCGAGTTGGCGGCAGAACCAAGCCACTGGCGCCCGCGTAGACCACGATCGAGACGTGGTCTTTGCTCGTCAGTGTGTCGACCATGGCCGCAAAGCTGCGCTTGAGCAGAGGTAGCTTGTTCGGCGCCCCCATCGAGCCCGAGACGTCGAGCAAGAACACGAGGTTGCGAGCTGGGAGCGCGCCTTGGCTGATGCGTTTGCCCTGCAAACCAATGTGAACCAGCTGGTGGTTGGCGTTCCAAGGGGCGGCGCCGACCTCGGTCGTGACGGAGAAAGGCTTGTCACCCTCGGGTTGGGGGTAGTCGTATGAGAAGTAGTTGATGAGCTCTTCCACCCGGACTGCGCCCTTGGGGATCGAGCTGCCCTGGTTGAGCATCCGTCGAACGTTGCTGTAAGACGCCGTATCGACGTCGATGCTGAACGTCGACAGCGGTTGGTCACTCACCGAAAGAAAGCGGTTTTCCGCGATGTGGTCGTAGCCCTCCGTGTTGAACTCGGGGGCTACGACGACGGGAGCGGGCGCGGGTTGCAGCGGGGCTCGTATTTGAAGCTGGCCCGTTTGGTTGGCGATGCGCGCCTTTCGCTTCATTGCCGGGGGACGTGCCGCGGGGCGCGCACTCATGTCGGCCTTTTCCTCCGCGGCGTCGAGGGGTGCGGGTTCGGCGGCGGGTGCTTCGGCAGCCCTCGTGGAGGAAGAGTCGCGTGTCTCGTCGCTGGGAGCCGCGAGCTCGGCATCGTCTTGCTCTTCGCCCGCGATGGCTGTCGCTTCCGTTTGCATGCTCGAAGCCGCCGGAGTCTCCGGGACTGGGGCCTCCTGTTTGCATCCACCGCAGGCGTAGGTGCACAAGAGAATGAAGCCGGCGAGGTAGGTGGTTCTGGTTCGAAACGGGGTCATGCGGGGTCTCCTTTGGGGTTGTGCGGGGCCCAACGTCGCGCTTTCGCGTCGCTTACACCCGGTTGCCAAATGGGGACGGGCCATCGGGTCGGTCGGCTCCCGATGGCCCTCCAGCTGTAAGCCGTGCGCGACAGCTTCGTTGGCGCCCCATGCTCACGAAGCAACTCCCCGCCGTCACATCGGTGCCGCCTCAGGAGCGAACGCTCGGGCGAAGAATTGTCCCAACGGCCCCAGTTTGCGGCATGTATGCGCTCACGGAGCGTAGCAGGTGGGCGAGGTGCAGAGTGAACTCAACAACGCCGAGCGCCTCTCGTGGGAACGAGAGGTCGTACGTCGCGCACGCAGCGGCGATAGGGCAGCGTGGAGTGAGCTCTACCGCGCCTATGCGGATTTGCTGTTCAGCCGCGTGCTCTATCCTCGGCTTGGTAATCGCTCGGCGGCAGAGGATGCTCTATCGGAAACCTTCAGGATGGCCATCGAACGCATCTCGCAGTTCGAGCATCGCGGTTCGAGCATCTACTTCTGGTTGGCGCGCATCGCGACGAACAAGGCGATGGACATGCATCGGGCCAAGGGCGCGACGGGTCGCGCGCTGGTCAACGTGGAGAGCAAGCTGATGCCGCTTCTGGATGCGCCGCTGACTCCGGATGACGCGCTCGATTGCAAAGCGCAGTACGGTCGCGTGCGGGAGCTGTTGCAGGCGTGTTTGGCGGAGCTCAACCCGCGCTACCGCCGGGCAATCGAACTCCGCTTTTTCGAAGAGTTGGACCGAGAGACTTGCGCGGCTCGTCTCGAGGTCAAGATCGGTACGTTTGACGTCGTGCTGCTGCGATCGCTGAAGGCTTTGCGCAAGCAGTGGGAGCTGCATAGCGGCGGTGCTAAGGAAGGATCTCGTGGCGAATCCGGATGACAACGAACCCCCGTTCGAGCTGAGCGACGACGAGCCCAGCGAGCTCGAACTCGCTGAGGCTGCCGCCTTGGCCCGTGCCCTCGAACGAGGGACGTCGGGTGAGCATCCCCCGCCGGAAGATGCGTTGGAGGCTGCTGCGCTGCTGCGAGTGGCAACCGAGCCGGCGCTGGAGCAACGACGCAGAGCGGCCATCTGGGACGAGCTCGAAGCAGAGCTCGAACGACGGCAAGAGGTGCGCCCGGCCGGAACCAACGAAGGCCTCTTGCGTTGGCTTTGGACGCTCGTGCCGCTGGCGGGCGTCGCGGCCGTCGTCTTCTACATGAGCCGAGGGGGCGACGAAGCGCCCGCTTCTTCGGCCCAACTCGCCGTGGAGCTGCCCGTTCCGTCCCGAGACCTCCTGGAAGCGCAGGCCCGCCTGTTGAACGCGCCGAGCCAGGCGGAACGCGCTGCATTCGAGGAGGAGATGGGGCAGTACCGTCAGCAGGTTTACGCTTCGCTGGAGGCCAGGTATCGATGAGCCTCCGCCGACGAAGCAGCGTTGCGTTTGGCAATACGGGCTGCCTGCCCCGCGCGGTGCTTTGTCTGGCCATTGGCCTAGGGGCGGTAGCCTGTAGTCAGCAGGACGCAGAAGACCGGTTGAGTCCGTCTGGGAGCTCGCAAGTGGAGCGCGCCTGGATCGAGCGTGCTCGTGAGGCTCACCGGGCCGCGGATGAGGCCAAGAGTGCTCCACAGCGCGAGCGCGCCGTGGAGGCGCTACGCGATGCCTATCAGGCGCTGCCTTCGAGCGCGCCTGGCAGCGATTGGGTGCGGCTGGATCTGGGAGCACGACTCGCGGAGCTCGAGCTCGAAGGCGGCAATGCTCAGGCTGCTCTCGAGTGGGTGAGGCGGGTCCTGCCCGTTCAACCCGAACCCAGCGTGCCGGCGGCCAATCTGCTGGTGGCTGCAGGGCGAGCCCACGAGCTGTTGGGCGAGAAAGAGCAAGCGGTCACCAGTTACCATCGCGCTCTGGTGATGAATCAAGATTTGATGGAGCGAAGTCTGGAGGGACGATGAGAGAGCGTTGGTCGGGTATCGTTTTGGCCGTGGTGGTCACTTCGTGTGGCGCCTCGGTGCCGGAGGCTGAGGCGCCGCAGAGCCCTGAGCCGAGCCAGCAGGAGGCCACTCCCGCTGAGCAGTCTCCGTCGGATGCTGCTCAACCACCCCCGAGCGCGCCAGCGGCAGAGCCGGCTCCCGCCACTCGTGCCGCGGACGGCGCAGCCGCTGACGAAGAGGCGGCAGAGTCTGCGGCTGGGGGCGAAGGCCGAGCTGCGGAGCTGCACATCGAGGCGGGGGTCGACGATTTGCTGTTGGAGCTCGGCGGCTTCAGCGAGCAACTGACGGAAGCGCTGCAGGCTTCGACCCCTGATTGTGATTCTGCCGAACGTTTTCGAGACGCGGTGTGCGACCTTTCCCGGCGCATCTGCGAGATCGCTGGCACTGGCTCGCTGAGCTCGAAGTGTCACGACGGAAAACGCCGTTGCGAGGAGTCCCACCAGGACTATGCCCGTCACTGCCCCCAGTAGGTTGCGCGCGGTGTGTGACCGCTGGGTTGCGCGCCAGTGCGGCGTCAGGTTGCGCGCGGATAGCTGCCCAAGACGCGCACGGAATGCTTCGCTCGTGCCAACTCTTCGAGCGCTTGGGAGATGTTCGCGTCCTGGTAGTGCCCTTCCAGATCAGCGTAGAAGACGTAGTGCCACATCTCGCCGGGCATGGGTCGTGACTCGATTCGCGACAGGTTGATGTCGTGGCGGTCGAAGACACCGAGTGCCCGATATAGAGCGCCCCGTTCGTGAGGCGCGTCGAACAAGATGCTCGTCTTGTCGCTACCGGTAGCATCCGGCAGGTCGTGGCCGAGGACGATGAAGCGCGTAGCGTTGTGTGCCCTGTCTTGGATCCCGGACGCCAAGACTTGCAGACCAGCAAGTTTGCCCGCCAGTGCGCTCGCGATCGCTGCTTCGTTCGGATTCGGCTTGACCGCGTATGCCGCTGCTGCGGTCGATGGAGTCGTGGCGAGGTGCGCGTTGGGCAAGTGCTCGCGCAACCACTTCTTGCACTGAGCCAACGCATGTGGGTGAGAAAGTACATGCTCGACACTCGACAGGCTGCCGTTGCTCAGAAGGCACTGCTCCACCTCGACGATGATCTCACCAGTGACTCGCAAGGGGCTCTCTGCGAGTGCTTCCAGCGTGAGGCTGACGCTGCCCTCGATTGAATTCTCGATTGGCACCACACCCAAGTCCGTCGAGCTCGAGGCGACGGTCTCGAACACGTCCAACACGCTACGACCCGGTCGAAGTTCGGCGTCCGCGCCAAAGGCGCTCAACGCTGCAGCGTGAGCAAACGTGCCCTCCGGACCCAAGAAGTGAACGATTTTCGGCATCGATTGGAGAAGAGTCGGGAGCGGCGATGCTCAGTTCTGCATCAGCCGGGTCAGATGTTGGAGCTTGAGCGCCAATTGCATGTCGCCATCGATGCGCAACTTGCCCGCGAAGAAGAGCTGCTGACCGTTGACCTTTCCCTCGAACAGTTCCACGAAGTCCTTTGCGCTCAAGCCGATGACGCATTCGGCGGGGCCGTCGGACTCAGTGACAGCCACTGGGTCGCGCAGCGACACGACCCAGCTACCCCCTTGCTCCCCGTCCAGCTCGAAGCGATAGATAGCGTCGATGGCGCGCGCGTCGTCGGCTCGAGCTTCGAGCGTTGCTCGCAGTCGTGCCATGAGGTCCCGCGGGCTGGTCATGAGCTAAGACTACTGCCGCCAAGCACGCAGTCAAACTCTGTGGCGGGTGCTTGGGTCATGTGGGAGCGGGACTCGACGCACACCGGAGCGAGGCACGACCGGTGAGCCGAGTCCGGCTCACCGCATCGCGCCAATTCATCAACGTTCGTCGCGCGGCGGGACGTCGCGGTGGACCTCGCCGGTGTATATCTGCCGCGGCCGCGCGATGCGCTGTTCCTTGTCCAGCAGCATCTCCTCCCACTGCGCCAACCAGCCAGCGGTGCGCGGAATGGCGAAGAGCACGGTGAACATGTCCACCGGGATGTCGAGAACCTCGTAGATCAACCCCGAGTAGAAGTCGACGTTCGGGTACAGCTTGCGTTGGACGAAGTAATCGTCGTCGAGAGCGATCTTCTCCAGCTCGAGCGCGACTTTCAGCAGTGGGTTTTTGGAGCCGACGATGTCGAAAACGCGGTCCGCGAGCTTCTTGATGACTTTCGCACGCGGGTCGTAGTTCTTGTAGACGCGGTGACCGAAGCCCATCAGGCGACCACCGGTGCCTTCTTTGACCTCCTGAATGAAGGCGGGCACATTGTCCACGGAACCAATCTGACGCAGCATCTTCAGGACCGCGGAATTGGCCCCGCCGTGGAGTGGTCCGTAGAGCGCCGCAGCGGCGGCTGCGACGGCAGAATACGGGTCTGCATGGGAACTGCCCACGGCGCGCATCGTATTCGTCGAACAGTTCTGCTCGTGATCGGCGTGCAGGATGAACAGGACGTAGAGGGCACGAACGATGTCGGGATCGGTGACGTACTTGTTGTCACCCACGCGCTTCATCATCGCCAGGAAGTTCTCGGTATAGCTCAGCTCGTTGTCGGGGTAGACGAACGGCTTGCCTTGAGAGTGACGGTAGCTCCACGCTGCGATGGTGGGCATCTTCGCCAACAGGCGCACCATCTGCAGGCGACGGTTCTCCTTGTCGTGGATGTCCATCGCCTCCGGGTAGAACGTACTCAGCGCCGCCACGGTGCCGACGAGCATGCCCATCGGGTGGGCGTCGTAGCGGAAGCCGTTGATGAAGCTACGGACGTTCTCGTGCACGAAGGTGTGCATCTTCACGTCGTCGGCGAACTGCGACAGCTGGTCACGATTGGGGAGCTCTCCGTTCAGTAGCAGGTAGGCGGTCTCGAGGTACGAGGCCTTCTCCGCCAATTGCTCGATGGGATAGCCGCGGTGGCGCAGGATGCCTTTCTCGCCGTCGATGTAAGTGATCGCTGAGCGACACGAAGCCGTGTTCGTGAACGCGGGATCGTAGGTCATCATTCCGAAGTCACCCTCGTTGACTTTGATCTGGCGTAAATCCATCGCGCGGATCGTGTCGTCGGTGATGTCGATTTCGTAGGTCTTGCCGGTGCGATTGTCGGTGATGGTGAGGGTGTCTTTGTTAGACATGAGCTTCCGTCGGTTCTGAGGTTGTTCTGGCCGGTGGGGCCCGCATGTTTGTCGTTTTGAGGGGCGTTCTGCAAGCCTGAGACGTGGCTTTGGAGGGCTCGTTCAGGCAGCCACCCCATCAGTTTCACGGTTGTTTCTGCGAAGCAGTCCAAGCTCGCAATTCGAGCGCCGCCGCTAGACCGGGGTCTGCATTGTAGAGGACTCCGGACTGTAGGGGGTCCCAGGACGGCTTTCCATCGGCCTCGGGCAGCGGTTCAGCTGAATTCTGGGCCGAATCCGTCAGAGCTGGCATGGCCGGAACATGCTCGTGCGTTTGCTGCGGTCGTCGCTTCTCTGGCCGGCATCTTTTTGCCTTCTCGGGGCCTGTGGGCAGGTGGAGGATGCCCATCAGCCGGAAGGTAATTCTGCAAAGATGCTGCATGAAGAGCTGGATCTGGACCCGCTCGAGGCGTTGCCCGTGGTGCCAGCTGACGCGCCCGTGCTGGCGCCGATAACGATGAACACGCCGGTCTACTCGAAGCCCAGCGACGACTCGGAGCGTGTCGGGTA
This sequence comes from Polyangiaceae bacterium, assembly GCA_050301735.1. Taxonomy (GTDB): domain Bacteria; phylum Myxococcota_A; class Polyangia; order Polyangiales; family Polyangiaceae; genus SZUA-265. The sequence continues at coordinate 3,360 of JBNKZR010000229.1, read as the reverse complement.
CCTGCGGGTTGGAACCCGCATCCCTCGATCGGAGCAGCCGGTATCGAACGAGGGTTGCCCCGCGGGGTGGTATCACGTGCGGCCGCTTGGCTTCGTCTGCGCGGAACGCGAAGCGACGGTCGACCTCTCGCATCCGGTCGCGCGGGCCATCAACGTTGGCCCCGACCGCAGCAAGCCGATGCCGTACGCCTACGGCTTCCTCAGGGCGGTCGCTCCGAACTACCTCAGGGTCCCCAGCAAGAAGCAGCAGTTCGACCGAGAGATGCGCCTCGAACGTCATCTGCGCAGCTGGAAGAAGCTCTCTGACGAGTGGGATGCGCTGGCAGTGGGGGCGAACGACGTTCCTCTGGACGAACGCGGTGTGGCGGTAGGAGCGATTCCTGAGAGCGCCAAACCTCAGGACATGAGCGAGCGCTACGGTGGCAAGGGTGAAGGACAGGACGAACCTCCCTGGTGGCTGGACGAGTCGAAGCGCAAGATCCCAAACATTTCGGCATTCAAAGCGCCGAGCTATGCCGACATCGCAGGGCGCTCCAAACGCCACGCCGGGCTATCCCTGATCGGTAGTTTCGTCGCCAAAGACGGCGAGTTCACACGCCGTTTTGCGATCACGACGGACGCTCGTTTGGTCCCCGCCGACAAGATCAAAGCCGATTCGGGCTCGCCCTTTCACGGCTACCACCTAGGCGACAACGGTCTGCCTGTGGGCTTCGCCAACAAGGCGGGGGCCAGCTACTGGACTCTCGAAGGGGGCAGATTGGAGCGCGGCCCACACTTGAAGTTCCGCGAATTCATCCCGCTGAGCGGCCGTGTGCAACGCATCGGTGGGGTACGAATGGTTCAGGCGCGAGATGGTCGCTGGCTCAGAAGCGATGATCTGAGGACTGCGGTCAAGCCGCGAGACCTGCCTTGGTTCGCGAGCAAGCAGCGTCGTTGGATCCAAGTGTCCCTGCTGAGTCAGACTCTGGTCTTGTGGGAAGGCGCGACGCCGGTCTACGCGACGCTGGTTTCGACCGGGCGCGACGGCGTTGGAGATCCCAAGACGACGATGAGCACTCCTCAAGGAACGTTTCGCATCTATCAGAAGCACGTCACCACAACCATGGACTCGAACGTCGCCGACAGCGAGTTCGAGCTACGGGACGTTCCGTGGGTGATGTACTTCAAAGGTGGGTACGCGCTGCATGCCGCCTATTGGCACGACGATTTCGGCCGTCCACGTTCGCACGGATGCATCAACATGGCGCCCATCGATGCTCGCTATCTGTTCAATTGGAGCGCCCCGGACGTGCCGGAAGGTTGGCACGGCGCGAACGCTGGTGAGACGTTGGACAAGGGCACCATCGTTCACATCGTGCCTTGAGCATGAACCGCGCTCGCCGCCAGCTGCGGAAGAGGTCCCAGGCTCGAACTGAGCCCCTGCAGCGACGTTCCGCGCAGAGGCATGGGTCGTCCAAGCTCAGCGGTTCGCGAATCGGCGCTTGACGATGACCGCGGGCCCGCTGAACGCAGGCACTTCAAGTGCCGTCAGAGCGTCTTCGATGCACTCTTTGGCGGGGCTCTCGGCAACGGGCCCCGACAGCTCCAGACTCTCCGCTTCGCCGCTCGGGGCGAAGCGGAGCGCGAGCGCGCCCTCCAGACTCGTGGTCTCGCCCTCCAGGCACGCGCTGGCCTGCTTGGTTCCTTCGTCCAACATGCGAAGGCCCACCTCGCGGTCGAAGGGGGTGTCTGCGCCGGAACCCCCGCTAGAAAGCACGGCGCCCAAGAGCAGCCCTCCCAGCGCCAGGCCCGCGAACACCATCCAGCCGTGTCGAGTCACTGGGGGCAAGGCCATGGGCAGGGGCAAGTTGAAGCGGCCGCCAAGTGGCGCACCCCGTCGGCTGGGAGGCACCGTGCCGCGATTCGTTTCCGTGTTCGACGCGGTGCCGGCAGCGGCCCCTGACGCCAGAGGGACCTGGTCGTCATCCGCGTCCAAGTCCGCTGTCGCGACGGAGATGTCCGGGGGGCTGCCGGAATCGCGGGACACCTCCGTGGTCATTCTTGGTGCTCTGGGGCCTAGATTGAGGCCCAGTTCGCTCAAGGACGGCAGGGGGATCGTCGCGTAGGCGTCCGACGGCTCGTCGTCGGGGTCCAGAGCTAGGTCGTTCGCTTCCGCGAGTTCGGCTTCCGTAGCGTAGACACGGCCGCTCTGATCGACGAAGAGCCGGGTTTGGCACTCGACGCACTCCGTGCGCACGACCCCGAGTTCGAGTTGCGTCTCGTTGATGACCAGATTGGCGGAGCACTGGTGGCAAGCGACTCGCATTTTTCTCCCTGTCGTTTGGCGGATATCCAAGAGCCGCTCTAACACGCCCACCGCCTTCTCGGCAGGGGTTTCGGCCCCGAGTCCGCCTCGCGCCGCCAACGGGTCTTGCACCGCTTGGCGCGAAAACCGGGACATGCTTCTGTGCCGGCCATGTTTTCCGCCGGTGTGTTGGCCAGAGCCGCGTACGAGACGGCCAAGATCAGCGTTCCCACCATCGTCGATGCCGTCGTGGGCAGGACCAACTACGTCCTGTGTGACGGTCGCTTGGATTCGTGGTCGCGTAACCTACTGGATCAAGCGGGCATGACCCTACAGATCCTCGGTCGCCAGCACGTGGACCGGTCGAAGAACTACGTGGTGATGAGCAATCACCAGTCGCACTACGACATACCCGTGATGTTCCAGGCTCTCGGCATCCGGGTCCGCATGATCGCCAAGACCGAACTGTTCCGTATCCCGATCTTCGGTCGAGCGATGCTGGACTCGGGCTTCGTCGAACTGGACCGCTCCAACCGCCGTCGGGCACTCGAGAGCATGCGTGTCGCGAAGCAACGCATAGCGGCGGATGGGCTGAGTATCTGGATTGCGCCCGAAGGCACGCGTTCGAAGACCGGCCATTTGGGAGAGTTCAAGACTGGGGGCTTCTATCTCGCTTTGGACGCCGGGGTTCCCATCTTGCCGGTCAGCATCGACGGCACTATCGACGTGCTGCGCTCGGGGAATACCGTCGTCAATCGCGGCAAGACGGTAGCCGTGAGCATCCACGCGCCCATCGACGTCACGACGTACAGCCGCCCCCGCATTCGCGACCTGATGGACCGGGTCCGGGGGGACATCGAGTCGGGCTTGTCGAGCCGCTGACCGGGTGCTTTCGGCTTCGATTCGAGTTGCAGCGCGTGAGCGCCCGGAAGGGGACGTCTTGCCGACCCTCGGGCGCCCGGCTGTGTCAATCTCTGGAGCTCAGCGCAGCACGCCCGCCGAGCGTGCGGTGGGCAGCTCGCTCGAGCCCGCCAGGTACTCGTCGATTCCACGGGCTGCTTTGCGGCCATCGGTGA